>WGFJ01000055.1 GCA_015492305.1 Deltaproteobacteria bacterium
GTATATCTTCCGGACGCCCTTGAGCGTAAATATCCGCACGCTGCAAAACAGTGGTGCTGGCAGTATGCGTTCCCATCTTCGAAACTGTCAATCGACCCGAGAAGCGGAAAGATAAGGCGGCATCATATAAGCGGCAAGACCGTGCAGAATGCAATGAGAAAGGCGGTGAAAAGGGCGGGGATTCCAAAACATGCGACTGTGCACACCCTGCGTCACAGCTTTGCAACGCATCTGTTGATGAATGGGGTCAACATAAGGGAGGTTCAGGAGCTTCTTGGACACAAGAATGTGGAGACAACGATGGTATATACCCATGTTATGAGAGAGATGGCCAATATTCCCGAGAGTCCTCTTGACAGACTGTATGCAAAAGGGTCGAAGGCCAAGGTTAAAACATAGCCCAAAAATTCAATGGATGCAATCTGCTTTCACCGTAAAAGCCTGATAGAGGTGGCTGGAACACCTTGCCCCGCAAGGGGTCCTTTTTTATGGCTGACCCAACATGGTGCCAGACGTCAACTGCACCCCTGGAGCCCTACCCCATCCTTGCCACGTACTGTTCCGCCATGTAGGCGGCTATGGCGCCGTCGCCTACGGCGGTGGTGATCTGTCTCAGAGGGGTTGCCCTGCAATCACCTGCCGCAAAGATCCCCTCCCTGGATGTCTCCATCCTCTGGTTGGTCTTTATGAAGCCCCACTCGTCCTTCTCCACATCCACAAATTCGGTATTCGGTACGATGCCGACAAAGATGAATACCCCCTCCACTTCTATAGCTTCATCCTTCCCTGTCTTCTTGTTGTGGATAATGGCCCTCTCAACGCCGTCTTTTCCCTCTATCCTTGTGAGTAGAGAGCTCCACTTGAACTCGATGTTTTCAATGGAGAAGGCCCGTTCCTGGAGGATCTTTTCCGCTCTCAGCTGGTCCCTCCTGTGGACCACATAGAGGCGGTTTACGAGCTTGCTCAGGTAGATGGCCTCCTTTATGGCCGTGTCACCACCTCCCACAACAAGGACATCCTTCCCCCTGAAGAGGGGGCCATCACAGGTCCCGCAGTAGGAAACCCCCTTCCCCCTGAACTCCCTCTCCCCGGGAACGCCGAGTTCCCTGGGCCTTGCTCCGGTGGCAACTATCACCGTCCTTGTCTCTATCTCCCCATCTGTTGTCTTTACCACCCTCTTTCCATCCCTCTCATCTATCCCTGTGACCTCTCCATACTCGATCTTGAGGCCAAGGCTCTTGGCATGGTCCTCGAATCTTTCGGAAAGCTCCATGCCACTTATGCTCTTTATCCCTGGCCAGTTCTCAATGACATCGCTCAACTGCACCTGCCCCCCCACAAGTTGCTTTTCAAGGAGCACGGTTTTTAGCATGTACCTCTGGGCGTATATGCCTGCTGTAAGCCCTGCAGGCCCTCCACCGATGATTACAAGGTCAAGCATAGATCCTACCTCCTTTCTATCCTCTCCAGAATTCCGGGGTCAAGAGGATCAATACAGGGAATATCTCCAGCCTTCCAAGGAGCATGTCGATGATGAGGATAATCTTACCCGCATCCGGAAGGGGGCCGTAGTTTGAGAGAGGACCCACCATGCCAAGGCCTGGTCCCACTCCTCCCAGGGTTGCAGCAACGGAAGAGACAGCGGTAACGATGTCGAAACCAAGGAAGGCCATCCCCAGGGACGAGACCACAAAGACGGTGAGATAGAGGAATGTGAAGCCCACAACACTGTCCAGGACGTCCTGGGATACGGGTCTGCCATTCACCTTTATGTTTATCACCGCATGGGGGTGGATGAGGTGCATGAGTTCCCGATAGATGACCTTCATGAGGATGGTTATCCTCAGCATCTTTATTGCACCAGCCGTGGATCCCACAGAACCTCCCATGATCATCAAGAGGACCAGTACAGACTGGGAAAGGGAGGGCCATTCAGCAAAATCGGCAGAGGAAAACCCGGTGGTGCTGGAGATGGAGACGGCGTTGAAACTGGCCTCCCTCAGTGCCTCGGCAGGGGAAAGCCCCCCGTTCAGCCAGAGATCCACAAATACCACCGACACCCCTGCAAACATTATGGAGTAGTAGAACCTTATCTCCGAACTCCTGATATAGGCCCTGAAACCCTGCTTCAGGAAGTTGTAGTGAAGGGCAAAGCTTGTTGCCGATAATACCATGAAGAAGAGGATTATCAACTCTATGGATAGGCTGTTGTAACTCTCGATGCTCATGTCCCTGTTCGAGAACCCCCCTGTGGCCACGGTGCCAAAGGCATGGACAATGGCATCGAAGGGGTTCATACCCGCAAAGAGGAGGAACACAAACTCCACCACCGTTATACCCACATAGACGAGCCACAGTATCCTTATTGTGGCTATGATACGGGGTGCAAGTCTGTCAGAGGTGATATGGGCTGCCTCTGCCTTGTAGAGTTGCATACCACCCACCTCAAGGAGGGGAAGGATGGCAATGGACAGGAGGATGATGCCCATTCCACCGAGCCAGTGGGTGAGGCTCCTCCACAGGAGGATACCCCTGGGAAGGCCCTCTATCTCTGGAAGGACGGTAGCCCCTGTGGTTGTAAAGCCAGAGATGGACTCGAAGTAGGCATCTATGAAGGAGTCTATGGCACCTGAGAAGATATAGGGCAGGGAGCCGAAGAAGGCAACCCCTATCCATGCAAGGGTGACGATGAGGAAACCGTCCTTGTGGCCTATCTCCCTTTCCCTCCGGTAGAAGGAGGAGAAGAGGAGAAGCCCTGTTACAGTGGCGATGGCAAGGGAGGTGAGAAACGGGTAGGGGTCCTCTCCGTAGTAGAGGGAGAGGAAGAGGGGAAAGAGCATGGACAGACCAACGAAGGTGTAGACAACCCCGAGGAGATGGAGGACAACCCCGAACCTCATCAGAAGAACTCCAGCTTCACCATGAGGGCCTTCTCCACCCTGGGTATGGCCTTCCTCAGGGCGAATATGACCACCTTGTCCCCTGGATCGATCACCGTCTCCCCATCAGGGATCATGGCCCTTTCGCCCTTGCACACGGCCCCTATGATTGCCCCCTCCGGGAACTTTATCTCCTTTATGGGCCTTCCCACTATGTCGGATGTCTCCATTGCAACCGTCTCTATCACCTCAACCCTCTCTTCCACAAGGGTGGTAACGGACAGGATCTTGCCTCTCCTTATAAACTGGAGGATACTGCCCACCGATGCAAGCCTTGGGCTCACCACGACATCCACCCCTATGGTGGAGACAAGGGAGACATACTCTGGCTTGTCCACAAGGGCTATGACCCTCTTTGCCCCCAGGTTCTTTGCAAGGAGGGAGATGAGGATGTTGTCCTCCTCATCGTTTGTAACGGAAACGAAGGTATCCACATCCCCTATCCCTTCCTCCTTGAGGAGCTCCTGGTCCGTGCCATCACCGTGGAGGATGAGGCTTTTTTCCAGCACCTGGGCAAGGTAGTTGCATCTCTCCTCGTCCTTCTCTATCACCTTTACAAGGAAGTCCTCCTTCTCGAGGTTTCCTGCTATGTAGGACCCTATGTAACCCCCACCAACGATCATCACCCTTCTTCCTGCCGGCTCCCTCTTGCCGAACAGCTGCAGGACCTTCGGTATCTCCTCAGGGACGGTGACAATGAAGAGATGATCCCCTTCCTCAAGGGTCTCGCTACCATCGGGTATGATCGTCTCCATCCCCCTGTATATGGAGGCGATGAGGACCCTGTTGTGGGGATGGAGTTCTTTGAGGTCCCTGAGCCTCTTGCCAACCACCTCACTCTCCTTCCCGAGCCTTATGCCCACAAGCTTTATGGCCCCTTCAGAAAAATCGACCACATCTGTGGCACCGGGGACATGGATGATCTTCAGTATCCTTTCTGCTGCAACAAGGGCCGGGTTTATGTTGAAGTCTATACCCAGGGGTCCACCGAGGAAGAGTTCCTTGTAGCCTGTGTAGTCCGGGTTCCTCACCCTGATGATCTTCTTCGGTATCCTCGTCTGGGTGTTTGCTATGAGGCAGGCTATCATGTTCACCTCATCACTGTCGGTAACGGCTATGACCATATCGGCCTCATCTATCCCTGCCTCCTTGAGCACCCTGGGGCTGCTCCCGTTGCCCTGGATCACCTTGACATCGAGGGCCTCCTTTATCTCCTTCACCCGCTTCTCATCCTTCTCGATCACAACCACATCCTGGCCCTCACTGGCCAGCCTCTCGGCTATGGTGTATCCAACAACACCTGCCCCTATCACGATCACCCTCATCTCAAGACCCCTCCTTTCATGAGCCTTCTGACAACCCTCATGTTCCTCCTGTCGTCTTCATCACTCTTCCTTGGGGTCTCAAGGATCATGGGGAGTTCCCTCAGGAGGGGGTGGTTCAATATGATCCTGAAACCCCTTGTGCCTATCCTCCCCCTGCCTATATGCTCGTGACGATCCACCCTTGATCCGAGATCCCCCTTGGAGTCGTTCAGGTGGAGGAGATGGAGCCTCTCCATCCCTATGGAGGACTGGATACCCTCAAGGAGTCGGGAAAGACCCCCCTCTTCGTGGATGGGGTAACCTGCGGCAAAGGCATGGCAGGTATCCAGGCAAAAGCCGATCGATCCGTTCCCCCTGAAGGGCCTCAGGATCTCCCCGATCTCCTCAACAGACCAGCCCACATGGTAACCCGAACCGGAGGAGTTCTCAAGGAGCAATCTCACCTCCCCATCCATGGACCGGCCTATCTCCTCAAGGGCCTTTACAACCCTTGAGATCCCCCTGGATCTGCTTCCACCCTTTGTGCTCCCTATGTGGGTCACAACCATCTGTCCGCCTATCATGAGGGCCCTCTCCATATCCTCTTTGATGGCCCCTATGGAAAGACGGTATATCTCTTCGTCACTGGTGGCAAGGTTTGTGAGGTAGGAGGTGTGGAGTATGAGGGTGGAGATGGAGCTGTTCATAAGGTCTTCCCTGAACCTCTCGGCTTCCCCCTCGCTAATCTCCCCCCTCCTCCAGCCCCTGGGATTCCTGGAGAAGATCTGGAGGATGTCGCAGCCAAGCTCCTCTGCCTTCTTCAGGGCCCAGGACAAACCCCTTGATATGGAAAGGTGAAAGCCTAAGGGCATGGTCTGAAGGCTTCCTAAAACCGTCCATCCAGCCTACAGGGGTTCGTGGAGGACATGCTTCCTTGCAATGGAGTCGAGGATGCCGTTTACAAAGGAGGGAGAATCCTCTGTGCCATAGGTCTTGGCGAGCTCTATGGCCTCGTCTATCACCACCTTGTAGGGCGTCTCAGGGCAGTAGAAGAGCTCAAAGACGGCTATCCTGAGGATGTTCCTGTCAACCACATTCATCCTGTCTATCCTCCAGTGTATGGAGACCTCCTCTATCACCTTGTCGATGGCCTCCCTGTTCTCCACAACCCCTTTCAGGAGCTTCAGGGAGTAATCCATGTCAACGCCCTTCCTGTCGATGAACCCTCCGTTCTGGAGGATGGATTCCACATCCCAGCTCTTGGATATGTCCATCTGGTAGAGGGCCTTAAGGGAGAACTCTCTTGCCCTGTGCCTGCTTGGCATCTCACACCCCTTTCAGCCCCTTAAGAAGGTTTGCCATCTCTATGGCCGTAAGGGCGGCATCCCTTCCCTTGTTCCCTGCCTTTGTGCCAGCCCTTTCAATGGCCTGCTCAATGGTGTCGGCTGTGATGATACCGAATGCAACAGGCACCCCTTCCTCAAGGGAGACCCTCGATATACCCTTCGACACCTCGGAACACACGAAATCAAAGTGGGGAGTATCCCCTCTGATGATGACCCCAACGCATATGACGGCATCGTACCTGCCTGTCCTTGCAAGGGTCTTTGCCGTAAGTGGGATCTCGAAGGAGCCCGGGACCATCACAACATCTATATCCTTCTCGCTTGCCCCGCTCCTTAAAAGGGTATCCATTGCCCCTTCCCTGAGCCTGTGGCCCACGAAGTCGTTGAACCTGCTCACCACAAGGGCAAACCTGAGCCCCTTTGCTACAAGGCTACCTTCATAGACCCTTCCCATACCTTCCTCCTTCCCGGCTTAACACTTGCACCGTATCTCATCTTCAGAGAGGTGGTCCTCAACCACCTCAAGGTTCTCTATAAGGTGGCCAAGTTTATCCCTCTTCGCCTTGAGATAGCCTATGTTTCTCCTGTGGGGGATGGTCTCTATGGGCACCCTCTCGACGATCTCAAGGCCGTATCCCTCAAGGCCCTTTATCTTCTTCGGATTGTTGGTCATGAGCCTCATCTTCCTCACACCCAGATCGAGCAGTATCTGGGCCCCTATGCCGTAATCCCTCAGATCGGGCTCGAAACCGAGCTCCCTGTTGGCCTCCACCGTATCGAGGCCCTGATCCTGGAGGTTGTAGGCCTTGAGCTTGTTCACAAGCCCTATACCCCTCCCCTCCTGGTGCATGTAAACTATGACCCCCCTGCCTTCCCTGGCTATCATCCTCATGGCGCACCTCAGTTGATCGCCACAGTCGCACCTTTCAGAACCGAAGACATCCCCTGTGAGGCACTCGGAGTGGACCCTCACAAGGACCGGTTCGTCAGGACCTATATCACCCTTCACAAGGGCAAGGTGTTCGTGGAAGTCCACATCGTTCTCGTAGGCTATGGCCCTGAACTCCCCCCCGTATCTTGTGGGGATGGTGGTCTCCACGGCCCTTCTCACGAGCCTTTCCTTCCTCAACCGGTAGGCTATGATATCGGCGATGGTCACGATCCTGAGGCCATGGGTGGCTGCAAATCTTTCGAGATCCGGGAGCCTTGCCATGGTGCCATCGTCGTTCATTATCTCGCATATGACGCCAGCCGGCTTGAGACCCGCTATCCTGGCAAGATCAACGGCTCCCTCTGTATGGCCGGCCCTCACAAGGACCCCCCCTTTCTTTGCCCTGATGGGAAAGACATGGCCAGGCCTCACAAGGTCCGTTGGCTTTGCGTCATCGGCGATGGCAGTGAGGATGGTGGTGGCCCTGTCTGCAGCGGATATGCCCGTGGTCACACCCTTCCTTGCCTCTATGGAGACGGTGAAGGCCGTCTGGTTGGGGGAAGCATTGTCCTGCACCATGGGGGGCAGGTTAAGGGCATCTGCCCTCTCCTCTGTGAGGGCAAGGCAGATAAGACCCCTTCCATACTTGGCCATGAAGTTTATGGCCTCAGGGGTGACCTTTTCGGCAGCCATCACAAGGTCTCCCTCGTTCTCCCTGTCCTCATCATCGATAAGGATGATCATCCTCCCCTGCCTCAGTTCCTCAAGGGCCTCTTCTATGCGCCTTATGGAGACCATACAGATCCCTCCCTTCTCAGAAACCTCTGGACATACTTTCCGATGATATCCGTCTCTATGTTGACCCTCTCCCCCACCCTCTTCCTGGAAAGGGTCGTGTGTCTGAGGGTGAAGGGGATGAGGAAGACGGAAAAGGATGAGGAAGAAAGACCTGCCACGGTGAGGCTCACACCGTCTACAGCCACAGAACCCTTCATAACGAGCCCTTCCATTACAGATCTGGGGGCGGATATCTCCATCACCTCTCCATCCCCCCTTCTCTCCCTCCTCCTGATCATGCCAACACCATCTATGTGGCCTGTAACAAGGTGCCCTCCAAGGCGGTCCTGAAACCTCAGGGCCTTCTCCAGGTTCACCGTATCACCCGGTCTTCTGTGGGAGAAGGTGGTTATCCTCAGGGTCTCTTCAGAGAGATCCGCCCTGAAGCCATCCCTCTCCATGGCGGTAACGGTGAGGCAGACACCATCAACGGCGATGCTGTCCCCTTCCCTCACATCCGAGAGATCAAGGGATGTTGTAACAGTGATTCTACCAGATCTGCCCGCCTTTTCAATCCCTTTTATCCTTCCAGTCCCCTGCACGATCCCTGTAAACATCAGTGTAAGTACCCCTCCACAACAAGGTCCCTCCCCACCTTTCTCACCCTCATATCCCTCACCCTCACCGCCTCCTCAAGGCTGGCTATACCGAGGTCATGGAATACAGGCCTTGCCTCCCCCCCGAGGATCCTCGGGGAGTAGAAGAAGAGGATCTTGTCCACCACACCCTCCTTCAGGGCCGATGTGGCAAGCCTTGCCCCCCCTTCTATCATGAGACTCGTTATCTCCCTCTCACCAAGGAGATCGATAAGGGCCCTTATATCCACCCCCTCCTCCCTGTAGGGCAGAAAGATCACCTCCACCCCTGCCTTCCTCATCTCATCGACCCTTTTCAGGGGTGCCTTGTAGGTGGTCACTATCCAGGGTGGATCACCCTGGGAAAGGACCCTTGCCTTGAGGGGTGTGGTGAGGTGGCTGTCCACTATTATCCTCTTCGGGTTCCTCCCCTTCACAAGCCTCACAGTGAGGAGGGGATCGTCCCTGAGTATGGTGCCCACCCCCACCATCACAGCATCCACCCTGCCCCTCAACCTGTGGACCATACGCCTGGACCTCTCAGAGCTTATCCACCTCGACCCCCCTGATGGATCGGCTATCCTGCCATCAAGGGTGAGGGCCATCTTCAGTATCACGAAGGGGGTCCTTGTGGTGACAAACTTTATGTAGGCCTCGTTGAGCCTCCTGCATTCCCCCTCAAGGACCCCCACATCCACAGAGATGCCACCATCCCTCAACCTCTTTATCCCCCGTCCACTTACAACCGGGTTTGGATCCTCCATCCCCACTACCACCCTCCTTATCCCGCTCTGAAGGATGGCGGTGGTGCAGGGAGGTGTCTTCCCGAAATGGTCGCATGGCTCAAGGTTCACATAAAGTGTGGAGTCCTTCAGGTCCTCTGAGGCCGATCTTATGGCCTCCACTTCGGCATGATCAAGGCCATAGGCCCTGTGATAACCCTTTCCTATTACCCTGTCGTCCTTTACTAAAACCGCACCTACAAGGGGGTTGGGACTTACCCGCCCTGCCCCTCTCTTTGCGAGGTTCACGGCAAGGCGCATGAATCTCTCATCCCTGCTTACCACCCTTACCCTCAAGCAGTACCTTGAGTTCCTCCATGAACTCCTCTATATCCCTGAACTCCCTGTAGACAGAGGCAAACCTCACATAGGCGACCTCATCGAGCTTCCTCAACTCCTCCATCACCGCCTCCCCTATCATGGATGAAGGCACCTCCCTCTCCCCTGATTCCTCGAGCCTCTTCTCCACCCTGTCGACGATGGCCTCCATCTGGTTTATGCTAATGGGCCTCTTCTCACAGGCCTTCTGGATCCCGGCAAGGACCTTCATCCTGTCAAAGGGTTCCCTCCGGCCGTCCTTCTTTATCACCAGGGGAAGGATCTCCTCTATCCTCTCGTAGGTGGTGTACCTCCCCCCGCACTTGAGGCATTCCCGCCTCCTGCGGATGACCTCTCCATCCTTGCCCAACCTTGAGTCCACAACCCTGTCCTCAAGGTAGCCGCAGAAGGGACACTTCATCTCTCTTGGGGCAGAGGCCTGTTTGCGATGGGCCTCATGATGGCACCCCCTTGATGTAGAAGGGAAAGTTGCTGCAAAGCTCCCTGACCTCTTCCCTTATGGCCTCAAGGGTCCTCTCGTCCCCCCTTCCATTTATTGCCCTGTCTATGAAAGAGGCTATGAGCCTCATCTCCTCTTCCTTCATCCCCCTCGTTGTTACCGCAGGGGTGCCTATCCTTATCCCGCTTGTAACGAAGGGGCTCCTCGTCTCAAAGGGGATGGTGTTCTTGTTCACCGTGATCCCTGCCCTTTCAAGGGCCTCCTCCGCCTCTTTGCCGGTGATCCCTTTTCGTGTAAGGTCCACAAGGATGAGGTGGTTATCCGTTCCACCAGAGACAAGGTCGTAGCCGAGGTTGAGCAGTTCCTCTGCCAGGGCCTTTGCGTTCCTGACTATCTGATGCTGGTACTGTCTGAAGTCCTCTGTCATGGCCTCCTTGAAGGCCACAGCCTTACCTGCTATGACATGCATGAGCGGTCCACCCTGGATGCCCGGGAATATCTGCTTGTCTATCCTCTTTGCAAACTCCTGCCTGCACATGATCATCCCGCCCCTGGGCCCCCTCAGGGTCTTGTGGGTGGTGGTGGTGACAAACTCGGCGTAGGGGACAGGGCTTGGATGGAGATCGGCCACAACAAGACCTGCTATGTGGGCGATATCCACCATCACATAGGCGCCCACCTCATCGGCTATCTCCCTGAAGGCCTTGAAGTCTATCACCCTTGGATAGGCACTTGCACCAACCACTATGAGCCTTGGCCTGTGTTTCCTTGCAAGGTCCCTCACCTGGTCCATGTCTATCCTGTGGTCTTCCTTCCTCACACCGTAGAAGACCACCCTGTAGAGCTGACCCGAGAAGTTCACAGGGCTTCCGTGGGTGAGGTGGCCACCGTGGGAAAGGTCCATCCCCATTATGGTGTCCCCGGGTTTTAGGACAGCCATGTAGACCCCCATGTTGGCCTGTGAGCCGGAATGGGGCTGGACATTTACATGGTCACACTTGAAGAGCCTCTTTGCCCTTTCTATGGCAAGGTTCTCGGCTATATCCACATACTCGCATCCACCGTAGTACCTCTTTCCCGGATAACCCTCGGCATACTTGTTTGTGAGGACACTGCCAACCGCTTCAAGGACATTCCTGCTCACCAGGTTCTCAGAGGCTATGAGCTCGAGCTTGAATTCCTGTCTTTCCGTTTCAAGCCTTATGGCCTCGTAGACCTCTGGATCGAATTCCTTTAAGGACATGCTGCACCCCTTTCTTCATTTCTCCGTCTTCTCTGGCTCCCTCATCCACTCCCTCTCTATCTCCCTTATCTTGTCGAGTCTTCTCTGATGCCTTCCGCCCTGGAACTTTGAGTGGAGCCAGGTCTTCACCATCTCTATGGCAAGCCCCTTGCCAACGACCCTTCCCCCTATGACAAGGATGTTTGCATCGTTGTGCTCCTTTGCCATCCTTGCCATGTATGTATCGCTCACAAGGGCAGCCCTTACACCGGGAAACTTGTTGGCAACAATGGTCATCCCTATCCCTGTTCCACAGATGAGGATGCCCCTGTGTATCTCACCTGAAGAGACCTTCCTTGCCACAGGTATCCCGTAATCGGGGTAATCGACACTCTCCGAGTCGTTGGTCCCCATATCGACCACCTCCACCCCCTCCTTCTCAAGGAACCTCTTTATCTCCTCCTTCATCTCAAGACCCGCATGGTCATTGGCTATGGCTATCCTCTCCATCTCTAACCCTCAAACCTTCTGAATACAAGACATGCATTGGTCCCGCCGAATCCAAAGGAGTTGGACATGGCCACCCTCACCTCTGCCTCCCTCGCCACATTGGGCACATAGTCGAGATCACATCCAGGATCTGGGTGCTCATAGTTTATGGTGGGTGGTATGACCCCCCTGTCCACGGTGAGGACCGTAAATACCGCCTCAACACCCCCTGCTCCACCGAGGAGATGGCCTGTCATGGACTTGGTAGAACTCACCTGCAGCCTCTTGCTGTGTTCACCAAACACCTTCTTTATGGCCATCGTCTCGTAGAGGTCATTGTAGTAGGTGGAGGTGCCGTGGGCATTGATGTAGTCAACCTCTTCCCTGTTCACCCTTCCATCCATCAGGGCAAGGTCCATGCACCTTGCAGCCCCTTCTCCATCAGGGGATGGAGCCGTTATGTGGTAGGCATCGCTGTTCATACCGTATCCCACCACCTCGGCGTATATGCGGGCACCCCTTCTCTTTGCCGATTCCAGTTCCTCCAGGACAAGGATGCCTGCCCCTTCTCCAACCACAAAGCCATCCCTTTCCCTGTCAAAGGGGCGGGATGCCTTTTCTGGCTCCTCGTTCCTTGTGGAAAGGGCCTTCATGGCATTGAAGCCGGCAATACACAGGGGGGTGATGGTGGACTCACACCCACCTGCGATCATCGCATCTGCATCACCCCTCTGGATGATCTTGAAGGCATCACCTATGGAGTGGGTCCCTGTGGCACAGGCTGTAACTGCACAGCTGTTTGGTCCCCTCGCACCAAGGGCTATCGATATGTGGCCTGAGGCGAGGTTTATTATGACCATGGGGATGAAGAAGGGGGTGACCCTCTTGGGACCACTCTCCAGATAGACCTTGTGCCACTTTTCGATGGCCGGAAGACCACCGATACCGGCACCTACCATGACCCCCACCCTGTCCCTGTTGCTCTCATCTATGACAAGGCCAGAATCCCTCACAGCCATGAGGCTCGCTGCAAGGGCATACTGGATGAAGAGATCCATCTTCTTGATCTCTTTCCTGTCTATGAAGTCCTCGGGGTTGAAGTCCTTCACCTCACCGGCTATCTGGACAGGCAGACCAGAGGGATCGAAACGGGTTATCCTCCCTATCCCGGACCTGCCCTCACACAGGGCCTCCCATGTCTTCTCCACCCCTGTTCCAAGGGGTGTTACAAGACCCACCCCTGTCACCACAACCCTTCTTGCCATCTCAGGCGGTCTTCCCCTTTATGTAATCTATGGCATCCTGGACGGTCCTTATCTTCTCCGCATCCTCATCCGGTATCTCGATGCCGAACTCCTCCTCAAAGGCCATGACCATCTCCACCGTATCCAGGGAGTCGGCACCAAGGTCGTCCACAAAGGATGCCTCAGGTGTAACATCCTCTTCCTTCACACCAAGCTGGTCAACGATGATCTTCTTCACCTTGGTTTCTACAGACATAGCCTACCTCCTCCATGGGATTTATGTGATCTACATGTACATACCACCGTTTATGTTCAATACCTGCCCTGTGATGTAGCCCGCAAGGTCAGAGGCAAGGAAGAGCACACCATTGGCGACATCTTCAGGGGTCCCCAGCCTCTCCATAGGGATCTGGGCTATGAGGGTCTCCTTCACCTTTTCAGGCAGCTTCTCGGTCATGGCAGTAACTATAAAACCAGGGGCCACAGCATTGCAAGTAATATTCCTCGTTGCAAACTCCCTTGCAACCACCTTGGTGAAGCCGATCACCCCTGCCTTGCTCGCTGCGTAGTTTGCCTGACCCACATTGCCCATCTCCCCCACGATGGAGGCTATGTTTATGATCCTTCCATACCGTTGCTTTGCCATGTACCTTACTGCAGCCTTTGTGCAGTTGAAGACGCCCTTCAGGTTCACAGCTATGACAGCATCCCAGTCGGCCTCAGACATCCTCACAAGGAGGGAATCCCTTGTGATCCCCGCATTGTTCACAAGGATGTGGATGGC
Source organism: Deltaproteobacteria bacterium (assembly GCA_015492305.1). GTDB lineage: Bacteria > Desulfobacterota > GWC2-55-46 > S146-80 > S146-80 > S146-80. The sequence continues at coordinate 13,232 of WGFJ01000055.1, forward strand.
CCCGAAGGACCTCACCGTCTCCTCCACGAGCCTCTGGGCATCTTCGTGCCTCGAGACATCGGCCTTCACCCCTATCGCCTCGTATCCCCACTCCTCAAACTCCTTCAGGGTCCTTGATATCCCCTCCTCATTGAGGTCGGAGATGACCACCTTTGCACCCTCCTTGGCAAGACGCAGAGCGGTGGCCTTCCCGATCCCCTGGGCAGAACCCGTTACAACCGCCACCTTATCCTTTAAAAGCATCTTCACCCCTCCACTATGTTATCCATGTCCTGAGGTCTCTCAAGGTTCAAGACCTCCACATCTCTGGATATCCTCCTTATGAGCCCTGATAGGACCTTGGAAGGCCCTATCTCTATGAACCTCCCTATCCCACCTTCCACCATCCCCCTCACCGATTCCTCCCACCTCACAGGGCTCACAAGCTGTTCCTCCAGGTCTCTCTTGAGGGCCTGAGGAGACAGGACAGGACGGGCAGAGAGGTTTGTCACCACAGGGACCCTGGGGAAGTTGAACTCTATGCCCTCTATATCCCTGGAGAGCCTCTCCCTTGCCGAAGACATGAGAGGGGAGTGGGATGGCACACTCACATTGAGGAGGACAGCCCTCTTGCAACCCCTTTCCTTTGCAAGGGCCACCACCCTCTCAACCCCTTCCCTCTCACCTGAGACCACTATCTGCTGGGGTGAGTTGTAGTTGGCCGGAACCACCATAAGCCCTTCCCTCCTCACCTCCTCACAGAGGGCCTCCACAAGAGCCCTCCCCATGCCGATGATGGCAGCCATTCCGCCCTTTCCAGGGGGGACCGCTTCCTGCATGTACCTCCCCCTTTTGTGGACAAGGACCACCGCATCACCAAACCCTATCACCCCTGAAACCACAAGGGCTGTGAACTCTCCGAGGCTGTGGCCGGCCACTGCAACCGGCCTTATACCCCTCTCCCCCTCCAGGACCCTCCAGAGGGCCACACTCAGGGTGAGTATGGCCGGCTGGGTGTAGGCGGTGAGGTTGAGCTTCCCTTCAGGGTCATCGAAGCACAGCCTTGCCATGTCGGTGTGGAGGAGATCACCTGCCTCCTCAAAGGTCTCCCTTACAACCCTGAAGGCCTGGTAGGCCTCCCTGCCCATGCCAGCATACTGGGATCCCTGTCCTGGAAAGACGAAGGCCGTCTTCACCATCTTATAACCGAAGAGGCCCAGGTAAAGCCGCCACCAAAGGCTGCGAGAAGAAGGATATGGCCATCCCTTATCCTCCCTTCCCTGAAGGCCTCGTCCATGGCAATGGGTATGGAGGCAGCCGATGTGTTGCCGTACCTCTCTATGTTCATGTAGACCCTGTCAAGGGGGAGGGAAAGGCGTTCAGCCGTTGTCTTTATTATCCTTGCATTTGCCTGATGGGGGATGAAGAGATCTATGTCCTCCACCCTCAGACCGTTGGACCGCAGGGCCTCCATGGAAACCTGCTCCATCATCCTGACAGCCACCTTGAAGGTCTCGTTGCCCTGCATCTTCACACCCTCCTGCCCGCATCCATTGAGAGGGGCATAGAGCATCTTCCAGTACCTGCCATCGGAGTGAAGGTGGGTGGAAAGGATACCCCTCTCCCCCTCCTCGCCTTTCATGACAACGGCCCCTGCACCATCTCCAAAGAGGATGCATGTGGTCCTGTCACTCCAGTCAAGGATCCTGGAAAAGACATCCACCCCAACAACAAGGACATGTTCGGCCCCCCCGGACCTTATGTAGCGGTCTGCCACATCCAGGGCGTATATAAAGCCCGAGCAGGCAGCAGATACATCAAAGGCAAAGGCCTTCCCGGCACCGATCCTCTCCTGGACGAAGCATGCGGTGGAGGGAAATGTCATATCAGGGGTGACGGTGGCAACGATTATGAGGTCAAGGTTCCCTGGCTCAAGGCCTGATGAATCGATCGCCTTGAGGGCCGCAACTGTGGCAAGATCGGACGGCTTCTCACCATCGACGATCCTCCTCTCCTTTATGCCTGTCCTGGTTGTTATCCACTCATCGCTTGTGTCGACCATCCCTTCGAGGTCGTGGTTTGTGAGGACCTTCCGGGGTAGATGGGAACCTGTTCCAATAATCCTCGATCTCCTCATGGTCAAGGGCGATCTGCTTTGGATCTCTCCACCACGGTGAGACCCCTCTTTGCAAAGGCCTCGAGATCCCTGTTCTTTTCAAGCTGTTCAAGGAGATGGATATTGACCTGCTCGCGGGCGTATCTGTAGGCAAGGGATATGGCGTTCTTCAGGGCCTTGGGCGAAGAGGCACCATGGCTGATGATACAGGTGCCATCTATGCCAAGAAGGGGGGCCCCACCGTACTCTGCATAATCGATTCTCCTCCTTATATTCTCAAAGGCCTTTCTAAAGAGGAGGAATCCCACCTGGGCAAGGAGGCTCCCCATGACCTCCTTCTTCAGCATCGTCTTTATGGCATCTGCAACACCTTCACTCACCTTGAGGGCCACATTACCCACAAAACCGTCGCACACCACAACATCCACATCGCCCTGGTATATGTCCCTTCCCTCAACGTACCCTATGTAGTGGATGGTGGAACACCTCTTGAGTATGCGGTGGGTCTCCTTTGTAAGGAGATCTCCCTTTCCCTCCTCCGAACCGTTGCTGAGAAGGCCCACCCTCGGTCTCTCCTTCTTGAGGACATAGGTGGCATAGACACTGCCCATGAGGGCGAACTGGAAAAGGTGGTGGGGTTTGCAATCCACATTCCCGCCCACATCGAGCATGATGGCCGAACCCTTGAGGGTGGGAAGGGAAACGGCTATGGCGGGCCTGTCAACGCCCTTGAGCTTCTTCAGGACAAACATCCCCACAGCCATGGCTGCACCGGAGTTGCCGGCACTGACAACACCGGCAGCCTCACCCCTCTTGACAAGCTCAAAGGCCACCCTTATGGAGGAATCCCTCTTCTTCCGGATTGCAGAGGAGGGGGATTCGTGCATCCCCACCACTTCTGAGGCGTGGTAGATGGAGATGGGAAGACCCTCTGCATCAAGCTTGGAGAGCTCATACTCGAGCCTCTCCTTGTCCCCCACAAGGAGGATGGGGATACCCCACTCCCTTGCTGCCTGTACGGCACCCTCCACAACAGCCTGGGGGGCAAAGTCGCCCCCCATCCCGTCTACAGCGATCTTCATCCTACTCGGATATCTCCTCTATCCTCACAACCTCTCTGCCCTTGTAGGTCCCGCAGTGGGGACAGATGTGATGGGGCAGTTTGGGCTCCCCACACTGGGGGCACAGGGAAAGGGGAGGACTGGAGAGGGCATCGTGGCTTCTCCTCTTGTTCCTCCTTGATCTTGATTGCCTCTTCTTTGGATTTGGCATGGTCCACTCCTTGTTACGAGGATTTTATCTTCAGTTCCTTCAGTTTGGCAAGCCTTGGATCCACAGGCCTCTCCCTGGGGCAGGCACATTCTCCCTGATTCAGGTCAGCACCACACCTCGGACAGAGCCCCTTGCAGCCCTCACGACAGATGAATCTTATAGGCATCTCAAGGAAGAACTCCTCCATCAGGATGTCTGCCGTATCGATAACATCCCCTGTGAAGAAGGACACATCCAGTTCATCAGGTGCAAGCTCCCTCTCCTTCTCTTCCACAAACCTCTGCTCGGGTACAAGGGTGTAGTCGATGTCCCAGTGGACATCCCTCTCAAACCTCTTGAGACAGAGGGAACAGACAAAGGAGACACGGGTCTCCATGTAGCCTGCAATGGAGATCTCCGCTGCCTTCCTCTTCACAAGGAGGTGGCAACCTATCGGCCCTGTTACCCTTATACCCCTTCCGTCCCTCTCGAGGACCCTGTTCAGGGTCTCCTTCCTCTCCTCAAAGTCCAGTTTCAGACCATCCCTGGGGATGTCTGCTATGTTTATCTTCATGGTTAGACCTCATAAAAGGTTTTTAATATATATAACGACCCCTTTCCATGTCAAGGGAAAGATCTCCCTTTCAGGTTACCACAACTACCCCCTCCAAGGCAATGACCAACCTCATCCAAGATTTTCCTTGACAGGGCAAAAAATAATATACTATGATTGCTTTTGCCTCTTATCAAGAGTGGTGGAGGGACTGGCCCGAAGAAGCCACAGCAACCGGCCCCTGAAACCGGGGCGTCAGGTGCTAATTCCAGCAAGGCCTCAGGCCTTGGAAGATAAGAGGGGAGCCTTAGAGAGCCCCTTCTTATCAAAGAAGGGGCTTTTTGGTAAGTAAAACAGGATAAGGAGAAGGAACATGTCCTTTGTAAAGGGTTTGAAGTGCAGAGAATGTGGCAGGGAGTATCCGAAGGAGCCCCTGCATGTCTGTGAGTTCTGCTTTGGTCCCCTTGAGGTCACCTACGATTATGAGGCCATAAAGGGTGTGCTGACCAGGGATGTCATCGAGAAGAGACCAAACAACATGTGGCGTTACAGGGAGCTCCTGCCCATCGATGGGGACCCTGCTGTGGGTTATGAGGCAGGTTTCACCCCCCTCATAAGGGCAAGGAACCTTGAGAAGGTGCTGGGTGTCTCGGAACTATACATCAAGAACGATGCCGTAAGCTACCCCACCCTCTCCTTCAAGGACAGGGTTGTATCCGTTGCTGTATCCAAGGCAAAGGAGTTCGGCTTTGAGGTTGTGGCCTGTGCCTCCACAGGGAACCTTGCAAACTCAGTGGCTGCAAATGCTGCAGCAGCAGGCATGGAGAGCTACATCTTCATACCTGCAGACCTTGAGCAGTCCAAGATCGTTGGCACCCTTATATACGGTACAAACCTCATCGGGATAAGGGGCAACTACGATGAGGTAAACAGGCTTTGCAGTGAGATTGCAGGAAAATATGGATGGGCCTTTGTAAACATAAACATAAGGCCTTACTACGCAGAGGGTTCTAAGACATTTGGCTTCGAGATAGTGGAACAGCTCGGCTGGAAACCTCCAAAGCACATCGTCGTTCCCATGGCCGGAGGCTCCCTCATAACCAAGGTATGGAAGGCACTGAAGGAGATGAAGGCACTGGGACTCATCGATGAGATCGATACCAGGATCTACGGTGCCCAGGCAACCGGCTGTGCCCCCATCGTAACGGCTGTGAAGGAAGGGAAGGAACTCTTCAAGCCTGTAAAGCCAAACACCATTGCAAAGTCCCTTGCCATAGGGAACCCGGCCGATGGATACTACGCTGCAAAGACCATACGGGAGAGCAACGGATGGGCCGAGGATGTGAGCGATGAGGAGATCATAGAGGCAATAAAGCTCCTTGCCGAGACAGAGGGGATATTCACGGAGACAGCTGGAGGCGTAACCCTTGGGGTCACGAAGAAGCTCATCGAACAGGGGAGGATCCCGAGGGACGAATCCATAGTCGTGTCCATAACAGGAAACGGCCTAAAGACCCAGGAGGCCCTTGAGGGCAAACTGCAGGAACCTGCCATCATAAATGCCAGGCTATCGGACTTCGACGAACTCATAAAGAGCCAGGGCAAGTACTACGCAGTGAAGGGATAAATAGAAAGGAGGCTTTAGAGATGGCTGTAAAGGTAAGGATTCCAACCCCCTTGAGGAAACTCACAAACGGAAAGGATGAGGTCTTTGCAGAGGGAAAGAACATCTCCGAGGTGATCGACAACCTGGACAAGGAGTACCCCGGACTCAAGGAGAGGATCTGCGATGAGTCAGGCAATGTGAGAAGGTTCGTGAACATATACGTAAACGACGAGGACATAAGGTTCAAGGAGAACCTCCTCACAGAGGTAAGGGACGGGGATGAGGTCTCCATCATACCTGCTATCGCCGGTGGGGCCATAGAGACGAGGAAGGTCTACCTCACCTATCCCCAGAGGCTGATCAAGGAACCCCTCATATACGAGGTGGGGCAGAGGTTCAAGGTGGTAACAAACATCAGGCAGGCAAGCGTATCGGAGGAGATAGGTCTTGTTGCCCTCGAGCTGAAGGGGGAACCAGAGGAGATAGAGAAGGCCATAAAGTTCTTCAGGGACAAGGGGGTAACCGTTGAGCCCATAGAGAAGAATGTGGTTGAATAATTTTTTGGTCCAATTCCTTACCGATTTTGTAAAGAACTTCAGGGGGAGGATTCTTTTATCTTGACAGGTTGGATAAGGTATAATAATCTTTAAGCCCTGATCATGGGCCTGACCGTGGGGAAGGAGATTGGCTCTCTCAGACCTTATAGGCAAGACCCCCATTGTAGAGCTCAAGAGGTTTGGAGGAGGTTCGCAGGCCAGCATATTCGTCAAACTCGAGTACCTGAATCCCTTTGGGAGCATAAAGGACAGGGTTGCACTTTCCATCATTGCAGCCGCTGAGGGGCAGGGAGAGATCGATGGAGAGACAACCATCATCGAGGCCTCAACAGGCAATACAGGTCTATCCCTTGCCTATCTCTGTGCGGAAAGGGGATACAGGCTCATCCTCACCATGCCAGAGGTGATAGGGGAGGAGAGGAAGAAGCTGCTCAGGCTCCTTGGAGCGGAACTGGTATTCACCCCTCCTTCTGAGGGCATGGGTGGTGCCATAAGGAAGGCGGAAGAACTTGCAGAGGAGATACCCCACTCCTTCAGGGTAAACATCTTCAGGAACCCTGCAAATCCGGAGATCCACAGAAGGACAACGGCAGAGGAGATATGGGAGGATATGGAAGGTGAGGTGGATGCGGTGGTTATAGGGGTTGGAACAGGAGGGACCATCACCGGCGTTGGAGAGGTGCTGAAGGAAAGGAGGCCATCCCTCAAGGTCATAGCCGTTGAACCGGAGGAATCAGCCGTCCTTTCAGGTGGTCCTCCAGGTCCACACGGCATCTACGGCATCGGTCCTGGCTTCATACCACCCCTCTTAAACAGGAAGGTTATAGACAGGGTTGTCACCGTCTCTACAGAGGAGGCATATGCAGCAACAAAGGCCCTTGCAAGGAGAGAGGGCATCTTCTGCGGCATCTCATCAGGTGCGGTCCTTTGCGCCGCCTTGAAGGTTGCAGGTGAGTTCAGGGGAAAAAGGATAGTGACCATACTCCCCGATGGAGGGGAGAGGTATATCAACACGCGGCTAATGAACGGGGTCTGAAGATCTCGAATAACCTTGGATGAGGTTTGTTATGGCAAAGCCCTTTACCTACACAAGAGAGGCTGTAAAAAGTGCCATCGAACTGGTAGGGAATACCCCCCTTGTAAGGATAAACAGGATTACGAAGGGGCTGAAGAAGGGGGTGGAGATCTACGCAAAGCTCGAATGGTACAACCCTGGCGGATCGGTTAAGGACAGGGCAGCCCTGTGGATGATAGAGGAGGCCGAAAGGGCCGGACACCTCACAAGGGACAAGGTCATCCTGGATTCCACATCGGGAAACACAGGCATAGCCTATGCCTGGATAGCGGCCATAAAGGGGTACCAGGTGGAACTGGTCATGCCCTCCAATGTGAGTGAGGAGAGGAAGAAGATCATAAAGGCCTATGGGGCCAGGATCATCTTCTCAGATCCCATGGAAGGCTCTGATGGGGCCATAAGGGTTGCAGAGAAGCTTTACAGGGAAAACCCTGAAAGGTACTACAAGCCCGACCAGTACAACAACCCCTCCAACCCAAAGGCCCACTACGAGACCACAGGACCTGAGATCATAGAGCAGACAGGGGGAAGGATAACCCACTTCATCGCAGGCATTGGAACGGGTGGAACCATAATGGGGACAGGAAGGAGGCTCAAGGAGTTCAACCCGGACATAAAGGTCATAGCCGCAGAGCCTGAGGCACCCCTCCATGGCCTTGAAGGGTTGAAGCACATGGCCTCCTCCATCGTTCCAGGGATCTACCATGAGGAGGAACTGGATGGAAAGATACCCATCCCCACAGAGGAGGCCTATGATATGGCAAGGAGGCTTGCCAGGGAGGAGGGGCTCTTTGTGGGCCAATCCTCAGGTGCAGCCATGTGGGGTGCCCTGGAACTGGCAAAGACCCTTGATGAAGGGGTCATCGTCACCATCTTCCCCGATAGCGGGGATAAGTACATAAGCAAGGGGCTCTGGGACTGATGGAAAGGGAGCTTCACATAGATAAGGGGGCCTACGAGGAGATCATCGATCATGCAAAGGAGGCATACCCCCACGAGTGCTGTGGCATCCTCCTTGGAGATGGAAAGAGGAGGCATGTAAGGAGGGTCAGGAGGGCAGAGAATATCTTTAAGGAAAGGCTGAGGGATAGATACAGCATAGACCCGAAGGATATCCTTGAAGCCGAGAGGGAGGCAAGGAGAGAAGGCCTTGAGATCCTCGGCTTCTATCACTCCCATCCGGACCATCCCCCCCGTCCATCCTCCTTTGACAGGGAGATGGCATGGCCCCTTTACTCCTACATCATCGTGGGAGTAAACAGGGGCGATACAGAGGTAAGGTCCTGGTGGATCGAAGATGAACAGGGGGGGTTCAAAGAAGAAAGGATAGAGGTGGAGGTTTGATATGATGGAGTTCACGGAAGAGCAACTGGAGAGGTATTCGAGGCATATCATCCTTCCAGAGGTGGGTGGAAAGGGCCAGAAGAAGCTCCTTGAGGCAAAGGTCTTTTGCCTTGGCGCAGGAGGGCTTGGCTCCCCTGCCCTGATGTACCTTGCAGCAGCAGGGGTTGGCACCATCGGCATTGCCGACGGGGACTGTGTGGATCTGAGCAACCTCCAGAGGCAGATCATCCACTTCACCCCTGATGTGGGGAGGCCAAAGGTGGAGTCTGCCGCAGAGAAGATAAGGGCCCTCAACCCCGATGTGAAGGTGATAACCTACAACGAAAGGCTCACAGCCGACAATGTGAGGGAGATCATAAGGGACTACGACATACTCCTTGATGGGAGTGACAACTTCCCCACAAGGTACCTCATGAACGATGCCGCATACTTCGAGAAAAAGACCCTTGTATCGGGGAGCATGTTCAGGTTCGACGGTCAGCTGACCACCTTCAAACCCCATGAGGGCTACCACTGCTACAGGTGCATATACCCCGAGCCACCACCACCTGGTCTTGTCCCGAGCTGTCAGGAGGCAGGGGTCCTTGGTGCCCTGGCCGGAACCATAGGGGTCCTGCAGGCAACAGAGGCCATAAAGGAGATCCTTGGGATAGGGGAATCCCTTGCAGGGCAACTGCTCATATTCGATGCCCTCAGGATGAGCTTCAGGAAGGTAAAGGTAAGAAAGGACCCTGAATGCCCCCTATGCAGTGAAAAGGCTGTGATAAAGGAACTGGTCACCTATGAGGAATCCTGTGAACTCATGGCCCAGAGGAGGGGTTGAGAGGAGGTTATGGCAAAGGGGCTCCTTGTAGAAGACGACTACATGCTAAACCCGGGATACCTGAAGCTTGAACTCATGCTCAAGGGGGTGAGGGTGGACAGGTCCCTCTTTGAAAAGGGCCTGATAAGGGAAGGCCTTCCAAGGGAAGGTATCCTTGGAAACCTTGACCTCATCCTCCCTGAAGAGACATGGGTCAATGTGTCCTTCCAGGAAGAGAGGGCAAGGTCCTCTCCCTACCTGCTCCTTGAGAGGGCTGGCAGGGTTTACATCACCAATGGTAAGAGGGATGTGGAGGTAAGGCTCGTCCCCAGACCTGCCTTCTACGACAAAAGGACATCCACAGGTATACCCCTGTACAACATAGGGGTGGTCCATGGAAACTACATAGCCATCTCCCCTGTGAAGAGGTGTGAGTTCTTCAAGTACCAGGTGGAGTGCAAGTACTGCTCCCAGGAGGATGAGGATGGCAGGGACCTTTCCCTCTACTCCATCGATGAGGTCCTTGAGACGGTGGAGGCTGCCTATGAAGAGGGAAAGGCCCACATCGTCTACATAACCATGGGTTTTGTCTCTTCACCGGATGGGGGGATAGGCATCCTCAGGCCTTACATAGAGGCCATAAAGAAGAACTTCAGCATCCTCATCTCCCTTGAGGCCCTCCCCCCGAAGAGGAATGAATGGATAGATGAGGCCTATGCCTGCGGGATCGATTCTGTCATCTACAACCTTGAGGTCTTTGATCCAGAACTCTTCAAGAGGTTCTGTCCCGGAAGGGCGGAACTCATAGGAAGGGATCGATACCTTGAGGCCCTGGAGTATGCGGCCTCCGTGTTTCCCAAGGGAACCGTTGCAAGCCATCTCATAGTTGGTCTTGAGCCAAGGGAATCCACCCTGAAGGGTATCGATTATCTCACCGATATAGGGGTGGTGCCCATCCTTCCCATCTTCAAACCCATCAGGGGGTCCCAGCTGGAAGGGATGGAACCGCCATCCACCGATGAGGTGGCACCCATATACGCATACCTCTACAGGACCCTGAAGAGGAAGAGGATAAGCATGAGATGGGTAAAGGATATGAGCATAGTGACCACACCCATTGAGGGAAGGTTCTTTACAGAAGACCGCAAAAAGGGCAGCCCCTTTGTCACCATATCGAATCCAAGACTCAGGGCAAAGGCAGCATGGGGTCTTGCAACCATAAGGCGAAGACTGAGGGTAAGGCAAAGAGGGGATGAGTAAATGGAGATGAGAGACCCCTATGGCTGTAGTAATAGATAGGCGCCCCTTATGGATAATAATCCTCACAAAGGGGTTCAGACCCCTGTTCTTCATAATCCTTACCATCCTTTTCTGGTACATGATGACATCCACACCACCCCAGGGGCTCACAAAGGAGGGCCTGAGGGCCATGGCCATATTCTCCGTAACCCTCCTTCTCTGGGTGAGCCATGCCCTGCCCCTTGCCATTACAAGCATATTTGCCATGATAGCGGTCCCCCTGGCAGGGGTCCTTGACACACGGGAGGCCTATTCCCTCTTCGGCAACGAGGCGGTCTTCTTCATCCTCGGGGCCTTTATCCTTGCCGCTGCCGTCATGCACTCCGGGTTGAGCAGCAGGATCGCCTTCAGGATCCTCGAGAGGTTTGGCCGAACCCCTGGCAGGCTCCTCCTTACCATATTCCTCCTTGCGGCATTCCTGTCCTTCTTCATGTCAGAACATGCAGTTGCAGCTATGCTCTTCCCCATAGCCCTTGAGATCGCAAAGGCCCTTGATCTGAAACCCGCAAGGTCAAACTATGGAAAACTGCTCTTCCTCTCCCTTGCATGGGGATGCATAATCGGGGGTGTGGCCACCTTCCTTGGTGGTGCAAGGGTTCCCCTTGCCTCCGGGATATTGAAGGAACTCACAGGGGAAGGGATAGACTTCCTCGGCTACACCATCGCAGTGATCCCCACCGTTGCGGTCATGCTCTTTGTGGGTTTCTACACCCTCAAGAGGATCTTCCCCATCGATGTGGAAAGCACTGAAGAGGCAACAATGGTCCTGTCCAGAAAGAACAGGAACATGGGGAAGATGGGGTACGGTGAGTACATAACGGGCCTTACCCTTCTCATCACGGTCCTTATGTGGATCTGGATGGGAAAGAGGCTCGGCCTTGCAAACATCGCCCTTGGATCGGTGGTGGTCCTCTTCCTCTTCCGGGTGGTGAGATGGAAGGATGTGGAAGAGTATGTGAACTGGGGGATCATACTCATGTACGGAGGGGCCATAACCCTTGGAACGGCCCTTGAGAGGAGCGGGGCTGTGGAGTGGATGGTAAAATCCTCCCTTGGCCATATGACCATAGGTGCATGGTCACTGATCGCCCTGCTATCACTCCTCTCCCTCCTTCTTACGGAAGGGATGAGCAATGCCGCTGTCATAGCCGTCCTGATGCCCCTTGCCGTGGGCCTTGCCAAGGAGTTTCAGGTGGATCTGAAGGCAGTCACCTATGCCATAGCTGTCCCTGCAGGCCTTGCCTTCAGCCTGCCAATGGCAACCCCTGCAAATGCCATCGTTGTTTCCTCAGGATACCTGAAGGTGAAGGACATGATAAAGGCAGGTGTCCTTGTGAGCCTCTCGGCCTGGGTCGTCTTCAACTTCATGGCAAGGGTATACTGGCCCTTCATAGGGATCGGGGCAGGATAACTTGACTGGAACAGGGCTTTACTGTTACCATATGGAGCTATATGGAAGATCCCGTACTCCTCATCCTCTCGACAACAAGGACCTCGCCAGGGGCTGTAGATTACGCCATAGATCTTGCAAAGAGGGAAGGGAGGGAACTGATAGTCCTCTTTATCATCGAGACGGATGTGGTGAACGAGGTCTTTGAAACCTTCTCGGACATAGGCTTCATAGGCGACAAGCCAAGCTCCAGGCTGACTGAGGCCATGATGAGGGAGTTCAGGCAGAGGGGCTATGCAGAGCTAAAGGAGGTGGAGGAAAGGGCAAGGAAGAAGGGGGTAAAGACCCACTCCATCATTGAGGAGGGGGACTTCATAAAGAAGGCCCTGTGGGTGATGGAGAAGTACCATGTCCACAGGGCAGTGGCCATAAAGAAGAGGAGATCCGCCATAGCCAGCTACTTCGTGAAGTCCCAGGTCCTGAAGCTCAAGGAACTGGCCCCATGCCATGTGGAGATCTTCGAGGAGGAGAAAGAAAAATAACCTTAAGGAGGTAAAGGAGATGGCAAACAAGGTATGGACAGAAGAGGAGCTGAACCGACTGGCCCAGGAGTTTGAAGAAAAGACCCCTCAAGAGATCCTTGAGTGGGCAATAAAGGAGTTCCATCCAAACATTGCCTTTGCATGCAGCTTCGGGGCAGAGGATGTGGCCCTTGTGGACATGATCGTCAAGATCAACCCCGAAACAAGGATCTTCTACCTTGACACAAACCTCCTCTTCAAGGAGACCTATGAGACCATAGAGAGGGTAAAGGAGAGGTACAGGATATCACCTGTAAGGTACAGCCCTGCCCTCACCCTTGAAGAGCAGGCAGAAAGATATGGGGATAAGCTCTGGGAGAAGGACCCCAACCTCTGCTGCAAGCTGAGGAAGGTAGAGCCCCTCAAGGAGGCCCTCAAGGACCTTGCGGCCTGGATAACAGGGATAAGGAGGGAGCAGTCCCCCACAAGGGCAAATGCAAAGACCGTTGAGTGGGACAAGAACTTCGGCCTTGTGAAGGTGAACCCCATCGTCAGGTGGACCACAAAGGATGTGTGGGACTACATAATGGAACACAAGGTGCCCTACAACCCCCTCCACGACAGGAACTACCCCAGCATAGGGTGCGAGCCCTGCACAAGGCCTGTAAAGCCCGGTGAAGACCCCAGGGCTGGAAGGTGGGCAGGCTTCCAGAAGAAGGAATGCGGACTCCACGGTGAAGGATAAGGAAGGAGGTAAGGGAAGTGGTAACTCTTATAGAACCCCATGGTGGCAGGCTCATAAGCCGCTTCGTGGAAGGCAAGGAAAGGGAGGAAATCGTTGAGAGGATGCCTTCATTAAGAAGGCTTACCATGAAGGACTTTGAGGTCTCAGACCTCTACATGATCGCCTGTGGTGGATTCAGCCCCCTTGAGGGGTTCATGACAAGGGAGGACTACCACTCAGTGATGGACAACATGAGGCTCAGGAACGGCCTTGTGTGGACCATCCCTGTAACCCTGTCGGTCACGGAAGAGGAGGCAAGACATATAAAACCCGGCGATGAGGTTGCCCTCACCGACAGGAATGGCGACTACCTGGGCATCATCCATGTGGAAGACATATACCCCAACGATCGTGAGAAGGAGGCAAGTGAGGTATACGGCACACAGGACAAGTGCCATCCAGGGGTCTTGAGGCTCTATGAAAAGGGTGATCTCAACATCGGTGGGAAGGTCTCTGTCGTGAACAGGCCAAAACATGAGACCTTCCTCAAGTACCGCCTTGACCCTGCGGACACGAGGAGGATCTTCAAGGAGAGGGGCTGGAAGAGGGTTGTGGGTTTCCAGACAAGGAACCCCATCCACAGGGCCCATGAGTACATACAGAAGTGCGCACTGGAGATGGTGGATGGCCTTTTCATCCATCCCCTTGTGGGTGAAACGAAGAAGGACGACATCCCTGCAGAGATCAGGATGAGGTGCTACGAGGTCCTCATTGAAAACTACTACCCCAAGGACAGGGTCCTCCTGGGTGTCTTTCCTGCTGCCATGAGGTATGCCGGGCCAAAGGAGGCCGTATTCCATGCCATAGTGAGGAAGAACTACGGCTGCACCCACTTCATTGTGGGAAGGGACCATGCAGGGGTTGGAAACTACTATGGCTCCTTCGATGCCCATTACATATTCGATGAGTTTGATCCCGAAGAGATCGGTATAACCCCCATGTTCTTCGACTACACCTTCTACTGCAGGAAGTGCGACGGGATGGCATCTTACAGGACATGTCCCCATGACTCGACCTACCACATATCCCTGAGCGGGACAAAGGTAAGGGAGATGCTGAGGGAAGGAAAGACCCCTCCTCCGGAGTTCACAAGGCCTGAAGTGGCCAAGATCCTGGTGGAGGCCCTGAGCAGGATGCAGACTACCTGAAGGGTCCCGCAATCCTCAAACAATGGGTCTTAAGAGGGGAGGGCCAATAGAGACAACAAGATCCAAACAGGAACTTGAGAGCCTCCACGACCTGAGCCTAAAGCTCGCCTCTTCCAGGACCCTCAAAGAGGCTCTCCGCATCATCCTCCTTGAAACCCTGAACCATGTCCAGGCCCCTGCGGGGAGCATAGCCCTCTACGACAGGGAAAGAAAGGAGATGCTCCTTTTCACCTACAAGGGCTTCTCCAGGGCCTTCGGGAGGACCAGGAGGTGGAAGATACGGAAGGGAGGGCTCACCGAGTATGTCTTCAGATCAAGGGAGCCTGTTGTCGTAGACATAGAGAGACACAACGGCTTCAACAACCCTATCATCCTCAAAGAGGGCATAAAATCGGTCGTCGGGGTCCCCCTCTATTCGGGCAGGAGGAAGCTGGGCATCCTCTATGTAAACGACTTCAGGAAGAGGAAGTTCTCAAGGAAGACCCTCCACTTCCTCTCCCTCCTTGCCTATGAAGTATCCCTCCTTATCGAGAAGTTTGCCCTCATAGAGGAACTGAAGAAGCAGAAGGAAGAGCTCGAGAGGGCAAAGGACTACCTCAAGAACATCATCCATGACTCACCTGATGTGATCATCACAACCAACAGGAAGGGGAGGATCATAGAGTTCAACCCTGCAGGTGAGAAGATCCTTGGCTACAGGAGGCAGGAGGTCCTCGGAAGGGACGCCAGCGAACTCTACATGGAACCGGAGGAAAGGAAGGAGATCCTCAAGCGCCTTGAGAAGGACAGGAACATACTGAATTACGAGACAACCCTGAAGAGAAAGGATGGAAGGCCTGTGGAGGTGAGCCTTTCCATCTCAAACCTCCACGATGGGGAAGGCAACATCGTGGGCACCGTGGGGATAAGCAAGGACATAACGGAGGAGAAGCATCTGAGGAAGGCCCTGGAAGAGAGAAACAGGGAGCTTGAGGAGCTAAACAGGAACCTGGAGAGGAAGGTCCTCGAAAGGACCGCCGAACTGGAGAGGGCAAACAGGGAGCTTGAGAGAAGCAACCGCTACAAGTCCGAGTTCATAGCCAACATGTCCCATGAACTCAGGACACCGCTCAACTCCATAATAGGCTTTTCAGAACTCCTCCTTGAAAGGCTTGCCGGCCCCCTGAACGAAAGGCAGGAAGGATACATCAACAACATCCTCAACTCGGGCAGACACCTCCTTGCAATCATAAACAATGTCCTTGACATGGCAAAGATAGAGACAGGGAGGATAAACCTCGACATCGAGACCTTCGACCCTGCCCAGGCTGTAAAGGAGGTAGAGGGTATACTGAGGCCCCTTTTCGAAAAGAAGGGGGTCACCCTGGAGATAAAGGCGGATGAAGGAAAGGACCTCCTCATAGCCGACAGGATAAAGTTCAAACAGATCCTCTACAACCTACTTTCCAACGGCCTCAAGTTCACAGAAAGGGGCGGAAAGGTGGAGCTGACAATGGAAGTGACCAGTGAGAGGGCCCTCCCTGTGAGGATAGGAGAAGGGGGCAAGGTCCTCCTTGTAAGGGTGAGGGATACGGGGATAGGGATAAAGAAGGAGGATATGGAGAGGATATTCAAGGACTTCGAGCAGGTCGACAAGGGCCTGTCCAGGAGATACGGGGGCACAGGGCTTGGCCTTTCCATAGCAAAGAGGTTTATCGAGATGCACGGCGGGGCCATATGGGTGGATAGCATATACGGGCAGGGAAGCACCTTCTCCTTTGCCCTCCCCTCCCAGCACATGGAACCTCCACCTGTTGGAATGGGGGTATTGAAGGACCAGGAGAGCCTCCACCTCGAGGAGGAGCCTTTAAGGAAGGACCCTCCCCTCATACTGGTTGCGGAAGACGACAGGGCCACCTCTGAACTCCTCACCCTCTACCTCCTCCAGGGTGGGTACAGGGTTGCCCATGCCCATGATGGGGAGGAGGCCATAAAGAAGGCGGTGGATCTTCAGCCCTTCTGCATACTCCTGGACATCATGTTGCCCAAGAAGGATGGCTGGGAGGTGCTCCAGGAGCTTAAAGAGAGGGAAGAGACAAAGGACATTCCGGTCATAATAAACTCCATCATCGACAATAAGGAGCTTGGCTTTGCCCTTGGTGCTGTGGACTACTTCATAAAGCCCCTTGACAGGAAGGAACTCCTCGATCGACTCGGCAAGATAGACCTTGCCAGGAAGAGATACGGACATACCACCGTCATCATCATGGACAGGGATGAATCGAGCCTTGAGACTGTAAGGGATACCCTGGAAGGGGAAGGTATAAGGGCCTTTACAGCCCTCACCGGCAGGGAAGGGCTATCTTTAGCAGGGGAGATCAGGCCAGACCTCATAATCCTGAACCTCACCCTTCCAGATATGGACGGGATGGAGGTAATAAGGAGGCTCAAGTCCACCCCCTCCCTGAAGGAGATCCCCATCTTTGCCATGAGCGAGAGGGACCTCACAAGGGAGGAGAAGCTCAAGCTCCTTGGAAGGATAGAGAATATCTTCCAGAAGGGAAGGATGAAGAGAGAGGACCTCATAGAAGAGGTGAGACAGGTGGAGCTCCTCTATCCCCAGAAGGCGGGCCTCATAGACGGCCTTACAGGCACCTTCAACGCCCCCTATCTCTCTATCCGCCTCTCCCAGGAGATAAAGAGGGCAGAAAGGTGCAACGAACCCATCTCCATCGTGGTCTTTGACATGGATAGCTACAGCCTCTACCTCCAGAGAAACGACAGGAGAAAGGCCACCACCCTTTTGAGGAAGGTCGCAGAGGTGATAGGCAATGCCATAAGGGGCTATGACACCCTGATAAGGACAAGGAGGGATGAGTTCACCGTGATCCTTCCCTACACCTTAAAGTCAGAGGCCCTTCGCACAGCCGAAAGATTGAGGAGGCTCATAGAGGAGTACCCCTTCATAGGCGAGGAGAACCTGCCAGGTGGAAAGGTCACGGCCAGCTTTGGTGTGGTCACATACCCCGTGGATGGAAGGAAGGAGGAGGAGTTGATGGAAAGGGCAAGGACGGTCATCAAGAAGGTCAAGAAGATGAAAAACAGTGTTGCATCCTGGGAGGATGGAGGAGAAGGTGGAGATGGGCAGGAAGGTCCTCATAGTTGAAGACAACCCGGAGAACCTTGAACTCCTCAGGGAACTTCTCCTCCTCAAGGGCTATGAACCTCTTGAAGCAGCAAACGGCCTGGAGGGTGTGGAAAAGGCCTTGAAGGAGAAACCCGATGTGATCCTCATGGATATACAGCTACCAGAGCTTGACGGGATCAGGGCCCTCAAGAGGCTAAAGG
>WGFJ01000056.1 GCA_015492305.1 Deltaproteobacteria bacterium
TCCTGCGGATCTCCCTTATCTCTTCTATTACCGCATCCATGGTCTCTGCCATCTTCTGGTGCATCTCCTCAGGCTCGCTTCCCTCAACCGTGTAGACCCTGTAGCCGTATCCCCTGAAGAGGGCCTCAAGCTCTTCATCGGGTATCCTTGCAAGGATGGTTGGATTTGCGATCTTGTAGCCATTGAGGTGGAGTATGGGTAGCACCGTGCCATCTGTAACGGGGTTGAGGAACTTGTTCGAGTGCCATGCGGTGGCAAGCGGGCCTGTCTCTGCCTCTCCATCCCCCACCACACAGGCAACTATGAGGTCAGGGTTATCAAAGGCGGCCCCGAAGGCATGGGCAAGGGAGTAGCCGAGCTCCCCGCCCTCGTTTATGGAGCCAGGGGTCTCAGGGGCTGTGTGGCTTGGGATACCCCCTGGGAAGGAGAACTGCTTGAAGAATCTCTTGAGCCCCTCTTCATCCTGCGTTATGTGGGGATAGAGCTCCGTGTATGTCCCCTCGAGGTAGGTGTTTGCAACCACCGCAGGTGCACCGTGGCCAGGGCCTGTGACGAATATCATGTTGAGGTCGTATTTGTTTATGACCCTGTTGAGATGTACATATATGAAGTTGAGCCCGGGTGAGGTCCCCCAGTGCCCCAGAAGACGGGGCTTTATGTGTTCCAGTTTCAGGGGCTTCTTCAGAAGGGGGTTGTCGTAAAGATATATCTGCCCCACCGAAAGGTAATTTGCAGCCCTCCACCAGGCATCTATTGCCTTCAGTTCCTTCTCCGATAGCCCTGCCATCCTCCTACCTCCTCTCCTTGATTATCCTTGAGGTGTGCCTTGCTATCATGCACTCCTCATCGGTCCCCATGACCATGACCCTCACCATGCTCTCCCCGGTGGATATGACCCTCTCGTTTGCAAGGTTGCGCTCCCTGTCGAGCCTTATGCCGAGGAACCCGAGGCCTTCAAGGACCCTCTCCCTTATCTGCGGTGAGTTCTCGCCGATTCCGGCGGTAAAGACCAGGGTAGAAAGCCCTCCGAGGACGGCAGTGAGGGCACCTATGAACCTCCTTGCACTGTGGCAGAAGACCCTTATTGCAAGGGCGGCCCTCTCGTCCTCCCCCTCCATGGCAAGGAGTTTCCTCACATCGTCTGTCCTTCCCGATACGCCGAGGAGCCCTGACCTGTGGTTGAGGAGCCTGTTCAGGTCATCCACAGAGAGGCCCTTCTCCCTGAGGAGGTGGAGGACCACCCCCGGGTCCATGTCCCCGCACCTTGTGGTCATGACAAGGCCTGCCGTTGGTGTGAACCCCATGGTGGTATCCACGCACCTCCCATCCCTTATGGCCGCCATGCTTGCACCGTGGCCGAGGTGGGCGATTATCACCCTGTCAAGGGGGATGCCCTCCCTGGAGAGTTCCTCTGTCACATACTCGTAGGAGAGGCCGTGGAAGCCGTAGCGCATGATCCCTTCCCTGTAGAACCCAAAGGGTATGGCATAGACCCTTGACTCCTCTGGAAGGTCCCTGTGGAAGGCCGTGTCGAAGCAGGCAACGGCCTGCACATCCGGAAGGTGGCTGGAGAACTCCTCCATCACCTCCACTGCCTGGGGCAGGTGTTCCGGGGCAAGGCAGGATATGGCCTTGAGGTAGGAGATGAGTTCCTCTGTGAGGGGGCAGTGCTCCCTGTACCTCACCCCTCCGTGGACTATGCGGTATCCAACGGCACGTATCCTGCTGTAGCCCCTGTCTTTGAGCCAGCCGGCAATGAAGGCCGCCCCTTCCCTGAAGCCCCTTATGTCTGCTCCATCATCAAGGAGGATGGACCCATCCCCGGACAGGATCTTTACCCGGCTCTCACCGCCTATGGCGCTTATCTCCCCCTTAAGGAGGGGCCTCTCATCCCTGTAGAGGGAGAACTTTATGCTCGATGAGCCCGTGTTTATGGTGAGTATGTCATCCATGGGGACCCTTTATTGAAGTTTAGCACAGGGGATCTTCCCCATCAAACCCTTCCACCCTCCGGGGCTTGAAAAAGTAAGACCCCTGTGATAATAGTTTTGTTCAAACTTCGTCCCTCAGGAGAGGTGGAGATGGATCGATACAATCCCCAGGAGATAGAGAAGAGGTGGCAGGGGATATGGGAGGAGGAGGGCCTCTTCAGGGTCGAGGAGAGGAAGGACAGGAAGAAGTACTACCTCCTTGAGATGTTCCCCTATCCATCCGGCAGGATCCACATGGGCCATGTGAGGAACTACTCCATAGGGGATGTCCTTGCGAGGTTCATGAGGATGAGGGGCTACAACGTCCTCCATCCCATGGGGTGGGATGCCTTCGGTCTCCCTGCAGAGAATGCGGCCATAGAGCACGGTGTCCACCCTGCAAGGTGGACCTACGAGAACATAGCCTACATGAAGGAACAGTTGAGGAGGATGGGCTTCAGCTACGACTGGTCGAGGGAGATAACCACCTGCAATGAGGACTACTACAGGTGGGGCCAGTGGTTCTTCATAAAGCTCTACGAGAAGGGGCTTGCCTACAGGAAGCTTTCGGTCGTGAACTGGTGTGAGAGGTGCCAGACGGTCCTTGCCAACGAACAGGTGGAGGACGGCAGGTGCTGGAGGTGCGGTGAGGAGGTGGGATACAGGGAGCTGCCCCAGTGGTTCTTCAGGATCACCGCCTACGCAGAAGAACTCCTTGAGGGATGCGAAAGGCTCAGGGGGGCATGGCCCGAGAAGGTCCTCACCATGCAGAGGAACTGGATAGGGAGGAGTGAGGGGGCAGAGGTCTTCTTCCCCGTTGAGGGGAGGGAGGTGAAGATCACCGTCTTCACCACAAGGCCAGATACCCTCTACGGGGCAACCTTCATGGCCCTCTCCCCGGAGCATCCCCTTGTTCCGGACCTTGTCGAGTCACCCTACAAGAGGGACCTCCCCTCCATCCTCGAGAGCTACAGGAAGGCAGCAAGGGCAAGGGAGGTGGAGTACGAGAAGGAGGGCTTCTTCACCGGCTCCTACGCCGTAAATCCCCTCACAGGGGAGAGGATACCCATATACGTGGCAAACTTCGTCCTCATGGAGTACGGCACAGGGGCGATCATGTGCGTGCCCGCCCACGACCAGAGGGACTTCGAGTTCGCAAAGAGGTATGGACTGCCCCTTAGGGTCGTCATCCAGCCGGAAGGGGGAGAACTCACCCCGGCCACCATGGAGGAGGCCTACGAGGGGGATGGGAGGGTGGTCAACTCCGGTCCCTTCAGCGGTCTCCAGAACAGGGAGGCCATGAAGCGGATCATCCGGTACATGGAGGAGAAGGGGATAGGGAAGGGGGCTGTGAGCTACAGGCTGAGGGACTGGGGCATATCCAGGCAGAGGTACTGGGGCACACCCATACCCATCATCTACTGCGATGGGTGCGGGACGGTCCCTGTCCCTGAGGACCAGCTCCCCGTGATACTGCCGAAGGATGTGGAGTTCAGGCCCGGAGGCTCCCCCCTTACCCAGGAAAGGGGGTTCTACGAGACCACCTGCCCGAGGTGCGGGAAGGGGGCAAGGCGGGAGACGGATACGATGGATACCTTTGTGGACTCCTCCTGGTACTTCCTCAGGTACACCTCACCCCATGAGGAGAAGGGCCCCTTCAGGAAGGATGCGGTGGAGTACTGGATGCCTGTGGATCAGTACATAGGGGGGATAGAGCATGCGGTCCTCCACCTCCTCTATGCCAGGTTCTTCACGAAGGCCCTGAGGGACATAGGCCTTATCGATGTGGACGAACCCTTTGCCCGTCTCCTCACCCAGGGGATGGTCTGCAAGGAGATCATAAGGTGCCCTGAAGACGGGTACCTCCTGCCAGATGAGGTGGATGGGGACAGGTGCAGGCGCTGTGGCAGGAGGGTCGAGAAGGGGCCTGTAGAGAAGATGTCCAAGTCGAAGAAGAACATCGTCGATCCCGATGAGATGATAGAGAGGTACGGTGCCGATACGACGAGGCTCTTCACCCTCTTTGCCGCCCCTCCTGAGAGGGACCTTGAGTGGAGCGACGAGGGGATCGAGGGTGCCTACAGGTTCCTCAACAGGGTGTGGAGGCTCGTCATGGACTCCTTACCCCTCATAGAGGGAGTGAGCCCCTTCAGGGGTGGGAGGCTCGATGGGGACCTCAAGGAGATCCGCTACAGGGTCCACCTCACCATAAAGAGGGTGACCGAGGATGTGGGCGAGAGGTTCCACTTCAACACGGCCATAAGTGCCGTCATGGAGCTTGTGAACGCCCTCTACCAGTGGGATAAGGGCAGGGACGACCTTTCGAGGTCCGTCCTGAGGGAGGCTGTGGAGACGGTGATACTCCTCCTCCACCCCTTCGTCCCCCACATAACGGAGGAGCTCTGGAAGAGGATCGGCAACACCCCTCCCCTCCTTGAGAGGGAGTGGCCGGCTTACGACGAGGAGGCCCTCAGGAGGGAGAGGGTCCTTGTGGTTGTCCAGGTGAACGGCAGGGTGAGGAGCAGGATAGAGGTACCTGCCGATGCGACCGAGGAGGAGGTGAGGGAGGCGGCCCTCTCGGATGAGAAGGTGAAGGGCTGGATAGAGGGGAAGGGGATAAGGAAGGTGGTCTATGTGCCGAAGAGGCTCATCAACATCGTTGCTGGCTAAGGTCTTCATCCTCTCCATCCTCCTCCAGGGATGCGGATACCATGTGGCAGGCAGGGGAGGGGAGTTTCTGAAGGGTGTGAGGAGCCTTTCCGTATCGCCCTTTGTGAACCAGGCAGGAAGGGATAGGGCCTCCCTCATCTTTTCAGAACTGGAACAGATCCTTACAAAGGCCTTCACCGAGGAGCTGACAAGGATAAGCAGGGTGGAGATAGTCGGGAAAGGCGAGGCAGAGCTCAGGGGCACCATAAAGGCCTACCGTCTCATCCCCTCTTCCTACACATCAGGGGATGTTATAAAGGAGTACAGGCTTGAGGTGGTCCTTTCCATCAGGGTCTTGAAGGGTGGGGAGGAGATATGGGGGGGTGAGCTCACAGACAGTGAGGAGTTTCCTGCCAGTGTGGATCCGAATACCTTCAGGAGCAAGGAGAAGGAGGCCCTCGAGAAGATAGCCTCAAGGCTTGCAAAGCTCTTCAAGGAGAGGGCCTCCGAGGACTTCTGATGCCCATCGACGGCCTCCAGTTCATGAGGGGCCTTAAGGCCCAGTCCCTGCAACCCGTTTACTACCTCTTCGGGGACGGTTTCCTTGTTGAAAGGTGCCTTGAGAGGCTTGTGGAAATCGTCCTTCCACCCTCCCAGAGGGAGGTGGCCCTTGAGGTCTATCGCTCAGATACCCCCCCTGAGACCATCCTTGATACCGCCCTCACTGTCCCCTTCTTTTCCCGGAGGAAGGTGGTGGTGGTGAAGGATGCCCACCTCTTCAGCCCCACGGAGCTGGAGAGGTTTATCCCCTACATAGAAAGGCCATCTCCCCAGACCCTTCTGCTTTTCCTTGGTGAGACCATAGACAGGAGGAAGGGGTTCTATCAGGCCCTTGAAGGGAGGGGAGGGGTGGTGGAGTTTGCCCCTGTGAGGGGGAAGGAACTCCTTGGATGGGTGAAGAGGGGATTCAGGGAGCTTGGACTGGAGATCACAGTGCCTGCAGCCCAGCTCCTCATCGAGATGGTAGGGGAGGACCTGCGGGCCCTTTCAAAGGAGATGGAGAAGTTGAGGGGTTTCTGCGAGGGGAGATCCAGGATAGATGTGGAGGATATAAGGTTGTTGACGGCTTCCATCAGACCCCAGAGGGTCTTTGACCTCATGGATCGTGTGAGGGATGGGGATGTGAAGGGGGCCATGAGGGTCCTTGGCAGGCTCATGGACGAAGGGGAGGGTGCTCCGGGTATCATAGCCCTCCTCGCAAGGTACTTCAGGGTCCTGTGGATGCTGAAGAGCTTTCCCCCTGAGGAGGTGGGAAGGAGGTTCAGGATACCCAGGGGCCTCTTGCACAGGTACATCAGGGAGAGCCAGGGCCTTAAAGAAGAGGATCTCTCCATGGCCTATAAGGCCCTCTTTCAGGCGGAAAGGGCCGTCAAGACAGGGTCCCTTCCGGAGAGGGAGATCCTGAGGGATCTTGTCCTCAACCTTATCCTGAGGAGGTCCTTTCAGGATGGCCTAAGAGGTGGCAAGGAGGGCGTTTATCCTCCTGGCAAGCCTTGATATCTTCCTTGAGGCTGTGTTTTTATGGATTATACCCTTTGATGCGACCTTGTTTATGAGGGATACGGTCTCACGGAAGAGGGTCTCCACCTTTTCCCTGTCCTTTTCCTCCACGGCGGAGAGCACCTTCTTTATGGATGTCTTGATGGCAGACTTTGCAGCCCTGTTCCTCTCCCTCCTCTTGAGGCTCTGTCTGTGTCTTTTGATTGCCGATTTGTGGGTTGCCACTCCAACCTCCTTGAGAATTTTTGTAAAAGGATAAGGTTTTTGTCCGATCCTGTCAAGGGGTAAGTCGATTGAGCGAGAAGGTAAGGATACTCAAGGCAGCAGGCACGGTTGGGATCTGCACCCTCCTCTCACGGGTCCTTGGACTTGTGAGGGACATGATCATAGCCCTTGTGTTCGGTGCAGGCCTTGAGACGGATGCCTTCTTCGTTGCCTTCAGGATACCCAACCTCTTCAGGAGGTTTGTGGGGGAGGGGTCCCTCACAGTGGCCTTCGTGCCTGTCTTCACGAGGTTCCTTGAGGACCATACAAGGGAAGAGGGGAGGAGGTTTGTGGGGTCTTCCTTCTACTTCTTTTCATCCATCCTGCTCCTCCTCACCCTCCTCGGTGTCCTCCTCTCACCCATCCTCGTGAGGATCATTGCCCCTGGCTTTGCAGGGGAGGCCCTTCCCCTTACCGTTGGACTCACGAGATCCCTCTTTCCCTACCTCTTCTTCATAGGCCTTGTGGCCCTTTCCATGGGGATACTCAATTCGGTCCGCCACTTCACGGCCCCTGCCCTTGCCCCTGCATGGCTCAACATCTCCATCATCGCATCGAGCCTCTTCCTCACCCCCTATCTCGATGAACCGGTCTATGCCCTTGCCATAGGGGTGGTTGCAGGGGGGGTGGTCCAGCTGGCCTTCCAGTTTCCCTTCCTCAGGAGGTACGGTCTCCTTCCGGATCTGAGGGCACCCTTTATGGACGAGAGGGTGAAGGAGGTGGCCATCCTCATGCTGCCCTCCATAGTGGGGATCAGTGTCCACCAGCTGAACATCCTTGTTACAACCTACTTCGCCTCCATGCTTCCTTCTGGGAGTGTCTCCTACCTCTACTATGCCGACAGGCTGGTGGAGTTCCCCCTGGGGGTCTTTGGCATAGCCCTTTCCACGGCCATACTCCCGACCATATCCATCCAGTCCGCAAGGGATGACTGGGATGGTTTCAGGGATTCCATCTCCCATGGCCTGAGGTTCACGGCCTTCATATCCATCCCATCCACCGTGGGGTTTATGATCCTCGGTCCATCCATCATAGGGCTCCTCTTTGAGAGGGGGGAGTTTACCCCACAGGATACAAGCGCCACTGCCCTTGCCCTCTTCTACTACTCCATCGGCCTCTTTGCCTTCTCCGGTGTGAAGATCCTCGCCTCGGCATTCTACGCCCTGAAGGACATGAAGACCCCTGTGAGGGTTGCTGCCCTTTCCCTCATCACCAATGCCATTTCTGCCCCCATCCTCATGGGCCCCATGGGACATGCAGGCCTTGCCCTTGCAACATCCATAGCCTCTGTGGTCAACTTTACCGTCCTCTTCTACCTCCTCAGGAGGAGGATAGAGGGTGTGGATATAGCCGGATATCTTGCTTCAACCGGTAAGGCCCTTGCCTCCTCCCTTGTCATGGGAGGGGGGATATATCTCATGGCCCTCTCCGGTATCCCGGGGGATGGGGTATGGGATGGTCTCGTGGTTCTCTTCTATGTCCTCTTCGGTGTCCTCCTCTATCTCTCCAGTTCCTATGTGCTGAAGAGTGAAGAACTCACCCTCCTGAAGGAACTTTTACGAAAAGGGTTGTAAAAACCTTAATACCCGGGTGTAATGGCTGATGGGGCCAGTCCTTTTTGTAACCTATTGTTTTTGGGAGGCTTTTTCTGTACAAGATATAGGCATAGAGTCGAGGCTATCGAAAGACTGATCACTTTCCCCCCTTATCCCCAGGGTTAACCACAGTTTATCCACAGGGGCTGGGGAAATCCCGCAGAAGCCCCCCTGGATTGCCTAAAGACGGCCCTTTGCCTCCTGCCAGGCCCTTTCCAGATCCTCCGGGGACAGGTCCCTTGGGTCCTTGCCCTCCTTCTTCAAGGATTCGATCATGATCTTGAACCTCTCTGTAAAGCGGCTTATGCACCTCCTCAGGGCCCTCTCCAGGTTGATATCAAGGAACCTGCCGATGTTTACAAGGGTGAAGAGTATGTCCCCGAGTTCCTCCTCTATCCTCTCCTTCACCCCTTCATGGATCGACTCTCTGAGTTCCTCCACCTCTTCATCGAGCTTCTCCAGCACCCCTTCCATGTCCTCCCAGTCAAAGCCAAGGGCCGAGGCCTTCTCGGATACCTTCTGGGCCCTCAGAAGGGCGGGCAGCCTTGATGGTATGCCTGCAAAGGGGTCCCCTTCCCCTTTTTCTTCCTTCTTTGCCTTCTCCCAGCTGTGTATTGCTTCCCTGGAATCCCTTGCTTTCTTCTCACCGAAGACATGGGGATGCCTCCTGACCATCTTTTCAAAGGAGGATTCTATCACCTCCCCTATGTCGAAGAGCCCCTCTTCCCTGGCTATCTGGGAGAGGAAGATGATCTGGAAGAGGAGGTCACCCAGTTCCTCCTTCAGGCCCTCCATATTACCTTCCTCGATGGTCTCCACCACCTCATGGGCCTCCTCTATGATGTATGGTATGAGGCTCTGGAAGGTCTGCTCCCTGTCCCAGGGACAGCCAGAGGGGCCCCTCAGCCTTTCCATGAGTCTCACAAGGTCCTTCATCCTCTTCTCCATGGTATCCTCCTTGATGGATCTCTCAAAGGTGGGTATCTTACCATATCCCTGCCATGGGGAGAAACCCCGAAGTCCTCCGGGACCATGTGTAAAATAGTGTAAAAGAGGACAGCTCTGTCCTCTTGAGACAGGGATGTCACCATCTCTCTTCCCCTTTCGGTATTATGCACCTCCCTGAAGGCAAGAAGAGGGGCCCCTTCCTGCCCCTTTCCTGCCTGGCCTGGATCCTGGCATCACCTTTGCAGGTTTCTTATAGGAGCCAGAAAAGGATCTATGGAAGGGTTCATCAGAAAGGCCAGGGATCTCTTCAAGGACTATTTCAGCCTTGTAGGACTGAAGGTTGCCTTTCCTGTGTGGCTCATGATCTCCTTTTCCGCTGTGGTCTATGAGTTCTATGTCTATAGGGACGATCCCGGGCAGGCCGTAGAGAGGATTGTCAGCCCTGTATTCTGGGTTGTCCCCCTCCTCTCCTTCTTCGTCCTCCAGTTCATCCTGAGCAAGGTCATCGTCCTCCCCATAAAGAGGTTTGAGGTCTACCTCAGGGCCCTTGAGAGGGGGGAGAGGAGGCAGCCTTTCATCCTCAAGAGGAGGGATGAACTTGGTTATCTCACAAAGCGGTTCAACAGCCTTTATGAGGCCGTGGAGAGGACCATGGAGACCAAGGACATGCACCTTTCAACCCTCTCCAGTTTTACAGATGCCGCAGGGAATATCTTCGACATCCCTGCCCTCATGAGCCACTTCTTCAACACCCTGAAGGAGGTCTTTGACTTTGAGGTGGGTGCCTACCTCTTGAGCCACAAGGGCCACATAGATGGAAAGATCTACTCCACCACCCATCTTGGTGAAGAAGGGGTGAAAGAGGTCTCCAGGACCCTCCTCAAGAAGGTCTCTGAATACTGCCCTGATTTTCCAGTCTCCACCATAGAGGGCCTTGAGGTCTCCACCCTTGGGCAGAGGACAGGGCCACCTCATGGAAGGAGGCCAGATCCATTGGCCTTTCCCATCCTTTGCTGGGGCAGGCCTGTCGGTGTGATCCTCCTTTTCTCCTTTCCCGGTGAGACCCCATCCACTGATATCCTGAACCCCCTTATCAGGCATACCAGTGTGGTCCTGGAAAGGCTTCTATACCATCGATCCCTTGAGTAGAAGAGGCTCTCCCAGATCCTGTCCAGCATGGTGGAGGGGGTCTATATGATGGATAACTACGGCCATGTCACGGTCCTGAACAGGAAGGGCCTTGAACTCCTCTCCTCCTTCTGCAGGTACAGCGTTGAGTGTCTGGGCAAGGACTTTGGCATGGCCCAGTGTCCCCACACCTTGGAGCTTGCCTGCGGGATAGGGAAGTTCATAAACAGGATAAGGATGGAACATCCAGACCTTGGAAGGAGGATATACAGGGAGGAGATAACCAATGAGGAGGGGCTTGTCCTTGAGGCCTATGTCTCGGCCCTCCTTACAGAGGAGGACAGGAAGGAAGGGTATGTGATAGTTGTCAGGGATGTGACCCAGGAAAGGGAGATCCAGAGAAGGCTCATGATCTCGAGCAGGCTGATAGCCCTTGGGGAGATGGCGGCAGGGATAGCCCATGAGATAAATAACCCCTTACAGGTGGTCCTTGGAAATGCGGAGATCCTTGGACTCCATCTGGAGGATGAGGAGGGCAGGGCCAGACTTGACCAGATAAAGGAGGGGGCAGTAAGGATCAAGAAGATCGTGAGGGATCTCCTGATCTTTGCCAAGGAAAAGGTGGGGGAGGAAGAGGTGGATGTCAACGCAGTGGTCCACAAGGGGGTCAAGCTTGTGGAGAAACAGCTAAACCTCCTCCATATAGATGTGGAGCTCCATCTCCATCCCTCACCCCTTATTGTGAAGGGCAACAGTGTCATGCTCCAGCAGGTGATAATAAACCTCCTTAACAACGCAAAGGATGCCATCGAGGAGTCAGGACAGGGTGGGAGGGTCCTGGTGAAGACATCCCGCACCACAACCGATGCGGTGATAGAGGTCACAGACGATGGTCCGGGCATACCCGAAGATGTGAGGGACAGGATCTTCGACCTCTTCTTCACCACCAAGGATGTGGGCAAGGGCACGGGCCTTGGCCTCAGCATAAGCCGTAAGATGGTGGAGGGCATGAGGGGAAGGATAAGTGTTTCGAGCAGGCCCGGAGAGGGTGCCACATTCCGCATAGTCCTGCCTCTCCACGAGGTGAGGAGGTCTTCCGATGGACTGGAGGGGCTTTCCCTCAGGGATGACCAGGGGTCCAGCATCACGGGAAAGTCTGTCCTCATCATTGATGATGAGGAGGGGATCGTGGAACTGATCAGGGAGATCATAGAACCCATGGTCCCTTCCATAGAGGTGGCATGCAACGGGAAGGAAGGGCTTGACAGGATAAGGGAGAGGGACTATGACCTGATCCTCCTTGACATGAGGATGCCGGATATGGATGGAAGACAGCTCTATAAGGAGATCAAGGCCTCAAAGCCCTACCTTGCAGACAGGATCGTATTCATCACAGGGGATACCCTGAACGAGGCCACAAGGGCCTTCTTCGCCCTTACTGGATGCCGCTATATCCCGAAGCCTTTCACCTTGAAGGAGCTTCGAAGCATCATCCTCGAGGAACTTGGGGAGGGCTCATCAGAGAAGGGGTAGGGTTGCTACCTGTGTTTCTGCTGGTGTTGATCCTTGAAGAGGTGGATAAAGGCATCCACCCCTTCCTTGAGTTCCTTCCTTGCCCTTAATATCTTCAGTATGCACCTTTTGGCCTCGGTGGACTCCTGTTTCAGGATGCGGACTATCTCCCTCAGCTCCGGGTCCCTGCTGTAGTTTTCCTCCACCCCCCTCATATCCCCCCTTCCTGTAAGCAGCCAGTCTATGGAGATCCCCTTCGTTAAACAGAACTTAACAAGTCTCTCGTAGGGGAACTTGCCGTGCCTCTTGAAAGAAGAGAGGGCGGCCTTGCTTATTCCAAGGCCCCTTGCCACATCTGCATCGGTCCTTGCTGCAAGGACCATCTTTAATCTGTTAAATATTTCTTCGTAATTGCTACCCAATTTGTTAACATCTGCTTGATATGTATTAAATTTTCCTTTATAATGCAGCCACTACACTCTCGTGCCTTTACCCTTTTGAGTGCTTCTCTACGCGGCTTCTGGGTAACAAGGTGTTTTCCGTCAGGTTGTTAAACAGATTTTACATCTATTATAGCATATAAGATGAGACATTGCTGTCCTTTTCTCCTGTGGAGGTGTGGCATACCCACGGGAAAAGCCACGAATGATGCGACAGCCATGTCCAATTTTTCCATATTTGCCGTCAAAATTCAACAGCTATAGCCACTTAAGGACCTTTACAATGGCAAGGATCATGGTTGTCGACGACGAGGAGAAGGTGGCCCTTGGCATAGCCGAGATCCTCAGAAGGGAGGGCTACAGGGTGGCGACCTTCACCAGTGCCATGACCGCCATAAAGACCCTTGAGCTTGTCGGGGATGTGGACCTGATACTTACCGACATCCGCATGCCTGCTGTTGATGGAACAGAACTCCTTAACTTCGCTGTCAACCGGAGCAAGCCCATCCCTGTAATCGTCTTTACCGGATATGGGGATGTGGAGATGGCCGTAAGGGTGATGAAACTCGGGGCAAGTGACTTCCTCTGCAAGCCCATAAGCCGGGAGGAACTCCTGATCAGGGTAAAGCAGGTCCTTGAGAAGAAGAGGCTTGCAGAGGAGGTGAACAACCTGAAGAGGAGACTGGAGACATCGGAGGCCTTCTTCTCCATCGTGGGCAGGAGCAAGGCCATGCAGGAGGTCTATGAGCTGATAAACGCCGTTGCCGATACGGATACAACGGTCCTCATAAGGGGGGAAACAGGCACGGGAAAGGAGCTTGTGGCCAGGGCCATACACTGTGCAGGCCACAGGAGGGACAAGCCCTTTGTTGCTATAAACTGCACTGCCCTCCAGCACACCCTTCTTGAGTCAGAGCTGTTCGGACACGAAAAGGGGGCCTTTACAGGTGCCTACGCATTGAAGAAGGGGAAGCTTGAGGAGGCCCAGGAGGGAACCGTATTCCTCGATGAGATAGGGGATACTTCCAGCGAGATCCAGGCAAAGCTCCTCAGGGTGCTGCAGGAAAGGGAGTTTGAGAGGCTTGGTGGAAACAGGCCCATAAAGCTCAGGGCAAGGATCATAGCTGCCACTAACAGGGATCTCGAGGAGGCCGTAAGGGCCGGAAGGTTCAGGGAGGACCTCTACTACAGGCTCAACGTCATACCCATCCATATCCCTCCCCTCAGGGAGCGTGAAGAGGACATCCTCCTGCTTGCAAACCACTTCCTGAATGTCTTCAAAAAGCGTTACAACAGGGAGATAGAAGGCTTCTCCCCCTCTGCGGTGGAACAGCTCCTTGAGTACAAGTGGCCTGGCAACGTGAGGGAACTCATGAATGCCATCGAAAGGACCGTCCTCATCACCCAGAAGCGATGGATAATGAAGATAGCAGGCCTTGGCTCTACGGAGGGGCCTGTAAACATCTACACCGATCTCCCCGGCAAGCTTCCCTTTCTGAAGGCCAGGGAACTTGCCATCCAGGAACTGGAGAAGACCTACCTCATCCATTATATGCGGGAGGAGAAGGGGAGGATCAAGAAGGTGGCTGAGAGGATGGGGGTCAGTGTGAGGACGGTGAGCCGTCAACTCAAAAGGTATGGCCTTGACAAGAGATTCTTCAAGGACTGATCCCTTCAAGATCCCGCCCAGGTTTGCCTTTCCACGGTGTATCACCCCTTACAGGTTTTTGGTTGACAAGAAAGGGATGAATTAGTAGGATTACCAAAAGCTTTAAGGAGAAGAAAATGAAGATTGCCTTTGTCGAACCAAGGCCTCCAGACCTCCATGTCTTTACAAGGATGCCCCTTCCCCGTCTCGGAACGGTCCTTCTGGGGTCCGTCCTCAAGGAGGCCGGTTATGATGTGGAGAGCTATGTTGAGACCGTATCGGAGATGGACCTTGAGAGGGTCCTCAAGGCCGATGTGGTCGGTATCTCCACCATCACATCCACCGCTCCCAGGGCATACGAGATAGCAAAGATGATGAAGGAGGCAGGGAAGACCGTCTTCATGGGCGGTCCCCATGTCACCTATATGCCGGAGGAGGCCCTCAAGTATTGCGACTACGTCTTCAGGGGTGAGGCCGATGAGGTGATACTCGACTTCATGCGGGCCCTTGAGAGGGGAGAGGGCTTTGAGGAGATCCCCGGTCTATCCTTTGTGAAGGATGGGAAGGTATACCACAACAGGCTGCCGGCCTACTGCAAGGATCTGGACACCCTTCCATACCCAGATTTTTCCATCATAGCCGACCACAGGAACATAGGCATTACACCCATCATGACCTCCAGGGGCTGTCCCTACGACTGCAGCTTCTGCTCTGTCACCGGTATGTTCGGAAGGCAGTACAGGTTCAGGAGCAAGGAGAAGATCCTTGAGGAGTTGAGGCGCCACAGGGCGCATGTAAGGGGCAAGAAGGATGACTGGGTCTTCTTCTACGATGACAACTTTACGGCCAACAGGAGCCGCACAAAGGAGCTCCTCAGGGCCATGATAGAGGAGGGTCTTACCCCGAGGTGGACCGCTCAGGTAAGGGTGGAGGTGGCAAGGGACAGGGAACTTGTGGAGCTCATGAAGGCCTCCAACTGCCACACCGTGTACATAGGGTTTGAGTCCATAAACCCAGAGACCCTGAAGGCCTACAACAAGAGGCAGAGTGTGAAGGATATAGAGGAGTGCATAGCCATCCTCCACGACCACGGGATAAAGATCCACGGCATGTTCGTCTTCGGTTCGGATGAGGATACGGTGGATACCATATGGAAGACGGTGGAGTTTGCAAAGAGAAACGACCTTGATTCCGTCCAGTTCCTTGTCCTAACTCCCCTTCCAGGGACCCACTTCTTCCACAAGATGGATAAGGAGGGCAGGATCGTCACGAAGGACTGGAGCTTTTACGATGCCCACCATGTGGTCTTCACACCCAAGAGGATGAGCTATTACGAGTTGCAGGCAGAGACGGTGCGGGCTACAGCGGCCTTCTACTCA
This sequence comes from Deltaproteobacteria bacterium, assembly GCA_015492305.1. Classification (GTDB taxonomy): domain Bacteria; phylum Desulfobacterota; class GWC2-55-46; order S146-80; family S146-80; genus S146-80. The sequence continues at coordinate 15,094 of WGFJ01000056.1, forward strand.
TGGGGTCAGATCCTCAAGAGGCTTATCCGCTTCGACCTCTTCAATGTATCCATCAAGGCCTACGGCCGTAGCCTCACCAGGGAGTGGATGAGGAGGAACAAGTACTTCCTTGATTACACCTGGAACCTCACCTACAAGACGGGAAAGAAGGTGGAGCTTGCGGCAAGGAAGACAGCCGAAGACCTCAGGGAGAAACTGAAGACCCTCCATCCCCACCTTGTAGAGGAAGACCATACTGCTATCAGGGGGAGTGCTAACTCTTGATCCTTCCATCTCCGTGGAAGATGAAGGGGGTCTTTCCTTTAGCGGTCTCTTTTCTTCTGGTGGTCTCCTTATCTTCTGCAGGGGGTGCCTCCCCGATCCTTCCTGAAGAAAGGGGCAAAGGTCCGAGCCCTGAACCCAACTTCGGGAAGGAGGAGGCCTCTCTCCTTGGGAAGGATCGCCCCTTCACAGAGGACCTGCTTCCCCGCATAGGTCCCCTTGGAGGGGAGGAGTTCCAGAGGCTCCTCAAGGTGAGGGATGAGAGGGTAAGGTTCTTCATCCGCTACTACCAGACAAGGGGAAAGAGGTTCTTCAAGAGGTGGCTTGAGAGGTCTGGAAGGTATCTACCCGTTATAAAGAGGATCCTCAGGGAGGAGGGCCTTCCAGAGGATCTTGCCTACCTCCCACTTATAGAGAGCGGTTTCAGCCCCATGGCCCATTCAAGGTCAGGGGCCGTAGGGATATGGCAGTTTGTGGAGGGTACTGCCAGGAGATACGGTCTGAGGGTGGACTGGTGGATCGATGAGAGGAGGGATATAGAGAAGTCGACCCGTGCCGCAGCGGCCTATCTAAAGGACCTTTACAGGATCTTTGGGTCATGGCCCCTTGCCCTTGCCGCCTACAACGCAGGGGAGGGGAGGGTCATGAGGGCCCTCAGGAAGTACAGGGGGCACGATCACTGGAAGATCCTCAGGAAGAGGATATTCAAGAGGGAAACGAGGAACTATGTGCCAAAGTTCATAGCATCCCTCACCATAGCAAAGGATCCAGAGACCTACGGCTTCATGGATGTGAGATACCGGAGTCCCCTTGTCTATGACAAGGTGGTCCTTAAGGATGCAACCGATATAAAGGTCATTGCCCGGGCTGCAGGTGTGAGTGTAAGGGAGATAAAGGTCCTGAACCCCCAGCTCAAGAGGTGGTTCACCCCACCTGATTATCCCGATTATGAACTGAAGATACCGAAGGGAAGGAAGGAGGTCTTCCTTCAGAACATCGCCAGGATACCGCCTTCAAAGAGACTGGAGTTTTACAAACACCGGGTAAGGAAGGGGGAGACCCTCATATCCATTGCAAGACGCTACAGGACCACTGTGAAGGCCATCTCCTATCTCAACGATATCAGGAATCCAAGGAGGATCAGGGCCGGTTCCTACATCGTGGTCCCTGTGAGGGCTGAAAGGCACAGGAAGAGGGTTGCCTCTGTAAGGGGTGAAAGGGTCCTCTATACCGTTAAGGAGGGTGATACCCTCTGGGAGATTGCAAGGTACTTTGGTGTCAGCCTCACCCTCCTGTACAGGATCAACGGCCTTGAGGAGGGAAGGCACATATACCCGGGTGACAGGCTGATCATACCCCTCAAGGAGGGAAGGAACCTTGCAGTTCCATGATGGTGGAGACAATGATATCCGTAGATGAAGCACTTGAGAGGATACTGGAAGGGATAGAGCCTCTGGGTCTTGAGAGGATACCTGTTACAGAGGCCTTTGGCAGGGTCCTTGGAGAGGATGTCTGTTCCAGCCTCCTCATACCCCCGAAGGACAACTCGGCCATGGATGGGTACGCCTTAAGGAGTGAAGACACGAGGGGGGCGGGTAGCGGATCTCCAAGGGTCCTCAAGGTGATAGGTGACCTTCCAGCAGGCTCCACCTTCACAGGGTGCGTGGAGAGGGGGCAGGCCGTAAGGATAATGACAGGGGCACCTATCCCCTCCGGTGCAGATGCCGTTGTGATGAAGGAGTACACAGAGGCACAGGGTGATGAGGTGAGGGTCTTCAAGGAGGTGAAGGAAGGGGAGAACATAAGGAGGGCAGGTGAGGATGTGAGACCCGGTGAGGTGGTGATCAAGAGGGGTACCGCCATCTCCCCTTCAGAGATGGGTATGATTGCATCCCTTGGCCTTCCCTTTGTTACCGTCTATCAGAGGCCGAGGGTCTCCATCCTCTCCACAGGAAGTGAACTTGTAGAGCCGGGAGAGGAGGGTGGAGAGGGGAAGATCTACAACTCAAACGGTTACAGCCTCTATGGTCAGGTCCTTTCCACAGGTGCCATCCCCTCCTACATCGGCATAGCAGGGGATGAGAGGGATTCGCTGAGGGAGAAACTCTCCCTTGCCCTCAAGGCAGGTGATGTGGTGGTGACATCAGGTGGTGTCTCTGTGGGGGACTATGACTTTGTGAAGGATGCCCTCAAGGAGCTGGAGGGGGAGATGATGTTCTGGAAGGTGGCCATAAAGCCGGGAAAGCCCCTTGCCTTCGGCAGGGTGGGGGGTAAACCCCTCTTCGGCCTTCCTGGAAACCCTGTCTCTTCCATGGTGATCTTTGAGGAATTTGTAAGGCCTGCACTCCTCAAGATGATGGGCAGGGAGAGGATATACAGGAGGGTCATGGAGGCCATCCTGGCAGAGGATGTAAAGAAGAGCCCTGGAAGGAGACACTTCATACAGGCCACCATAGAGGAGAGGGATGGGACCCTGTATGCCCACCCCTTGAAGGCAAGGGGTTCAGGGATCCTCAGTTCCCTTGTGAAGGCAGATGGCCTCCTTGTAATAGATGAGGATGTTACACACATGGAGGCAGGTAGCAGGGTGAGGGTCCAGTTGATAAAGGACGACTTCCTCTACCAGAAGAGGAGGGCCTATTGAAGGTCCTTTCGGTAGTCGGATACTCAGGGAGTGGAAAGACCCGTTTCATAGAGAACCTTGTCAGATCCCTTTCCGAAAAGGGATACAGGGTCTTTACCGTAAAGCATGATGTCCACGGCTTTGAGATAGACAGGCCTGGAAAGGACAGTTACAGGCACAGGATGGCAGGGGCAAGGGAGGTCATCATCTCCTCCCCGAAGCGTTTTGCCCTGATCGAAGAGGTGGAGGAAGAAAGGGGCATAGAGGAGATCGTGGATCGCTACTGCAGGGATGCGGATGTGGTGATCACAGAGGGTTACAAGCGGGGCCCCTACCCGAAGATCGAGCTCCACAGGGGGGATACGGGAAAGCCCCTGGCCTGCACAGGGGATGAGAAGCTCATCGCCGTCTTTTCCGATCGTCCCCTCAACCTTGATGTGCCTGTCTTCTCCCTGGACGATGTGGACAGGGCGGTGGAGATCGTTGAGGACATGGTCAGGAGGGATGGCGGAGAGAGGCTTGCCCTGTGGGTGGAGGGAAGGCGTGTACCCCTCAAGCCCTTTATAGAGAA
>WGFJ01000057.1 GCA_015492305.1 Deltaproteobacteria bacterium
CAAGCTTCACCGCCCTCACGGCAAGCTCTATGTTCCCATGTCCAGATATCATGATCACCCTTGTATCAGGAGACCTGTCCCTTATACCCTTCAGGACCTCTATCCCATCAGGGCCTGGCATCCATATGTCCAGGAAGACAAGGTCCACAGGGTGGTCTTCCAGCACCCTCAGGGCCTCTGGTCCATCCTTGGCAAGGAAGACCCTGTATCCCTCATCGACAAGGATACCCTCAAGGGCATCCCTTATATCCTTTTCGTCATCCACTACAAGTATGGTTGCCTCTGCACTCATGCCCTTACAGGTAGGTCTATGACAAACCTTGTGCCCTTCGGTGTGTTATCCATAACCCTCACATACCCGTTGTGATCAGCCACTATGTTACTGACGATGGCAAGTCCAAGGCCTGTCCCTGTCTTTTTCGTGGAGAAATAAGGCTCAAAGAGCTTGTCCCTGTCCTCGTGGGGGATACCACAACCTGTGTCTGCAACCTCCACCCTTACCACCCTGGCAACCGGATCAAAGGATGTCTTCACCTTTACCTCTCCCCTCCCCTCTATGGACTCCACCGAGTTCTCAAGGAGATTGATGATGGCCCTCTTTATCTGGTCTCTGTCTATCTCAACCACAGGTATCGTTGTGTCCGGAGAGAAGGTAAAGGTGATGTTCCTGTGGGCCCCCCTATAAAGGGCCACAGCCTCCTCCACCACCTTGTTGATATCGCTTGGTTCCGGATTTGCAGAGGGCATGCGGGCAAAGTTGGAGAACTCGTTAACAAGGGTCTTCAGCTCATCTACCTGCCTTATTATGGTCCTCGTACACTGATCGAAGACCCCATCCATTATAAGGCTTCCATATCTTTTTCTCAACCTCTGGGCAGAGAGCTTTATGGGGGTCAGGGGATTCTTTATCTCATGGGCAATCCTCCTTGCCACCTCCTTCCAGGCCATCATCCTCTGGACCTTCAGGAGATGGGTGAGATCGTCAAATACCGCAACCATACCCAGGTAATTGTTGTACTCATCCTTCAGCAAGGTGAGGTTCACAAGGATGGAGAGCTTCTTGCCCCTGACACTCAACTGTAGTTGCTTCTCTATGCTGTCCGAGGATGAGAGGTTTATCTCCTTTATCATCTCTCTGAGGATGATGAGGTGCTCCTGTTTCATCACCTCCCTGTAATGCCTGCCCATGATGTTCTTCGTATCGAGCCCGAGCATCTCCTCGGCAGCCTTGTTGATGGTTGTGATCCTTCCCGTCTTATCGATGGAGATGACACCAGCGGCAACGTTCTTCAGGACCGTCTCCATGTATCTGCGCCTCTGCTCCAGCTCTATGTTTGTCTTTTTCAGTTCCGTGTAGGCCTTCTTCAGATCTTCAGTCATCTTGTTGAAGGACCTCACAAGGATACCTATCTCATCATCGAAATCCCCCCCCTCTATCCGGTAATCAAGGTTCCCGGTAGAGATGGCCTGGGTACCCTCGGCAAGACTCTGGATGGGCACGGTGATACCCTTTGCAATGTGGAGCCCCACCCATGTGGAGAGGAAGACTATCACAAGGGTAATGATCAGGAGTATGATGAAGTAACTGGTCTTGATGGGCCCCTTGAGGAGCTTAAACTGCCTGTACTCCTTGACCGCCTCAGAGATGGACTTGAGCTTGTTCATCAAAGGTGTGGCCACATGCTGACTCAAGACCACCACACCCTTGATCTCGGAAGAAAGTCCTGAACGGACAGGCACAACAGCCCTCACCACATCCCCCTGGAGTGTTGATTCTATACTCACAAAGTCCTCACCCTTCAAGGCCCTCTCGATATCAACCATTTCCACTCCCGGGATAGAGACCAGGTCCTCTGAAGGCCAGGCCATCACCTTCCTTCCCTCCTCATCAAAGACCTCGATCCCCACCAGTCCTTCCCCCCCTGCCCCATCGACCTTTATAGAAGATGCCTCAAACCCCTCTTCCTCTATCCTTGAGGCTATATCCCGTGCAATCCTCAGATTCTTCTGGGAGAGCTCCTTGTAATAGGTCTGGGCCACCTCAAGGGATTCCTGTAAGGACCCCTCTATGCCCATTCCAAACCATCCCTCTATACTCTTGGTTACAAAGCCCGTAGCTATAAAGAAGAGGAGAAAGGTGGGCACAATGGTGAGACCCACGAAGGCTATGACGAGTTTCGTCCTGAGTTTTGATCCCAGGACACCACTCCTCCTGTCAAAGAAGAGTTTGATGAAGTTCCTCAGGATGAGGAAGATGAGGAGGATCAGGAGGATTATGTTTATGTTGATGAGTCCAAAGATAAGGACATTGCTGGAGAGGGGAAGGGTTGTTGTTATCTGGGAGATATAGGTCTCTACATAGGTTATCAGCACTATAAGGATGGCTACAAGGAAGATGATGAGGCTTTCCCGCCTCCTCTTCCTCGCCTCTAACTCCCTCTGAGATCCCTTCGTGACCATGGGATGCTACTTTATAACCACAAGCCTGCCATCCTTATAGGTGAATACCTTTTCATACCAGTCGGTCTTAAACTCAAGAAAGGAAACGAAGAAGAAGATATACCTCAAAGGGAAGGGAAGGCGTATGGTCTTCAATTCTGCCTTTGTCTTTATATAGTAGATCTTTCCATCCTGAAATCTAACCGGTATGGAGAAGTCCTTCACCCTGACCATGAGATCCTTGGCAGCATCTATATCCTTTACCTTTACATCCCTCTTGTCCTCCTCAAGGGTTACGGTAAATTCCTCCTTCAGGTTGTCATACCTTACGGTGTGTCTGAACCTGAAGCTACCCACCTCTTCATCCCACCACAAGGTCCTTTTCCTCTGGACCTTTATGAAGAAGGTAAAGGTAGTGGGCATGCCACTCAGGATGGCCTCCTTGATATCCCTTGTAAACCCCTCTTCAACCCTGAAGGAGACGGTGATATTCCCCTTGCCCCCTTTCAACTGAAGATCCCCTATCCTCGGTCCATCAGCCCTGGCAAGTGGAACATGGGAAAAGGGTATCAGGAGGACGAGCAAAATGGATAAGATCCGTATCATACCTTCTGTTCAGGGGTTATATCAGAGAAGACATGATAATCCAAAAGGCTGCAAAATGCAAGGTGGATATTCTTGACCTCCTGCAGAAGGTCTGGTATAAACCGGATGTATGGATGGTTTCTTCACCCTTGGCCGGTTATTCCTGTTCCTGGGTATATTCTTTATCCTCCTCGGCCTTCTGTTCATCTTCGGGAGCAAGATCCCTCACATAGGGAGACTCCCCGGTGATATCTACATAAAGAGGGATGGCTTTGTCTTCTACTTCCCCATAGCCACATCCATCCTCATAAGCCTTCTCCTTACCCTCCTCTTCTACATCATCGGGAGGAGGTAGTGTTGCAAAAAGGCAACAGGGTCCTGTTCGATTTTTACAACACCTTTACACACCATGGCAACTGACAGGCCCATAAATCTTTATCCTTCAAGGCCTTTCTCTCCACCTGATCTTTGGCATATTCCTTGCAGTGTTCTTCTGGCCAAGGAGGGATGATGTTTAAACAGAGGACTCTGAAAAAGGCCATCAGCTGCACGGGACTGGGGCTCCACACCGGCAGGAAGGTAAACCTCACCATATCCCCTGCCGAACCAGACCACGGGATCACCTTTATAAGAAAGGATGTAAGGCCATGGATCGAGATAGAGGCAAGGGTGGAGAACGTGGTTGACACACGCCTTGCCACAACCCTGGGCAAGAGGGGTATAAGGATTTCCACTGTTGAACACCTCCTCTCCTCCCTGTATGGCCTTGGGATAGACAATGCGATTGTGGAGGTCGATGGGCCTGAGATCCCCATACTGGACGGAAGTGCTGCCCCCTTTGTCTATCTCCTGCAGAACGCTGGAATTGTGGAGCAGGAAAGGGCCAAGAGGTTCATGGTGGTCAGAAGAAAGGTGGAGATCTCCCATGGGGAGAGCCGGATCGTCGTCCTTCCAGACCACTTCTTCCGTATAAGTTTCACCATAGACTTTGACCACTCCTTCCTCAAGACCCAGAGCTTCTCCTTCATCAACGATGCCAGGACCTTCCAGAGGGAGATAAGCAAGGCAAGGACCTTCGGCTTCCTCAAGGAGGTGGAACTGCTGAGATCCATGGGGCTTGCAAGGGGCGGTTCCCTTGAGAATGCGATAGTCATAGATGATTACAGGATCCTGAACGAAGAGGGTCTACGCTATCCCGATGAGTTCGTAAGGCACAAGATCCTTGACCTCCTTGGAGACCTGTCGCTACTCGGTGCCTACCTCATAGGCCATGTCAAGGCCTACCGCTCAGGACACCACCTTAACTACAAGGCAGTCCATGCCCTCCTCAACTCCCGGGAGACAGACCTCGTCGTGCCGAATCTAAGAGAGGCTGATAAGACTCCGGAGCCGAAGATCCGAAAGGCACCCCTCCATATTTGAGTTGATTCTTTCCCCCATAAACCTTATACTATAGTTTGAGGGGGCGACAGGTTTCGACGGGGATGATGTACTTTCTGGCTGCATACCGAGGTCCTGCCACCTCGTAAAAAGGCAGGGAAAACACAACTGCCGACGATCACGGCTACGCCCTGGCTGCTTAATCAGCCAGCGTCCTCCTGGCCCTTTCCTGTGGGGGCCTGGAAGGGCGTCGGACACACAGGAGGCCTGAAGGTTCTTGCCCTTAGGGCCTTCAGGGCCTAACCCTTAAGGGCTCGTCCTCTGAACCCCCTGCCTGTGGGGGGTTGGAGGACCAGAGGCAAACACAGGCTAAGTATGTAGAGGCCAGAGAGGAAACATCCTCGGACCCGGGTTCGATTCCCGGCGCCTCCACCAATCTTGACACCTATGACCTGCCCCCTTGAAAGGCCTGTCCCTCCCACACCGATAATGAGGAAAGGATGGAAAGGATAAAGGTCTCTGTTGTTATCCCTGTCCACAACGAGGAGGCAAGCCTCGGCACGGTACTGGAGGGGATAAACAGGGTAAAGGGAAAGGACTGGGAAGTCATCGTGGTAGATGATGGATCCGAGGACGGATCTGCCACCATAGCCAGGAAGAAAGGGGCGAAGGTCCTCTCCCACCCCTACTGCATAGGCAACGGTGCCGCTGTAAAGACAGGCATAAGGAAGGCAAAGGGGGAGATCGTGGTCCTCATGGATGGGGATGGCCAGCACAACCCTGAAGAGATTCCGGGCCTCTTAGAGGAGATAAGGAGATACGACATGGTGGTGGGTGTGAGGGACTGGAACTCCCAGGCCGACTCCTTAAGGGGATTTGGGAACAAGGTATACAACCTCCTGGCAAGCTATGTGACAGGGAGAAGGATCCCTGATCTCACATCCGGTTTCAGGGCAGTAAGGAGAAAGGTCCTCAGTCGATACCTCTATCTCTTTCCAAACACCTTCTCCTACCCTGCAACCCTTACCCTTGCCATGATCAGGTCAGGTCACAGTGTGGCCTTTGTCCCCATCAAGACGGGGAAGAGAAAGGGCAGGAGCAAGTTGAACCCCCTGAAGGACGGGGTAAGGTTCTTCCTGATCATAGCAAAGATAGCCACCCTCTTCTCACCCTTCAGGATCTTCCTTCCCATCAGCGGGATCCTCTTTGTCTCCGGTGTGCTCTACTATCTCTACTGGTTCTTTACGGCCAGAAGGTTCACGAACATGGCCCTTCTCCTCATCCTCCTCAGCGTCATTGTCTTCCTCATGGGCCTTATCTCGGAACAGATAAACCAGTTGAGATACGAAAGGACCGAGGAGAGGGATTGAGGATCCTTTACTTTGGCACCTACTCAAAAGGGCCTGGCTATCCGAGGAACACGAACATCATAGAGGGATTAAGGCTCAACGGCTGTGAGGTCATCGAGTGCCATTACCCCCTCTGGAAGAGGGAGGAGAAGGGGAAGAAACCCGGTCCCCTCTCACTCCTCCTCTTCCCCCTACGGATCCTCAGGGCCTACAGGGTCCTGATCTCTGAATTCCTTCGGGCAGGAGACTATGATTGCATCATCGTGGGTTACACGGGCAACATAGATGTCTTCCTTGCCCGTCTCCTGAACAGGAAGAAGAGGCCCCTTGTCCTTGATGCCTTCATCTCCCTCTATGACACGATGGTAAATGACAGGAGATGGTTCAGGGAGGGATCGCTCATGGCAAGGGGGCTCAGATGGCTCGATTACAGATCCTGCCACATCTCCGACCTTGTCCTCCTTGATACGGAAGCCCACATCCGGTACTTCTCAAAGGAGTTCGGCCTTCCGGAAGAGAAGTTCCTTCCCCTCCCGCCCGGTGCTGAGAGGGGACTGCTGGAGGGGAAGGGAGGGGAGGAAAGGCATGGCTTTAAGGTCATCTACTTTGGCACCTTTCTGCCCCTCCACGGGGTAGAGGTCATGGTAAGGGCTGCGAAACTGGTTGAGGAGGAAGGGGTCCATTTCCTCTTGATCGGAAAGGGTGAAGGCCTTCCAGGGGTAAAGGAGCTATGCTCCTCCGTGGGGTGCAGGAATATCGATATCATCGACAGATGGGTTGAACCTGAAGACCTGTCCAGGATGGTAAGATCCTCACAGGTGGTCCTTGGCCTGTTCGGGACCACAGAGAAGGCAGGAAGGGTGATCCCCTTAAAGGTCTACGGGGCCATGGCCCTCGGAAAGGCAATAGTGACGGCAGATACACCGGCAGCAAGGGAACTCCTTAAAGACGGCTATAATGCACTCCTCGTGCCCGGAGGTGATCCAGAGGCCCTTGCAGGGGCCATAAAGAGGCTCAAGGAAGACAGAGAGCTTTGCGAGTCGATGGGCAAGAGGGCAAGGGAAACCTATCAGAGATACTGCACCCCTTACATTGCAGGTAAAAGATTGAAGGAGAGGCTGGAGGGGTTGATAAGAGGTTGCAGAAGTTCTCCCCTTTATGATATTTAGAATTGATCCCTAAGGATCGGACAGCCACCGTGAGGAAGAGGCCATGAGAAGAGAGACCGTACTGGTTACAGGGGGAGCCGGATTCATAGGCTCCCATGTGGTGGACCTCCTTGTGGAAGAGGGATACAGGGTGGTAGTAGTTGACGACCTCTCCACAGGGAGACAGGAGAACCTCAACAAGGATACCACCTTCTACAGGCTGGACATCAGGGATCCATCCCTTGCAGAGGTCTTCAAGAAGGAAAGGCCCAGGGTGGTCATACACCACGCAGCCCAGGTGAGCGTGAGGAACTCCGTTGAAGACCCTGTAGAGGACGCATCCATAAACATCCTTGGTTCCATACACCTCCTTGAACTATCCGCAAAGAACAGGGTCAGGAAGTTTCTCTTCGCATCCACAGGCGGAGCCATATACGGAGAGCAGCTCTATTTCCCTGCCGATGAGGAACACCCCCAGATGCCCATCTCACCCTACGGAGTTGCAAAACTGGCTGTAGAGAAGTACCTCCACTACTACAAGGAGGTCCACGGGATGGACTATGTCTCTCTCCGATACTCCAATGTGTACGGCCCGAGGCAGGACCCATACGGAGAGGCAGGGGTGGTGGCCATATTCACAGAGAGGATGCTCTCAGGGGGGCAACCCGTTATAAACGGAAGCGGTGAGCAGACAAGGGACTTCGTATACGTGGGGGATGTGGCAAGGGCAAACCTCCTTGCCCTGGACAAGGGGATATCAGGGATATTCAATATCGGGACCGGAAGGGAGACCTCTATAAACAGGTTGTTCCACATCCTCAAGGACCTCACAGGGGCCTCTGCAAAGGAGGTCCATGGACCACCCAAGGAGGGAGAGCAGTTCAGGAGTTCCATAAGCCCTGAGAAGGCTGAAAAGATAATGGACTGGAAGCCTGAGACCCCCCTTGAAGAGGGGCTCAAGGCCACGGTGGAGTTCTTCAGGAACAAAAGGAAACCCTCTTGAGATGGAAGGCCTCATCGATCTCCACATACACACCACAGCCTCGGATGGAACCCTCACACCATCCATGGTTGTAAGCCTTGCCTGCCAGAGGGGCCTCAAGGCCCTTGCCATAACCGATCATGATACGGTGGAGGGAAACAAAGAGGCCATAGAAGAAGGAAGGCAGAGGGGCTTCAAGGTGATCCCAGGGGTGGAGATAAGCTGCAAACACCCCCTTGGTGAGATCCACCTCCTTGGATACTTCGTTGACTGGGGATCAGAGATCCTGCAGAAAAGGCTCTCCCAGCTAAGAAGATACAGGGAGGAGAGGAATCCAGAGATCATAAGGAAGTTGAGAGGTATGGGGATAGATATAACCTATGAGGAGGTAAAGGAGGTTGCCGGTGGAGGCTCTATAGGAAGGCCCCATATAGCCCAGGTCCTGAAGGAGAAGGGATACGTCTTCTCCAACCAGGATGCCTTCGACAGGTACTTGAAGAAAGGTGCACCTGCCTATGTCCCGAAGGAACTCCTCCCTGTAGAGGAGGCCATCCAACTCATAAAGGAGGCCGATGGCATACCTGTCATTGCCCATCCCATGCAGTACAGAACCGTTTCCACCTACGGGATAGAGAGGTTCATAAAGGAGCTTACAGGGGCAGGTATAGAGGGGATAGAGGTATACTACAGCACCCACTCAAGGGAAGATACGGCAACCCTGTTGAACATCGCCAGCAGATACGGTCTTCTCGTAACGGGTGGGACTGACTTCCACGGTGAGATAAAACCGGGGATAGAGATCGGTGTTGGCATGGGGGATATGAAGGTCCCCTACAGCCTCCTTGAGAGGATGGAGGAGGTCTATGGGGTCTGAGGTTTACGGGGTCATAATGGCTGGAGGGGCTGGCACAAGGTTCTGGCCCCTCAGCAGGGAGAGACTGCCCAAACAACTCCTCAGGCTATCAGGAGAAAGGACCCTCCTTGAGGAGACCATCCTCAGGTTACGCAACCTCATACCCATGGAAAGGCTCTTCATCGTAACCACACCCTCCTGTGCCAGGGCCATGATGATCCATGCCCCCCTTGTGAGGGAACATCTCAGGGGGAATCTCATCCTTGAACCCTGCGGCAGAAACACAGCCCCGGCCCTCGGTCTATCGGCCATCCATCTGAAGCAGAAGGATCCCGGGGCCATAATGATCGCCCTTCCATCGGACCACATGATAAGGGGAAGCGACCACTTCTTCAGGGCCCTTGAGGTGGGAAGGGAAAAGGCAGAAGAGGGCTATCTTGTCACCATCGGCATAAGGCCAACAAGGCCAGAGACAGGGTACGGCTACATAAAGGTAAAAGGGGGTATCTCCCCTGAAAGGGGAGTCATCCCATACAGGGTGGAGAGGTTTGTGGAGAAACCCTCCCTCAGGAGGGCAAAACGCTTCCTCTCCCAGGGCAACTACCTGTGGAACAGTGGTATCTTCATCTGGAAGATCCCTGTCTTCCTCAAGGAGCTTGAAAGATACATGCCAGACCTCTACAGGGCCCTTACCAGGATAGAAGAGGCCCTGAAGGAGGGGGACCTGCCCACGATTGAAAGGCTCTACAGGGAGATAGAGCCCATATCCGTAGACTACGGTGTGATGGAAAGGTCCAGAAAGGTCATGGTGGTTCCGGGTTTCTTCCAGTGGAACGATGTGGGTAGCTGGAAGGCCCTTGAGGAGATCATGGAAAAGGACGGGATGGGGAATGTGGTCAGAGGGAATGTAATAGCAATGGACACGAAGAACTCCATAATCTTCGGAGGGGAGAGGCTCCTTGCAACCATCGGTATCGAGGACATGGTGGTTGTGGATACAGAGGATGCCACCCTCATCTGCCCCAAGGACAGGGCCCAGGATGTAAGGAAGGTTGTGGAAGAGCTGAACAGGATGGGTTCGGAGCATTCCATAATCCACTGGAAGATGGAAAGGCCCTGGGGCTCCTCCACCCTCCTCATGAAGGAGGAAGGCCTTCTCCTAAGAAGGATCACCATCAAGGCAGGAAGCTCCTTAAAGCCAAAGGAAGAGGGAATGGAAGGTGATTTCATACTCCTCAGGGGGAGGGTGAGGATAAGCAAGGGGGGCAATGTATGTGAGAAGGTGAGTGACGGAGGTCTCCTGTCTCTTGGCGATATCGATGAGATAGAGAACCCCATGGGAAGGCCAGTCCATCTACTTGAGGTCTTAAGTAACTCAAAGGTCCTGGAGGAAGCAAAAATCCACTGAAGGGGTGATCCATGATATTCAGGGAATACGACATAAGAGGTGTATATGGAAAGGACCTCACCGATGATGTGGCAGAGACCATAGGAAAGGCTTACGGAGTCTACACAAAGGAGAGATTGGGAAAGGGCGATGTAAAGGTAAGCATCGGGAGGGATGTAAGGCTCAGTTCCCTTTCCCTGAGGAATGCCCTTATCAGAGGGATCCTCTCAACCGGCATAGATGTGGTCGATCTGGGGATATGCCCTACCCCTGTCCTCTACTTCTCCCTCTTCTACCTCGGCAGGGAGGAGCATCCCTTGATCATGGACAGAAAGGAAGGGCCGAGGATCGACGGGGGGATAATGATCACTGGAAGCCACAACCCCCCTGAGTACAACGGCTTCAAGGTAAGTATCGGAAGGGAGACCATTTACGGAGAGGCCATACAGGAGTTAAGGAAGCTCTACGAAGGTATAGAGGAAGGAAGGATAAAGGCAGAGGAGGGAGAGGGCAAGGTAGAGGAGTACAACATTGTGGAGCCATATCTTGAGTTTATGAAGAGGCAGTTTGAAGGTGTTTCAGGGTTCACCCGTGGCATGAGGGTTGTTATAGATGCAGGGAACGGGACGGTGGGACCCATTGCAGGAAGGCTCCTCAAGGGTATGGGCTGTGAGGTTGTGGAGCTTTACTGCGAACCCGACGGGACCTTCCCGAACCACCATCCCGATCCAACGGTGGTGGATAACATGAGGGACCTCATTGCCAGGGTGAAGGAGGAGAAGGCCCTCATCGGGATAGGCTACGACGGTGATGGCGACAGGATAGGTGTGGTGGATGAAGAGGGAGAAATCGTATGGGCAGATCGTCTAATGATCCTCCTGTCACGGGACCTCCTGAAGCACTATAAGGGCCAAAGGCCCCCCATCATCTTCGATGTGAAGTGCTCCCACCTCCTCAAGGATGACATAGAGGACAAAGGGGGAAGGCCCATCATGTGGAAGACGGGCCACTCCCTTCTCAAGGGGAAGCTCAAGGAGGAGAAGGCCCCCCTTGCAGGGGAGATGAGTGGACATATCTTCTTTGCAGACAGGTACTTCGGCTATGACGATGCCATCTATGCATCCCTGAGGGTGGTGGAGATCCTCGCAAAGGAGGGGAAGGGCCTGAGGGAACTCCTCTCAGATCTCCCGAAGACCTACTCCACACCAGAGATAAGGGTGGAGTGTCCTGAGGAGATAAAGTTCAAGCTCGTGGAGGAGGTGGTAAGGTATTTCAAGGAGATCGATCCCTCTCAGGTCCCTCAAGGACTCCACATAAGGGACCTCATCACCATAGACGGGGTGCGGGTGGTATTCGAGGATGGATGGGCCCTTCTCAGGGCCTCAAACACCCAGCCCGTGCTTGTCCTAAGGTTCGAGTCCGAGAGGGAGGAAAAGCTCAAGGTGATGGAGGACTTCATGAACCGCATCATAGAAGGGGCAAAGGGGAGGGTGGCATGAAGAGGATAGAACTCGTATGTCCTGCGGGAAACCTCCCATCCCTCAAGGCAGCCGTAGACAACGGGGCCGATGTGGTCTACATAAGCTTCAACGATGCCACCAATGCGAGGAACTTCGAGGGTCTCAACTTCTCCTACGAGAGGGTTGTGGAGGGTGTGGAGTATGCCTACAGGAAGGGCAGGAAGGTCTACATTGCGGTCAACACCTTCCCCCAGATGGACACCTATCCCCAGTGGTACAGGGCCGTTGACAGGGCCGTTGATGTGGGGGCCGATGCGGTGATACTTGCAAACCTGGGCATACTCAGGTATGCAAGGGAGCGGTACCCTGACCTCAACATCCACCTAAGCGTCCAGGCCAGTGCCTCCAACTACGAGAGCATAAACTTCTACAGGAGGGAGTTCGGCATCAAGCGGGTGGTGCTGCCCAGGGTCCTTACCATAGAGGAGATGAAGGTCCTCAGGGAGAGGACGGATGTGGAGCTTGAGGTCTTTGTCCTGGGTGGACTCTGTATAAACATAGAGGGAAGGTGCTACCTCTCCTCCTTTGTCACCGGCGCATCCACCAACACAGAAGGGGCCTGTTCGCCGTCCCGGTTCGTGAGGTTCCTGAATGAAGGTGATCACCTGAAGATAACCCTGAACAACACCGTCCTGAACGACCTCGGTCCTGGTGAGACATCGCCCTACCCCACCTGCTGCAAGGGAAGGTATGTGAGGCCCGACGGCCAGTGGGCCTACATCATGGAGGACCCTGAGTCCCTCAATGTGATAGAACTCATCCCCCAACTCATAGAGGCCGGCATCGATGCCCTAAAGATAGAGGGCAGGCAGAGGACAAGGGCCTATGTGGGGACGGTCACAAAGGTGGTGAGGGAGGTGATCGACACCTACTACAGGGACCCCTATGGTTTCAGGATCAGGGAGGAGTGGCTCAGGACCACAAACTCCCAGTTTGAGGGTGGAAGGCTCACCTTTGGCTGCTACCTTGAGAAGTGATGGAGACCCTGAAGGGAATAAGGAAGAGAAAGGAGAGGCGAAGGAAGGAACTGACCATGGCCCTGGAGAAGATGACAGAAAGGCTCAAAGGGATGGGTGCCGTCAGGATCGTCCTCTTCGGCTCCCTTGCCTCTGGACGGATCACATCAAGGAGTGACCTTGACCTCCTTGTCATAATGCCTCCCACAAGGGATGGAAGGGAATGGGCCAAGATGATCTCCAGGGAACTGGAAAGGGAGATAGCATGTGATATCCTTGTGTACACAGAAAGGGAACTTAAGGAGAGGCTTCCTTCGAGCAGGTTCCTCAGACACATTGTTGAAAGGGGAAAGATCCTGTATGAGAAGGGACCCTAAGGAGGAGGCCACAAGGTGGCTCGCCCAGGCGGAAGAGGAATGGAAGGATGCAAAGGCCCTTCTGCAGAGGAAGAGGTTCTACCTCTCCCTCTTCCTTGCACAACAGAGTGCGGAAAAGGCCCTTAAGGCCTTTATATACTACAAGGAGGAAGAACCCCTGTTCACACATTCCGTTGCAGAACTTCTGAAGATAGCCTCTTCCATCGACCAGGACTTCAAGACCCTGAGAGGGGCAAAACGGCTTGACGACTATTACATACCGACCCGCTATCCGAACGGATTGCCAGGGGATATACCGGCAAGGTATTACGACGATCCTGAAGAAGGTGAAGAGGCCCTCTCCCTGGCCAGAAGGGTGATAGACCTTGCAAAGGAAAAGATAAAGACTTGAAGGAGGTAACCATGGAGGAAAAAGAGATCCAGCAGAAGGAAAGGCAGGAGGAAGAGGAGATCCTGTCCTACCGGTTGAAGTGTACCAGGACGGCCAATGGCCTCTCCCACTTCGTCATGTACGGTGATGTCCCCGAAGAGGAATCACCCCTTTGACCCCATGTAGGCCCTTTACAGGGACCGCAGACTGAAGACCGTGTATCCACAGGAAAGGAGAGGTATGTCCAGGAATCACCTTACACTCCGGAGACTCGATCATGGCAAGGTCCTTGCTCTGGACCCTGACAGCTGCTTCTGGGCCATAGTCCCTGAAGCAGGTCTATCCATGAGGAGGGTGGAGGAGGTCTATCAGGACCTCAGGGAGGAGCTCCTTAAGGAGATGGAGGAGTTCCGTTTCGGCATCGATCTTACCGCTGTCTATATAGATCCCACTGACAGGTGCAACTCAAGCTGCCCGTACTGCTATATACCCGAGGAGAAGAGAAGGGATGGAAGTGAGATGGACTGGCCGGTCCTCAAGAGGACCCTCTTGAGGATAGAGGACCACTTCACCGGAAAGGATAGACCGCCTGTTGTGATCTTCCACGCAAGTGAACCCCTCCTTGTGAAGGACATCATCTTCCGTGCCATAGAGGAGTTCGACCACTTCAGGTTCGGGCTCCAGACAAACGGCACCCTCCTTGAAAGGGCCGATGTGGAGTTCCTCGTGGACCACAGGGTCGGTGTGGGAATCTCCCTGGACTCCCTTGAGCCAGAGACGAACAACAGGTTGAGACCGGGAAGGGAGGGCACGGGAAACTTCGAGAGGGCTGTAAGGGCCATAGAGTGGTTCGATGGCTACAAGGGGCTCAATGTGATAACCACCATAACCAGACTCAATGTCACCCATCTCCCTGAGATGGTGGAGTTCCTCCACTCAATGAGGGTCCCCTGCGTCCTCCTCAACCCTGTGAGGCTCACCCAGGGGTATGCCACAAGGCTCAAGCCCGATGAGGAGGTGATGACCCGGTCCTTCATAAGGGCCGTTGACAGGGCCCTGGAGCTATCCATGGACTCCGATTACAGGATCATCATAGGGAACTTTGCCAACATCGTCCTTGCCATAGTGGCACCCACGGCAAGGCGCCTCATGTGCGACATCTCCCCCTGCGGTGCAGGTAGGTGTTTCCTCACCGTAACGGCAGGGGGAGAGATGATACCCTGCGGTGAGTTCACGGGGTTTAAGGGCTTTTCAGGTGGAAATGTGGAGGATTCCTCCATCGATGAGGCCCTCTCCTCAAGACCCTTTGCAAGGGTGAGGGCAAGGATGGTGGAGAGGATAGAGGAGTGTGATACCTGCGACTTCAGGAACATATGCGGTGCCCCCTGCCCTGCAGAGATGCATGGCCTGGGCAACATGTATCAGAAGTCGGTGTTCTGCGACTTCTACAAGGCCATCATCGAACATGCCTTCAGGTTGATAGATGATGGAAAGGTGACCTACCTCCTGAGGGAGGGCTACATGGATAACATGGAGTACAGCTACCACCTCTCCACAGGGGAGGGCCTGTGATGGAGCTCACCCTCGGGCCCATCCTCTTCGACTGGAAGAGGGAGGAGGTCCTCGGCTTCTACGAGAGGGTGGCAGAGATGCCAGTGGACAGGGTCTATCTGGGAGAGGTGGTATGCGTCAAGAGGGGCCTCAGGCCTGAAGACCTCTCGGCCATAGGCAGTAGGCTCAGGGATGCCGGAAAGGAGGTGGTCCTCTCGAGCCTTGCCGTTGTGAGCAACGAGGAGGAGCTTGACCTTGTAAGGGCCATAGCGAGGCTCCCCTTCCCTGTTGAGGCAAACGATATGTCCCTCTTCAACATGGTCCAGGGAAAGGAGGTCGTAGCAGGCCCCCACATAACCACCTACAACGTCCCATCCATCGACTACCTCAGGGGCCTGGGGGTCAAGAGGGTCGTCTTCCCTGTGGAACTCTCCAGGGACTCCATGGCATACAACATACAGCACACCGGGATAGAGGCAGAGGTCTTTGCCCACGGGAAGGTCCCCCTTGCCTTCTCCTGGAGGTGCTACACATCGAGGGCCTATGGGCTGAAGAAGAGCAACTGCAGGTATGACTGCAGGAGGTTTCCCGATGGCATGGTGGTAAAGAGCGTTGATGGAGAGCCCCTCTTTACCGTCAACGGCACATCCATACTGAGTGCCCTCACCTACACCCTTGTGGAGTTCGTAGAGGACCTGAAGGAGATAGGGGTAAAGGCCCTCAGGGTATCGCCCCAGGCAAGTGGTACGGAGGAGATAGTCCACATCTTCAGGGAGAGGATAGAGGGGAGGCTTGGCCCGGAGGAGGGCCTTGAGAGGATCAGGAAGACTGCTGAAATGGGTCTGTGCAACGGATGGTACCTCGGGAGGGAGGGCAAGGGCTACTACAGCCCCACAGGGCTGCTACAGAGGGAAGAGCAAGGCCGGTAAAGGAGGTCTTCCATGGCTGATCTCTTAAGGGATCTTGCACTGATAGGAAAGGGGCTCATCTCCACAATAGATGAGGCCCTTGAAAGGCTCGTTGAGGAAGGGGAGAAGAGGTCAAAGGAGATCCCCTCAAGGGAGGATCTCGAGAACATGGTTGTGGAAAGGAGTGTAAAGGCCATAAGGGGCGGGATAGAAAGGGTGGAGAAGACCGTAAAGAAGGCAGAGGATATCATGGTGGAGAGGCTTGCCCGCCTTGTGGAGCGCCTCGATGTGGCGACCAACGAGAGGGTGGATGTGGTGGAGAGGATAAGTCTCAATACGAGGGAGATGGTGGAAGACCTCAGAAGAAGGGTAGAAGAGCTGGAGAAGAGGCAGGGTGCGAAGGAGTGAGGGCTACGGGAATATAAGGAGGGTCCACCAGATCCTGAGGACCCTCATGAGGTACGGCTTCTACGACTGGGTGGCCGACCTCAGGGTCTCTCCCCTCCTCACCTTTATAAACAGGCTCCTCTTCTTCAGGAGGAGGCCGGAGCTGCCCGCACCTGTGAGGATAAGGCTCGTCCTCGAAGAGCTCGGCCCCACCTTTGTGAAGTTCGGCCAGGTCCTGAGCACAAGGGCAGATCTCCTTCCCCCTGACTATCTTGAGGAGTTCAAGAAGCTCCAGGACAGGGTGCCACCCTTCCCCTTCGAAAAGGTTAAGGAGGTGGTGGAGAAGGAACTGAAGGCACCCCTTGAGGAGAGGTTCTCAACCTTTGAGGAGGCCCCTGTGGCCTCTGCATCGATCGCCCAGGTCCATCTTGCAACCCTCCCTGATGGGACAGAGGTGGCCGTGAAGGTGAAGAGACCTGGCATAGACAGGATCATAGACTCAGACATCTCCGTCATGTACACCATTGCCCACCTCCTGGAGAGATACGTCCCCCCTGCAAGGAGGTACAGACCCAGGGAGGTGGTGGATGAGTTCAGCAGGGTCATCCACAAGGAGCAGGACTTCACCGTGGAGGGTGCAAATGCCCAGAGGTTCTACGAGATGTTCAGGGATGATCCCACGGTGAAGATACCGAAGGTCTTCTGGGAGTACACGACCCCGCAGGTCCTCACCCTTGAGAGGGTGGAGGGGATACCAGTGGATGAGGTGGAGAGGATAAAGGCCATGGGCCTTGATGTGAAGAAGATAGCCAGGAACGGACTCAATGCCTTCTTCAAACAGGTCTTTGACTTCGGCTTCTTCCACGCAGACCTCCACCCGGGAAACATCTTCACCACCGAGGAGGGGACCATCATCTACCTTGACTTCGGCATCACAGGGAGGATAGACAACAGGCTCAGGAGATACCTTGCAAGGCTCCTCTACGCCCTTGTGAGAAGGGACTACCGCACCATGGCACTCATCCACAGGGAGATGGGGCTCATCTCAAAGGATGTGGACATAGAGGAGTTCGAGGATGCCCTGAGGGAGATCGCTGAACCCATCTTCGGCAGACCCCTGGAGAAGATAGACATCTCCTCCCTCCTCCTAAAACTCATAAGGACGGCAAGGCGCTTCCAGATGCAGCTCCAGCCAAACCTCCTCCTCCTCCAGAAGTCGATGGTCATCGTGGAGGGTGTGGGAAGACAGCTCTATCCAGAGCTTAACGCATGGGAGATAGCAAGGCCCATGATCTACAGGTGGATGATCAGGGAGAAGGTATCCCCGAGGAGGGTGGCGGAGAGGGGAAGGGATGCGGTCTCTGAGATCTCGGAGATCGCCATGGATATACCACGGCGGCTCCACACCATTATGGAGCAGACAGCGGCTTCAGACCTCAAGATAGGCTTTGTCCACTACAGGATAGAGGAACTGGTCAGGGAGGTGGGCAACCTCGGGGATCGGCTCTTCCTTGGCCTTGTGATCCTTGCCCTCCTCACCTCCTCCACCATCATGCTGATCTTCAAAGGGCCTGGAGACAGGCTGCTTTCCGTCCTGGGATGGGGAGGCTACCTTGTGGCCATCGCCATCCTTGTGGCGGGCATGGTGAGGATGAGAAGGACCGAATAGGGAGGTACGATGGAAGAGAAGGAGAAGACATTCTTCGGCAACAAGGTGGTACCTGTAGAGGAGAAGAAGAGGCTTGTGGAAGGGGTCTTCACATCGGTGGCAGCCAAGTACGACCTCATGAACGACCTCATGAGTATGGGCATCCACAGGTTCTGGAAGAGGTTTGTGGCAGACAGATCTGGACTGAGGAAGGGGGACTGGGCCATCGATGTCTGCGGTGGAACGGCCGATATAGCCATCCTCCTTGCAAGGCTCGTTGGCGAGGAGGGGAAGGTGGTGGTATACGATATAAACATGGACATGCTCGAGTACGGCAGAGACAAGTGTATAGACAGGGGGCTTCTGAGGAACGTGGCCTATGTCCAGGGCGATGCAGAGGAGATATCCTTTCCTGACAACACCTTCAGGGTGGCAACGGTGGGGTTCGGTATAAGGAATGTGGGCCGCCTGGAGAAGGCCTTGAGGGAGATGCACCGTGTGATAAGGCCCGGTGGGAAGGTGATGTGCCTTGAGTTCTCCCATCCAAGGTCCTCCCTCCTCTCCAGGCTCTATGACCTCTACTCCTTCAAGGTGATACCTGAGATAGGCGAGGTGGTCACAGGGAACAGGGATGCCTACACCTACCTGGTGGAGTCCATAAGGAGGTTCCCGGACCAGGAGGAGCTCAAGAGGATAATGGAGTCTGTAGGCCTCTACCGTGTGAAGTACTACAACCTCTTCAACGGGATAGCGGCACTCCATGTAGGCTACAAGGTATGAGCCATGGACAGGGAAGGTATCCTGTGGAAGCTTGTATCCATCCCCTTCAGGTTCACCCCCTCATGGGTGGGTGCCATAGGGGCCGGGGTATTCATCGGTCTTATAACGGATAGGAACCCGGAACTCAAGGAGATGCTCAAGGACCTTGAGGGCAAGGTCTTCCTCTTTGAGGCGAGGGACATAGGAAAGAGGTTCTACATGATCATAAGGGAGGACGGCATCCACATCCAGCCCCATTACAGGGGCACACCCCATGTGACCATGAAGGGGACCATGGATGTCCTCTTCAACCTCCTCCTTGGCAGGGAGGACCCTGACACGGTCTTCTTCTCCAGGAGGCTTGAGATCACAGGGGATACGGCTGTGGCCGTCCACTTCAAGAACATCCTCAACAGCCTGTAAACCTGACAGCCATGATCTTTACATACTGTAAGAATTTCCTTGACAGCCCTCCCAGGTTTAAGGTATATGATCTTCTGAGGTGATGGGGCCTCAAAGGGAGACCTTTGGGGCTTTTTTAATTTAGGCCTTCCAGTGGTGGAACAAACTAAACTAGGGAGGTAGCAAGGGATGAGAAGAGCGGTGTTCCTATTATCCATCCTCCTTGCCATACCTGTCTTTGCAGAGAAGCAGGCCTTGGCCCAGGAGTGGAACCTCGTGTATGGAGATATTGTGATGATGGAGAACGAAGAGGCCATGAAGGAGGCCCAAGTAGGGGCGGTGATCTTCCCTCACTGGTTCCACAGGATCCGTTTCAGGTGTAAGGTATGCCATGAGACGATCTTCACTATGAAGAAGGGCGCAAACAAGATAGATATGGAGAAGATAAGTAGCGGCCAGCAGTGTGGTGTATGCCATGACGGCAGGATAGCGTGGGACCCCCTCTACTGTGAGAGGTGCCACGCCATACCATGGGATTCCCAGATCGTCAGGGACCTCAAGATGAAAGAAGGCAAGGTGGAAGAGGCCTCACCGCCTCAGACAGAGGGGATCAGAGAGGCCCTTGGACAGGTTGAGGAGGGAGAGCAGGCCGAACAAGTGCAATAAGGAAGGAGGGCGAGCAATATGAAGGTGCTTAACCGCTATCATCTACTACTCTTCTTACTCGCATCCCTTGCACTCTTATCCATATACCCTTCCCTCTCTACAGGACAGGAAGGGGGTAAGACAGGAGAGAAGCCTGTGATACTCGATCCAAAGGACCCGAGAAGCATCATATACCTAAACAGGGAAGGCAAGCCAGCAGGGATCGGAGACCCGAGGAAGCCTGTCGGTGAGGCCTATAAGTGGGGTATGGGCTGGCAACCGGCTGCCTTCGAATGGGAAGGACTCCCAAAGGACAAGTATGGCCTTGTCGACTGGATAAAGCTGGCAGAGG
>WGFJ01000058.1 GCA_015492305.1 Deltaproteobacteria bacterium
GCAACCCTACCTTCAGGCACATCCACTCCATATCTTTTGAGGATCTCCTTTGCCTGGTATTCATGGATATTCATATTCCCCCCTTGATTTGAATGGTCTCCTTTTTACCTGAACTGTCTTGCCCTTACATGATCAGGGGTGTAGTCTGGAAGAAGTATGGGGGCAACAGGTGCTTCGTTTATACCCGCTGCCTTCAGCTCTTCATGGAACCTTTCCACATGTTCGAGGGTAAGCTCCCCTTCGTCCTTTACCCTTCCCACATACTCAGAGGCCTTCATACCGGTCCTCCTGCCAAAGACAAGGACATCAAGGAGTGAGTTGCCCATGAGCCTGTTCTTGCCGTGCACCCCTCCGGTTACCTCTCCAGCTGCATAGAGACCGGGAAGCGATGTCTCTCCGAACTCATTTATCTCGATACCTCCGTTCTGATAGTGGAGGGTAGGATAAACTAACATGGGTTCTTTGCTTATGTCAATACCATACCTCTTGAACTGTATGTACTTGGCCGGTAGTTCCTTCTTTACCGTTCCCTCTCCGTGGAGGAGATCGATCATGGGTGAATCGAGCCACACCCCTATCCTCCCTGTGGGGGTCATTATCCCCTTTCCAACCTCGAGGCATTCCCTTATGATGCAGGCCGATTCCACATCCCTTGGTTCAAGGGGAAAGCAGAACTCCTCCCCATCGACGTTGAGTAGCTGTGCACCAAGGCCCCTCACCTTCTCTGTTATGAGGAGGCCCACGTTCTGCTCAGGATAGACTGCCCCTGTAGGGTGGTACTGGGTGGCCTCAAGGAAGCAAGTCCTGACCCCTGCCCTGTAGGCAAGGACAAGGCCATCTGCTGTTGCTCCGTAGTGGTTTGTGGTGGGAAAGCCCTGAATATGTAGCCTTCCAAAGCCACCTGTAGCAAGGATCACAGCCCTTGCCTTTACGGTGTAGTACTCCTTGGTCTCCAGGTTGAAGAGGATGGCCCCCCTGCACCTTCCCTTCCTGTCAAGGAGGAGTTCTACAGCAGGTGAGAACTCCATGACCTTTATATTCTCCCTGTTCCTTGCCTCATCCCTCAGGACCCTCATTATCTCTGCCCCTGTCATATCCCCTGCTGAGTGCATCCTCCTCCTGCATGTACCTCCTCCGTGCCTTGTCATGAGCCTTCCGTCAGGGTACTTGTTGAACATGACACCCATATCCTCGAGCCAGTCGATTATAAGGGGGGCATCGTTCACAAGGGCAGCGACGAGTTCTGGCTTGTTCGTGAAGTGGCCGCCTCCCATCACATCCAGGTAATGGTAGTAGGGAGAATCACCTTCCTGGGTGGCTGCCTGGATACCGCCTTCTGCCATGATGGTGTTCGAGTCACCATGACGGAGCTTTGTTGCAAGGATCACCTTCCTCCCCATGTTATCTGCCATGAGGGCTGCTGCTGTGCCAGCTCCGCCTCCACCTATTATGAGTATATCCGTCTCAAGGTCTGCCCTTCCCAGGTCTATCCTTTCAGGTTCTATCCTGCTCCTTGATTCAAGGACATTTACTATCTCCTCCGGGAGGACATCACCCTTATTGGGGCCAACCCTTACCTCCTTCCTTCCCTCCTCTTTGTAATCAGGATGATACCTCTTTAGCCACTCCATCCTCTGTTCCATAGAGAGGGGAGGGAAGTGTTCGCCCCTCCTTGCCCTCTCAACCCTCTGGGGCCTTGTGGCCTCAACCCTCTTTATCAGTTCCTTCAGTTCAGGGGTGTAACCGCTCATATCTCCTCCTTGTCTACAGGTGAGAGGTGTCTTGCGGCATCCAGCCTGGGGGAGCAAGGTCAGGCTCCCTTTCCCTCTCCATGTACAGTTTCTTCAATGCCTCCACAGGCATGGCCATCAGTTCCTTGAGCATCACCTCGTACTTGCCACTCTCTACCTCTTCCTTCCTCTTCTTCAGGTGCTGCGCCTTCGGTGTGAGGTAGCGACCGTTTATCCTCCTCACCAGCATGGCAGCGGTAAACTGGGATATCTGGGCAGGGCATCTGCTTGCACAGAGTCCGCACATGACACAATCGAAGGACTTCTCGGCGGCCTTCTTGAGGTTGCCCCTCTTGATAAGGGCAATGTAGTCCATCACATCTATATCCATGGGGCATACCCTTGTGCATGTACCACACCCCACACACTTGAAGACCTCAGGGTATAGGGCCCTGAGTGCACCGTGGGGATCATCCCTGAAGTCCTCCATGTTGTAGCCCGGTCTGTTGACTGGGAAGAAGGGCAACTGGGCAAGGACCATGTTCGGCTGGATCACTGTCTGACAGGCAAGGCCTGATCTCAGCCTGTAGTCACCCATGATCCTGTAGTAGACCCCGCAGGCACCACATATCCCTCCCCTGCATCCACATCCCCTCACGTACTGGTATCCTGCGTACTCCACGGCCTTGAGGATGGTGAGGGTCTCGGGTACGAGGTATTCCCTGCCCATTATGTATATGGGTATCATCTTTGCCCCTTCAGGGGGGATGGTCTTATCGCCAACCGACAACTGCTTTATCTCTTCTTTCATCTCTCAGACCTCCCTTTATGGGTGCCCCGGATCCTTGAAGGCTAAAAGTCTCTATACATCTTCTTTACCTGGGCTGCCGTGAATACCGGGCCTTCCTTGCATATGTAAACATCTCCGATGTTGCACCTTCCGCACTTGCCGAGTCCGCACTTCATCTTGTTTTCAAGGGTGGTTATCACCTGGTCATCGGAGAAACCCAGATGACCCAGAGACTGAAGGACGAACTTTATCATGATGGGGGGACCGCAGGTAACGACATAGGTATTTTCAGGGGAAGGTGCCATCTTCTCAAGGATGGTGGGGACGAATCCAACCTCCCCATCCCAGTCAGGTGTCTCTCCCCCTGGATCCACCGTCTTTACGAGATGGACATCAGGTCTCTCCTCCCAGTGGGCAAGTTCCCTCTTGTAGACAAGGTCAGCCACACTCCTTGCCCCGTAAAGGATGGTTATGTCCTTGAACTCCTCTCTCAGGTCAAGGCAGTTCCATATGAGGGACCTCAGAGGAGGAAGCCCTATCCCACCCCCTATGAAGAGGATGTTCTTGCCCTTCATGTCTTCTATGGGAAAGGAGTTCCCGTAGGGTCCCCTGAAACCTATCACATCACCTACATCAAGGTCGGCAAGGGCCGATGTCACCCTGCCCACCTTCCTGAAGGAACACTCTATGTAGCCCTTCCTTGTAGGCGAGGAGGCTATACAGAAGGTGCATTCACCAACGCCGAATACCGAGTATTCACCGAACTGACCTGCCCTGAAGGTGAAGCCTTCCCTGAGGGCCTCATCCTTGAAGTGGAGCCTCAGGGTCTTTGTATCAGGGGTCTCCTCTATCACATCCTGTATCACCATAAGGTGGGGGAGGTATATGTTCTCCATCACAGTGACTACCTGCTGAGCCATTCCATCACCTCTCTTATGTCAAGGGCTACCGGGCACACTCTTATGCACCTCCCACATCCAACACAGCCTGTGGAGGTGAACTTTGTGGGGTATATGTGGAACTTGCAGAGGAACCTGTTCCTCCACCGCTTGAACTGGGTGTCCCTGGGATTGTGGCCGCTTGCATGGAGGGTGAAGTACTCGAACTGACAGGCATCCCAGTTCTTCCTCCTCTCCCCTTCATAGCCAGTGGCCTCATCCACTATATCGAAGCAGTGGCATGTGGGACAGCTGAAGGTACAGGCACCGCAACCGATGCATTTCCTTGCAACCTCCTGCCAGACAGGGTCGTCGAAGACATCCACATCCGAAAGCCTTGCCCCTATCTTCCCTGTATCAATCCCTTCAAGGACCTCGGGGTATTCTATCTCCTTCAGGTCTTCCCTCTCATCGGTTATATAGTCCCTCCATTCCTCAACAAAGGCCTTCCCCCTCTCTGTTACAGGTGTTACAGCGAAGTTTCCCCTTACCGTCTCTTTCAGCAGGATGTCACTGCCTTCAGGGCTTTCAGGGGTCAGGCCGACGGTGGTGCAGAAACAATCCTCATCGCCCTTCAGACAGGCTATGGTCATGACCGTTGTGACCCCTTCCCTCATGAGGTAGAAGTCATCCCTGAACCTTGATGGATCCTCCTCCGCACCCCATGTGAATACGGACCTCAGGGAAGCGGTTGAGGCAGCGTCGCATGGCCTTGAGCCGAGGACTATGGTCTCCCTTAACTCAGGGATGACCCCTTCCAGTTCCACATCCTTTTTCCCTATCCTGTAACGGGCGATTGCCTCTGTCTGGGGGAAGAGGAACTCCTTGAAGGAGTTCCTTGGATTGATGTAGTCCCATGTGATGTCGTCAAAGCTACCTATCTCTCCGTACTCCACAAGGCCCATCCTCATGATGGGTGCAATGACCCTTTTGCCCTGACCTATGAGGTCTTCAACGAGCCTTTTCAGATCATTCCTCTTTATAATCATGGTTACCTTATGAAGTCCTCCCTGTCTTCAAGGCTGTAGACTATAAGGGGTGGATGGCCCTCACTCTCATAACCTGGCCTGTGGTTGAAGCTTTCTTCCACCACCATGGATAGCTTCTGATTTATAAGGTTCAGGGGTATGTTCACAGGGCATGCCCTTTCACACTCCCCGCAGAATACGCACCTCCCTGCAAGGTCCATGGCCCTCTTCAGGTTCCATGCCACATTCCCCCTTCCGTGGGCGCTTGTATCTATCCACTGGGGCATGTTCTTCTCTGCAATACACCTCTCACAGTAGCAGAGGGGACAGATCTGCCTGCAGGCGTAGCACCTTATACACCTTTCGAAGTGCTCCATCCAGAAGGCCCATCTCTCCCCTTCAGGTTTCTTATCCAGCTCCTCTATCTCCTGGTAGATGTTCCTTGCCCCTTCAAAGCCACTCCCCTCTTCAACCTTCTCACCGATAAGGTGGTCGTAAAGGGGTGGATTCTTCACATCACAGACCACACACTTCGGTGATACATTCTCCTTTGTGACCTCTCCATCGTAGAGTTCCTGCCTGTATACCACCCCTTCACAGGGGATCCCGAGGAGGACGACATCCTCCCTCTTCAGCTGTCCCTCCTGGATGAGGACGTTCACCGTCTTTGCATCACAGCCCTTGACCACAACGGCCGGTCTTCCCATGGCCTTCACATCGGGATACTTCCTCGTGATGTAAAGGGTGAGGTTGTTTACACACATGGGGTTCCAGATAAGCCTGTCCACATCCTCTGGCCTCGTGATGAAGACAGGGGCCACCCTCTTTCCATACCTTGTCCACCCATAGCCTATGACGAGGTCTACCTCCTTGCTCTCCAGCAGTTCCCTTGCCTTTTCCCTTAGCTTCTTCTCCCTATCCATCAGGGGTTCAACCTCCTGTAGGCCTCAAAGGGGCCTGCTGACCTCACTGTCTCGATGACCTCGTTTATGAGGTCCCTCCACTTCAATGCCTCCGATGCCGAGACCCAGGAGAAGTGGACCCTCCTCAGGTCGATCCCGGCAAACTTCAGGAGTTCCCTGAAGACTATCCACCTCCTCCTTGCATGGTAGTTACCACTTGTGTAATGGCAGTCTCCTGGGTGGCATCCTGATACAAGGACCCCATCCGCCCCCTTCTCAAAGGCCTTTATGATAAAGAGGGGGTCTATCCTGCCCGTGCACGGGAGCTTTATGATCCTTACCTCAGGTCTGTATTCGAGTCTGCTTGTACCGGCAAGGTCTGCACCGGCATAGGTGCACCAGTTGCATACAAAGGCCACTATCCTTGGCTCCCATCCCTTTTCTTCCATCTTGCCTCCTAAACCAGGGCGTTTATGGCTGCATAGACCTGTTCATCTGTATAGCCCTTAAGATCGATGGCCTTAGACCTGCAGGCGGCAACGCACACACCGCAGCCCTGACAGGCCCCTTCATTCACCCTTGCAACCCACCTTACTATACTGCCGTCCCTGCCTTTGAGAGGGTGTTGCTCAATGGCCGAGTATGGACATGCGTAGTAACAATCCCAGCATGCATTGCAGACCCTCTCATCCACCTCTGCAAGGATGGGTTCCCTTACCAGGTCTTCCCTTGAGAAGAGGGATATGACCTTGCTTGCAGCAGCGCTTCCCTGGGCCACACTGTCCGGGATATCCATCGGTCCCTGGCATGTACCTGCGAGGAATATACCTGCTGTGTTGGTTTCAACAGGCCTGAGCTTTGGGTGGGATTCGTTGTAGAACCCGTAGGTGTCGTAGCTTATTCCAAGCCTCTGGGCCAGTTCCTTTGCCCCCTTCCTGGGCACTATAGCAGTTGCAAGGACCACCATGTCTGCCTCTATCTCCACCTGGGTCCCGCTCAGTGTATCTGCCCCTTCAACGATCACCTTCCCATCCCTCTCGTAGACACTTGAGACCCTTCCCCTGAGGTATACTGCTCCCTCTTCTTCTATGGCCCTCCTCACGAACTCATCGTACCTCTTCCCGCCAGACCTTATGTCCATATAGAAGACATAGGCCTGGCCGTGGTGGACCTTGTGCTTGTAGAGCATGGTATGCTTTGCAGAGTACATGCAGCATATCTTCGAGCAATAGGGGACACCCCTTTTTGGATCCCTTGATCCCACACACTGGATGAATACCACCGTCTCAGGGACCTTGCCATCAGAGGGCCTCCTTATCTCTCCCCCTGTTGGTCCTGACGCACTCGCAAGGCGCTCAAAGTAAAGACCGCTTACCACGTCCTTTATCCTGCCATAGCCGTATTCACCAAAGCTTTCAACAGGCATGAGATCATAACCTGTTGCCACCACTATGGCTCCCACCTCTTCTGTGATGATCTCATCCTGCTGGGAGTAGTCTATGGCCTTTGGACCACAGACCTTTGCACATATACCGCACTTATCCTTAAGGAACTTGGGACAGTGTTCCCTGTCTATGACAGGTATGTTCGGCACGGCCTGGGGGAAGGGGACATATATGACCTTCCTCTTATGGCCCTTCATCACCTCGAATTCACTGTCCGCCTTGAAGGGACACTTCTCTATACACTCCCCACAGCCTGTGCACAGATCCTCTATCACGGACTTTGCCTTTTTCCTTATCTGGACCCTGAAGTTTCCTATGTAGCCCTCCACCTTCTCCACCTCTGAGTAGGTGAGGAGCCTCACCTTTTCATGCATGGATAGTTCCACCATCTTCGGCGTGAGTATGCACTGGGAACAGTCCATGGTGGGGAAGGTCTCTGAGAGCTGGGCCATGTGGCCTCCAATGGAGGGTTCCTTCTCAACGAGTATCACCTCGTAGCCGCTTTCCGCTATATCCAGGGCTGCCTGTATACCTGCAATGCCTCCCCCTATGACAAGGGCCTTCTTCTTCAGGGGGATGTTTATGGTCTTAAGGGGCTTGTTCTTCTTGAGCCTCTCTATGGTCATCCTCGTGAGATCCGTTGACTTGAGGGTCCCTGTCTTCTTTGTCTTGTCGTGATGGACCCAGGAGCACTGCTCCCTTATGTTTGCAATCTCACAGCGGTAGGGGTTCAGGCCTGCTGCCTCACAGGCCTTTCTGAAGGTCTTCTCATGCATGTGGGGGCTGCAGGCAGCAACAACGATGCCATCCAGCCTGTGCTCCTTTACCACCTTCTTGAGGAGTTCCTGTCCCACTGCAGAGCACATGAACTTATAGTCCTGGGTATAGACCACCCCAGGGATCTTCTTCATCTCCTCTGCCACCTTCTGGGTATCAACTGTGGAGGCTATGTTGTTCCCGCACTGGCATACAAAGACACCTATCCTCGCCATAACCGCCTCCTTTTAGAGCAACCCCTTATCCCTTAAAAGGGGCCTGGGATCGTAGAGGTTCTTGCCCGAAAAGAGCCCATCTCCATCCTCTCCAAGGGCAAGGCCGAGTAACTGGGAGAAGTACAGGACCGGCATGGCCTTGAACCCGGGCTCCCTCTTCATGAGAGGGGCCTCACTCCTCTCAAGGTTATAGAGGCATAGGGGACAGCTTGTCACAACCATCTCTGCCCCCCCTTCATGGGCCGAAAGGAGTATCCTTCCGGACATCTCTGACACCATGTCCTCCCTGCCCATGGCCATGTGGGCGCCACAGCAATCGATCCTCTTCGGGTAGGTCACAACATCGCATCCAAGGGAGGCAAGGAAGTCCTCGAATATGGTTGGCGATTCATGGTCATCTATCCCCACCTCTTCAGCAGGCCTGAGGAGCATACACCCGTAATAGGGGGCCACCTTTACACCCTTCAAAGGCCGTGATACCTTCTCCTTTACCTCCTTGAATCCAACCAGTTCCTTGAGCACCTCAAGGATATGGAGGACCCTTACCTTTCCCCTGTAGTCCCCTTCATTGAAGTCATTTATGATCTCAAGTCCCTCCCTGTCCCTCTTCAACCGATAGTCGGTCCTCTTGAGGACATTGTAGCAGAAGGAGCACAGCGTCGTTACCTTGTCCCCTTCCTTCTCAGCCCTGTTGAGGACCCTCGCAGGTGCTGAAAGGCCCATCACGTTGTCAGGGGTAAGGGGGAAGACCGCGCCGCAGCAGTTCCACTGGGAGAGTTCCTTCAGTTCGATACCCAGCCTCTTAAGGGACCTCCTCGTGGAGAGGTCGAAGTCCCTGGCAACGGTATTGAGTGTGCACCCTGGATAATATGGTATCTCCATTCAGCTCACCAGCTTCCTGAATCCTGCCACAAGGGCCTGTTGTGGTGACTGGGAGAGGAGGTCTACCGGTAGCCCCTTCACCTCTATCCCATCCTTCCCCCTTCTGAGGGTAACCTGCCTCAGGGCCTCCATGATCTTCGATATATCCACGCCCTTTGGGCACCTTGAGTAGCACTGAAGACAGGAGACACAGACCCACATGGCCCTGGAGGATAGGAGCATATCCTCCTGTCCTATCTGTAGCAACCTTACCACCTGATGGGGCGGAAGGTCCATGGCAAAGGCTGCAGGACAGCCGGCCGTACAGTTGCCGCACTGGTAACAGAGGGAAGGGTCCTCCCCGCTTATCCTCTCGATAAGGTCGACAAGATCTCCCTTTGGCCTCTTACCTATCCTTACCTTCATGCCACCCTGTACCTCATCCTTCCTTCTTTGAAGAGATCCCCTCCATAGGCATCATTTGCCACGATGACCGGGAAGTCCTCCACATAGAGCCTCCTTACAGCCTCTGGTCCAAGATCCTCATAGGCTATGACCTCTACCTCCTTTATCCTCTTTGCAAGGAGGGCTGCAGCCCCTCCAACGGCTATGAAGTAGAGGGCCTTGAACCTCTTCATCGCCTCTCTTACCTCATCCCCCCTCTCACCCTTCCCTATAGTGGCCTTGAGACCCATCTCAAGGAGCTTCGGGGTGTAGGGGTCCATCCTCCCGCTTGTTGTTGGCCCTGCAGAGCCTATCACCTGGCCAGGCCTCGTTGGTGTGGGACCCACATAGTAGAGGATCTGCCCCCTTGGATCAAAGGGCAGGGGCTTCCCCTTCTCCAGGGCTTCCATCATCCTCTTGTGGGCTGCATCCCTTGCCGTGTATATGACCCCTGTTATGAGGACCCTGTCCCCTATCCTGAGCCTTTCCACATCCTCATCTGTGAGGGGGGGTGTTATCCTTACCTCCTTCAAAGGACCACCTCCTTGTGCCTTGCGGCATGGCACTGGATGTTTACGGCCACCGGGAGGCTTGCAATGTGGCAGGGGTGGCTCTCTATATGGACCGCAAGGGCCGTTGTCCTCCCTCCAAGCCCCATCGGGCCTATCCCGAGTCTGTTCACCTCCTCAAGGAGTTCCTCTTCAAGGGATGCCCATCTTGGATCCCTGTTCTTTGTCCCCACATCCCTCAGAAGGGCCTCCTTTGCAAGGAGGGCGCACCTTTCAAAGGTTCCACCCACACCGACTCCCACTATAATGGGCGGGCAGGGGTTTGCACCTGCCCTCTCCACCGTTTCAAGGACAAAGGCCTTTATCCCCTCTACCCCATCGGCTGGTTTCAGCATGGAGAGTCTGCTCATGTTTTCGCTGCCTGCCCCCTTTGGAGCGAAGACGATCCTTATCTCCTCACCCTCTACAAGCCTTGTGTGGATGATGGCCGGGGTATTGTCCCCTGTATTCTCCCTTGAGAGGGGGTCACATATGGACTTCCTCAGGTACCCTTCCCTGTAGCCCTGCCTCACACCTTCGTTTATTGCATCTTCAAGGGGTCCACCCTCTATCCTCACATCCCTTCCAACCTCAACAAAGAAGACGGCAAAACCTGTGTCCTGACACATGGGAACCCCTTCTTTCCTCGCTATCTCTGCATTCTCTATGATCTGGGAAAGGATCTCCTTTCCGGTGGGGGACTCCTCCCTCTGGTGGGCCTCTTTGAGGGCCTTTATCACATCCTCACCAAGGAGGGTATTGGCCTCTATACAGAGGTCCCTTACCCGCTTCACGATCTCAGAGGTCTGTATCCGCCTCATCC
>WGFJ01000059.1 GCA_015492305.1 Deltaproteobacteria bacterium
CCTCAAGGCCAAAGATAGACATCACCACCCTTGATGGCCTCATCCTCACCCACAGCCACATAGACCACTCAAACGATGTGAACATCCTTATCGACGGCATGACCGAAGGGGGCTTCAAGAAGAGGGGGGTCCTCTTCGCACCAAGGCAGGCGATCGAGGGCGATGGGGCAGTCGTCCTTCCATACCTTAAGGGATTCCTCAAGGCCATCATCCCCCTTGAAGAAAGGAGGTCCTACGAACTGAATGGCCTCAGGTTCCACACCTCTGTAAGGCACAGGCACCCTGTGGAGACATACGGGGTAAAGGTGGAACTGGGAGGAAAGATCGTCTCCTTCATGGTGGATACACGGTTCTTCCCAGAACTCATAGAGAGCTACATGGGCTCCCACATCCTGGTGATCAATGTGGTGAGGTACCTTCCAAAGGGGGATGAGGTGATGCACCTGTCCATAGAGGATGTAAAGGAGATCATCAGGGCCATAAGACCAGAGAGGACGATCCTCACCCACTTCGGCATGACCATGCTCCGCGCAGGGCCATGGCGGGTAGCAGAGGGGCTTTCAGAGGAAACGGGCATGGAGGTCATAGCGGCAAGGGATGGTATGAGGATCGAGATTCCGTAAAGGGGATACAGGGGAAGGATCTACCGGATGGTACCGGAGCAATAGGACATGGGGGCCTTCAGGCCCCCATGTCAGAAGGTCCTACTTGGCAAGGCTCCTTATGTAGGCAATAAGGTCTGCAAGCTGCTTCTCATCGAGAGGGGCTCCCCCTCCATAGGGCGGCATAGGTGGTGCACCCGGGGTGGAAGGGCTGGGGAAGCCTGTCTTTATGCTGTTTTTAAGCTGCTCATCAGAGACCTCCGAAAGCTTCTTTCCACCGGCGGCCTCGCCCTTTGCAAAGCTTGGAACACCTGGTATCACGGCATTGCCCCCTGCACCGTGACATGCAACGCAGACACCCTCATAGATGGCCTTCCCTGCCTCAGGGTCACCTGCCATCTCCCTGACCTCAGGAGGTCTCTCCTGGGCAACCTCTGCCTTCCCTTCGGGCTTCTTTTCCTCCACCGTGGCAGGGGCCATCTCCTCCTTCCTCTCCTTCTTCACCTCCTCCTTCTTCTCCTCCTTCCTTCCACAACCGGCAAAGACCAGGGGAATAACGATCCCTAAGATGACAAACACGCTAAGACCTCTTCTCATGGTAACCCCCTCTTTTTTTATTTAAGAAGTTTACCAGAAGGGAACTTTTTGTAAAGCCCTTTATGCCTTCAATCCTTGACATCCCTTCCATATTTAACATAAACTTAAGCGATCCGTATGGAAAGGGCTATAGGTGTTTTCGATTCCGGTATCGGTGGCCTCACCGTCCTCAGAGAGATCATCTCCCTCCTGCCAGAGGAAGATACCATCTACTTAGGGGATACAGCCCGTGTGCCCTATGGCACAAAGTCGGCTGAGACGGTAAGGAGGTACGCCATAGAGAATGCCCGTTTCCTGGTTGATCAGGGTATAAAGATACTTGTAGTTGCCTGCAACACGGCCTCTGCCTACTCCCTTCCAGCCCTGCAGACCCTGCTCTCCATCCCTGTTGTTGGTGTTGTGGAACCCGGTGCAAGGAGGGCAAAGGAGGTAACAAGGAACGGCAGGGTGGGTGTCATCGGCACAGAAGGAACGATAAAGAGCAGGGCCTACGAAGGATTGCTGGAGGGTTATGGGCTTCAGGTCTTCAGCCGGCCCTGCCCCCTGTTTGTCCCCCTTGTTGAGGAGGGGTGGATAGATGAAGAGGTCACCTACCTCACGGCAAAGAAGTACCTTGAGCCCCTCAAGGAAAAGGGGGTGGATACGCTGATCCTCGGGTGCACCCACTACCCCCTTCTCAAGGGCGTTATAAAGAAGGTCATGGGGGATGTGAACCTTGTGGACTCCGCAGAGGAGACGGCCAAGGAGGTAAGGGCCATACTGGAAGAATCCGGGGGCCTCAAGAAGGGAGGGGGCTCCATCCACAGGTTCTTTGTCACAGACTCGCCGGAACGGTTCAGGGCCGTGGGCAGAAGGTTCCTCAGGAACAACCTCAGGGATGTAAGGAAGGTGGATATCCCTCTCCTATGAGCAGGAAGAAAAGGAAGAAGGGAAGGAGGAAAAGGAGGAAGAAGAGAGGATTCCCCCTGTTGCCCATCCTTCTCATCCTCCTTTTCACAGCAGGTACCCTCGTCTTTCTGAGGTACAGGGAGACCCTCTTCCCGCCAGGGGTGCCGGAAAAAAGGGTGGTTACCCCGGAGAAGAGACGGAGGGGCATCCCTGTTACCCTCTACTTCTCAAGCCCGGAAGGGACAACCCTTGTCGCCCAGAGGATCAGGATAAGGGAAAATGGCCTTGAGGAAAGGGTAAGGGAGGTGGTGGAGGGTCTCATAAAGGGACCAGGGGGCAGGATGACGCCGACCATCCCCCCTGGCACGCGACTTATCAAGGTGGACATCAGGAAGGGGATCGCCTATCTTGATTTCAGCCGTGAACTCTCGGAAAGACACCCCGGGGGGAGCTCAGCAGAGGTCCAGACCGTCTTTTCCATAGTGAACTCGGTTGTCTTCAACTTCCCTGAGGTGAAGAAGGTCCAGATCCTCATCGAGGGCAAGAGGAGGAAGACCCTTGCAGGCCATATAGACATATCCCTCCCCCTGGAGGGTGAAAGGAAGCTCATAGGAAGGGGTGGAAAGGGTGGCCATACTTGATGACCTGAAGGGGGATATCATCATCTTCGATGGTGCCACCGGCACCATGCTCCAGGAGGCAGGCCTCAAGGGCAGTGAGTGTCCAGAGGAATGGAACCTCACAAAGGAAGAGGTGGTATCCCGTGTCCACAGGGCCTATGTGGAGGCCGGTGCCCATGTGGTTACGGCCAACACCTTCGGTGCCAACAGGGTGAAGCTAAAGGAGTATGGCCTTGACCGGAGGGTAGAGGAGATAAACCTCAAGGCCATCGAGATAGCGAGGAAGGCCTCCTCCGGGAAGGCCTATGTGGCGGTATCCGTTGGGCCTACTGGCAGGTTCGTGGAGCCTGTTGGTGACCTTACCTTTGATGAGGCCCTGGACATATACGCAGAACAGGGCAGGGCCATCGCCAAGGGCGGGGCAGATCTTGTGATGATAGAGACCATGATGGACATAAAGGAGGCAAAGGCAGCCATAATAGCCATGAAAGAGACAACAGGGCTTCCCATATTCGCCACCATGACCTTTGAGGAGAACATGAGGAGCCTCCTTGGCACACCTCCACAGGTCTTTGCCATTGTTGCCACATCCCTCGGGGTCTCTGCCCTTGGAGCGAACTGCAGCCTGGGGATGGAAGGTATACACAGGGCCGTCAAGATGATGAGGGAGGTCACAGAGACACCCCTTATTGCCAATGCAAATGCAGGGATCCCGGTGATAAAGGAGGGGAAGACCCACTTCCCGGATAGCCCGGAGGATATGGCACGATGGGTAAAGGACCTCCTCGAGGTGGGGGTAAAGGTCGTGGGGGGATGCTGCGGGACCACACCTGCCCACATAAGGAGGATCGTCGAGGAGGTGGATCGCTGCAAGAGGCAGGGACTGGACAGGCCTGTATTCTTCCCGGTAAGGGGCGGTTTCCTTGCAAGCCGCACGAGGTATGTCACCTTTGGCAAAGGGATGCCACCCCTCATTGTGGGAGAGAGGATAAACCCCACGGGAAGAAAGGCCCTTGCCCAGGAGATAAGGGAAGGGAAGACAGCCATCATAAGGAAGGAGGCAAAGGGCCAGACGGAGGCAGGTGCCCACCTTCTCGATGTGAATGTGGGCCTTCCCGGTCTCAACGAGGCCACCGTGATGAAGAGGGCCATCTTTGCAGTGAACGAAAATACCGATACCCCTGTGGTGATAGATTCATCCACCCCTGAGGCCATAGAGGAAGGGCTCAAGGCCGTGGACGGAAAGGCCCTTGTCAACTCAGTGAGCGGAGAGGAGAAGAAGCTCGGTGCCATCCTGCCCCTTGTGAAGAGGTACGGGGCCTCCGTCATAGGCCTCACCATGGATGAGAGGGGGATCCCCTCAAAGGGGGAGGAGAGGTTTGAGATAGCAAAGAGGATCCTTGAAAGGGCCCTTGAAGCGGGCATCAGGAAGGAGGACATCATCATAGACTGCCTTGCCCTCACGGTGAGCTCCGATCCAGCGGCCCCGGGCGAGACCCTCAAGGCCGTGAGGCTTGTAAAGGAGAGACTCGGCCTGCCAGTCATACTGGGTGTGAGCAACATCTCCTTCGGCCTTCCCCGGAGGGAGGTCATAAACGCCTCCTTCCTGTCCATGGCCACAGAGGCGGGCCTTGACCTTGCCATAGTCAACCCCCACAACGATACGGTCATGGATGCCTACCATGCGAGTCTGCTGCTTAAGGGGCTCGATCCAGGGGCTGAAAGATACATAGCCAGGTTCAAGGGTAGAAAGGTGGAAGAAAGGGTAGAGGCCATTCCTGAGGAGGGGGTAAAGGAGAGGCTCTTCAGGGCCGTTGTAGAGGGGGAGAAGGATAAAGTGGAATCCATCGTTGAGGAGGCCCTCAAGGAGGGATTGGAACCCCTCAAGATAAGCAATGACATACTGATACCTGCCCTCGAAGAGGTGGGAAGGCGCTTTGAGAAGAACATTTACTTCCTTCCCCAGGTGATGCTATCTGCAGAGACCACAAAGAGGGCCTTTGAGGTCCTGAAGAAGGAGATGAAAGGAGCAGGGGGACCGAAGATAGGCAGGGTCCTCCTTGCAACGGTTGAGGGAGACGTCCATGACATAGGCAAGAACATCGTTGCCACCCTCCTTGAGAATCACGGTTTTGAGGTCATAGACCTGGGGAAGAATGTCCCGGCAGAAAGGATCCTTAAAGAGGCCATCGCCCGAAAGGTGGATGTGGTTGGCCTGAGTGCCCTCATGACCACAACGGTGATGGAGATGGAAAAGGTCATAGGGCTCCTGAAAGAGAAAGGGGTGAAGACCCTGACCATTGTGGGCGGGGCCGTTGTAACACAGGAATTTGCAGAGACCATTGGTGCAGATCTCTACGCAAAGGATGCCATGGATGCGGTAAGGAAACTCAAGGAACTCCTGGGGAAATGAAGGCAAGGATCCTTCTCATAGAGGATAGCAGGAGCCAGGCCCAGGAGATCAAGGATGTCCTCGAGAAGATGGGCTATGAGGTGGTATGGGCAGAAGGGGGCATCCCTGGCCTGAAGATGGCAAGGCGGGAGAAACCGGATATCATCCTCCTCGATGTGATCATGCCCGATATGGATGGATATACGGTGTGCAGGTGGCTTAAACTCAACGAGGCCACAAGGGATATCCCCATCATCATGCTCACCGTCAAAGGGGAACTGGATAGCAGGATAGAGGGGCTTGAGAAGGGTGCAAACGACTACCTTGCCAAGCCCTTCAACGAAAGGGAGCTTGAAGCAAGGATATACGCAGCCCTGAGGACAAAGGCCCTCCAGAACGAACTCAAGGAGAAGAACAGGGAACTGCAGGAACTCCTCCAGAAGGTGGAGTTCATGGCCATCACAGATCCCCTCACAGGCCTTTACAACAGAAGACGCTTCTATGATGCCCTGAAAAAGGAGTTTGCCTCCACAAGGAGGTACAACTATCCCCTGAGCTGTATGCTCATAGACATAGACCACTTCAAGAGGATAAACGACAGGTATGGCCACATCGCCGGTGACGAGGTGCTGAAAGAGGTGGCCCACATCCTCTCCTCCTCCACAAGGGAGACGGATATACTGGCAAGGTTCGGGGGAGAGGAGTTCATCCTCCTCCTGCCCCACACCACCGGTGAGAATGCCCTCAAGGTGGCTGAAAGGATGATGAAGAGGATAAGGGGTCACACCTTCAAGCTGGGCAACTTCCGGATATCCGTTACTGTAAGCATAGGGATAGCATCCCTTTCAGACCTGGGGGAAAAGGATGGAGAGGAGGACCTCATAAGGTACGCTGATGCCGCCCTCTACACCGCAAAGGAGAAGGGCAGAAACAGGATAGAGGTCTTCTCCGGGATATCCCCGGGCGATATCCTTTGACAGAGCCTGCCCTTCAGGGTTATAGTGATAGAAAAAGGAGGTCCTTTGATGTACAACCCCATGGTATGTGATCACTGCGGCAGGGAACTCCCCCCGGGGACGACCAAATACATAGTGGATCTCATCCTCTTCGCCGACTTTGATGGGTACATGGAAGATGAGGAAGATGTGGAGGGGAAGATAAGGAACCTTCTGAACGAGGTGGAGAAGATGGATCAGAAGAGGCTCGAAGAGGATGTCTACGAGGAGTACACCCTTATCCTGTGCAGGGGATGCAGGGACAGGCTGAGGAGGAAACTCCTCGCCAACTTCGAAACAAAGAGCGAGATGGAAAGAAAGGAGACCCTCCACTGAGCCCCTTATCCTGTCATGGTCTATGCTATAATCTCCGACATCCACTCAAACCTGGAGGCCCTCTCAGCTGTCCTTGAGAGGATAGACTCCATCGGGGTCGACGAGATCCTGTGTCTTGGAGACATTGTAGGTTACAACAGCAATCCCAACGAGTGTATCCGCATCTTCAGGGAAAGGGCCATAAGGTCCGTTGCTGGCAACCACGATGTAAGGGCTGCAGGCATCAAGGAACCATACGATTTCAATGAGATCGCCAGAGAGGCCCTGTTCTGGACCAGGAAGGCCCTCACAGAAGAGAACCTCTCCTACCTCAAGGCCCTCCCTGAAAGGCTCTACCTCAAAAACGGCAAGGGGGTTGCAGTCCATGGCGCCCTGACGGACAGCACAGATACCTACATCCTTTCCCCGTGGATCGCCCTGAGGAACTTCGAAGAGATCCTGTCCTCACCCGATCTTCCGCCTGTCTGTTTCTTCGGTCACACCCATGTAAAGGTGACCTACCAGTACACGAAGGGGAAGGTCCTCACCCTCTTTAAGGACGAGATAGACCTGAACCCCGAGGACCTGTACCTCATCAACCCGGGCAGTGTGGGTCAACCAAGGGACAGAAACCCTGATGCCTCATTCCTTGTATACGATACGGAAAGTGGAAGGGTAACCTTCTACAGGGTCCCTTACGACATAGATCTCTGCTACAGGAAGATAGTGGAGGCTGGGCTACCCATAGAACTGGCCGAGAGGTTGAAGATCGGATGGTAGACCTCAAGGAAGTCCTGGAGAGGCTCTATCACCAGTACCACTCAGACTACATCCCGACCGATCCGGTATGGGCTGTCCACCGCTTCCACACAAAGGAGGAACAGGAGATAGTGGGGCTCATAGCCTCCCTCCTTGCCTACGGTCAGGTCAAACAGATCCAGAAGGCCATCGAGACGGTCCTGAGGATCATGGAAGGAAGGCCCCACAGATTCGTCCTCTCCTTCCATCGCTTCAAAGACAGCCCCTTCAGGGGCTTCAGGCACCGCTTCACCACGGAAAGGGAAATGGACCTCCTCATAACCCTCCTCAACAGGGTCTACAGA
The DNA here is from genome assembly GCA_015492305.1 of Deltaproteobacteria bacterium. Classification (GTDB taxonomy): domain Bacteria; phylum Desulfobacterota; class GWC2-55-46; order S146-80; family S146-80; genus S146-80. Next base: position 7,513 of record WGFJ01000059.1, read on the forward strand.
GACCATGGCTCCCTTGAGGCCTTCTACATGGAGGGCTACGATCCCGCAGATGACGATATAAGGCCCTCCCTCACATCCTTCGTGGAGAGATCAAGGACCATCCTGGGGAAAGTGACCGGTGGTTTCCACTCCTTCCTCCCCTCCCCCTCAAAGGGGAGTGCCTGCAAGAGGTTGAACCTTTTCCTCCGGTGGATGGTGAGGGACGATGGGATCGATCTTGGACTGTGGAAAGGGATCCCCCCTTCAAAGCTCATAATACCCCTTGATACCCACATGGCAAGGATATCCAGAGGTATTGGACTCACCAGGAGGAAGACCCCTGACTGGAAGATGGCAAAGGAGATCACCGAAAGGCTCAAGGCCCTGAACCCGCAGGACCCTGTGAGATACGACTTCTCCCTCACAAGGCTTGGTATACTGAAGAGGTATGAAGACCTACTCCCCTACGCAGATATCAACCTTTGAGACCTGCCCCAGAAAGTACAGGTTCCGCTACATGGACAGGATAGATACAGGGGTGGAGACCATAGAGGCCTTCATGGGCAAGAGGGTCCATGAGGTCCTTGAAAGGCTTTACCGGGACCTCACCCTATCAAGGCTGAACTCCCTTGAAGAGCTTCTCCACTTCTATGAGGAGCGGTGGAGGTCTCTGTGGCACGACGGGATCACCATTGTAAGGGACCGGTACAGGGAGGAGAACTACTTTGAGACAGGGAAGAGGTGCATAACCGATTACTACAGGAGGTACTACCCCTTTGATCAGGACAGGACCATAGGCCTTGAACTGAGGGTGAAGATACCCCTTACAGACGGGGACCCGAGGTATTCAATGGTCGGGGTCATAGACAGGCTCTCCTACGCAGGGAACGGGGTATACGAGATCCACGACTACAAGACCTCCACCACCCTGCCTGACATGGCAGGTATAGATCAGGACAGGCAACTGCCCCTTTACCAGCTTGCCGTTGAACAGATGTGGAGGGATGTGAAAGAGGTAAGGCTCGTGTGGCATTACCTTGCCTTTGACAAGGAGATAAGGGCAAACAGGACGAGGGAGGATCTCGGGGCCCTGAAGGAAGAGGTGATAGGGCTCATAAACAGGATAGAGGAGGAAGAGGAGTTCAGGCCTGTAGAGAACCCCACCTGCAACTGGTGCGAATACAGATCCCTCTGCCCCCTGTGGAAGCACCTCTACAAGGTGGAGGGCCTTGAAAAGGGTTTCGGAGAGGAGGAAGGGGCAGACCTTGTAAACCGCTATGCATCGCTCAAAAAAAGGCTACATGAGATAGAAGAGGAGATGAAGTCCCTTGAGAAGGCACTCCTGAATTACGCCAGGAAGGAGGGGGTCGAGATCATCTTTGGAGAGGGTTACAAGGTCAGGGTAAAGGTGGACAGGGTCTGGAGGTTCCCCACAAAGGACAAGGACCCCGCTGGAAGGCGTGAGCTGGAAGACTGGATAAAGGGGATAGGGAGATGGGAGGAGGTCTCCTATCTAAATGCCACCACCCTGGACAAGATCCTGAAGGAGGGAAGATGGGACAGGGAAGAACTGGAAGGTCTTAAGAGGTTTGCCTCCCCGGGGGAGAGGGTCTCCTTCTATCTCTCAAGGACAAGGGAAGAGTAGGCAGGGTCTTGCCACAGATCCTCCTTTTTTGGTATTATAAGACCATGCTCCACGGTGTGATCCCAATAGCCCTTTTCGCATTCGTCCTCAACCTCCCCTTTGGATACCTGAGGGGAGGGAGCAGGAAGTTCTCCATCCCATGGTTCCTCTACATCCACCTGCCCATACCCTTCGTAGTATTCCTCAGGGTGAAGGCAGGCCTGGGCATCAAGGTGATACCCCTGCTCCTTGCCTCTGCCTTCCTCGGTCAGCTCCTCGGTGGAAAGGCCTTCCAGTCCCTAAAGGTGGGCAGGGGTACGTAAGGAACGTAGGTCCTCCATTATCCTGTAACCACAGGGAAGGAGGAGCAGGGTTATAAGGGTTGCAAAGAGGATACCGAAGGCAAGGCTCAGGGCCATGGGGATGAGGAACTGGGCCTGAAGACTCCTCTCCATGATCAGGGGGAAGAGACCACCGAAGGTGGTGAGGGTGGTGAGTATCACAGCCCTGAACCTCCTCTTCGTCCCTTCAAGGATCGCCTCCTCCACAGGGCAACCCTCCCTCCTGAAGCGGTTTATCCTGTCAAAGAGTATGAGGGAATCGTTCACCACAACCCCTGAAAGACCCACGATCCCGAAGAGGCTCATGATGCTCATGTTCATCCCCATTATGAGATGACCCGCAATGGCACCTATTATCCCGAAGGGTATGGCAGCCATGATGAGGATGGGCTGGCTGAAGGAATCAAGGGGTATGGCAAGGAGGATGTAGATGAGCGTGAGGGCGAGCAGGAAGCCCCTGATCACATCCGCCATTGCCTCGGCCTCCTCCTCACCCTCCCCTGTAAGCCTGTACCGGAGACCGGGATACCTTGCGGAAAGGGCCGGCATGACCTCCTCCATGAGGTGTCTCCTCACCTCCTCTGCATTCGTCCTTGACTCATCCACATTGGCACCAACGGTAATCACCCTCTCCCTGTCCTTCCTTGTGATGGTCACATTACCCCTGCTCCTCTCTATCTCCACCACCTCCCCTGTGGGTACCTTGAGACCCTGCCTCGTTGTTATCCTCATGTCCATGAGGCTGGACAGCCTCATCCTCTCCTCCCTTGGATACCTCACCATCACCTTCAACTCATCCCTTCCCCGCTGGATCCTCAGGGCCTCAAGGCCATAGAAGGAGGCCCTTATCTGCCTTGCCACATCCTCAGGGCTTAGTCCAAGGCCCTCTGCCCCTGGCTTAAGCTTCACCCTGAGCTCCTCCTTTCCAGGTATGTGGCTGTCCTCTATGTCGTAGACACCAGGATACCTTGAAAGCTCCCTTTTTAGGTCCTCTACCGCTTTGAGAAGCCTCCCTTCATCCTCCATTGAAAGCTCCACCTCAACGGCCTTGCCGGCCCTGAATAGCTGACTCTCAAAGCTTATGGACTCGGCCTGTGGCATGGTCCCTGCCTTCTCCCTCCAGAGGGAGGCAACGGAACCTGTTGATACATCCGGCCTTTCCTCTGCCCCTACAACCTGGACCAGGACCTGCCCTAAATGGCCACCTGACCCTCCTGACTCCGAGTCGGGTCTTGGGCCCATCCTTATCCTCTCCCCTATGGACGAGTATATGTAGCGTATAAGGGGCCTCTCAAGGGTCTTCCCCCTTTCCTTTGCAGCCTCCATGGCCGCATCCTCCAGGTGCCTGACCACCTCAAGGGTCCTTTCCGATGGTGTGCCAGGGGGCATGGTCACATAGGCGGTCATGATGTCACTCTCGATGGTGGGGAAGAAGGTGAACTTCACCCTCCCGCCAAGCCACAGACCAAGACTCACAAGGAGGAGGGCCATACCAGCAGATACTGTCACATACCTCCATCGAAGGCAAAGGGAAAGGAGCCTCCTGTAAGGCCCGTCTATGAGCCATGCAAGGAATCCCTCCACAAGCCTCTCCTTCCTGCTCTCCTCACCCCTGTACCTGGATCGTGCAAGGTGGGCAGGGAGGATGAGGAGGGCCTCTACAAGGGAACCTGCAAGGACCAGGATCACCACAATGGGTATCTGTCTCATGATCTTGCCGATGGTGCCGGATCCAAGGAGCAGGGGCCAGAAGGCCGCCATGGTGGTAAGGACGGAGAATATGACAGGCCTTGCCACCTCTACCGAGCCTTCAACGGCTGCCCTCAAGGGTGGAAGGCCCTCCCTCCTCTTCCTGAAGGTGTTCTCCCCTATCACTATGGCATCATCCACAACGATCCCAAGGACCATGATGAAGGCAAAGAGGGAGACCATGTTTATGGAGACACCGTAGGATGGGAGGAGCCACAGGGCAAAGGCAAAGGCCGTTGGTATCCCCATGGTCACCCAGAAGGAGAGCCTGGGGTTCATGAAGAGCCCGAGGATCAGGACAACAAGCACCATCCCGTAGGACATGTTCTTCAAAAGGAGGGTGAGCCTTGCCTTCAGGATCTCCGATCTATCCCCGAAGATCTCAACCCCAACCCCCTCGGGGAGCCTCCCCTTCAGCTCCTCCACATAATCCCTCACCCTCTGTGCTATGGTAAGGGCATTCTGATCCCCAACCCTGTAGACCCATATGCTCACAGCCCTCTTACCGTTGAATCTGGAGAAGAGGTCATTCTCCTCAAAGGTATCCCTTATGGTGGCTATGTCACCGAGCCTCACCCTTGCACCATCCACCCTGCTTATCACCACCACATCCCTGTAGCCTTTGACATCGAACCTCTTTTCCTTTGTCCTGAGCAGGAGGTGCCCCTCAGGGGACCTTATGTTCCCTGCAGGCAGATCAAGGCTCCACCGTCTGACCGCCTCCGCCACATCCATGAGGGAGAGGCCATACTCCCTCAAGGTCTCCTCCCCCACCTCGATGGACAGCTCCCTTTCAGGGACCCCGTGTATCTCCACCTCCGTGACACCCGGAAGGGCCGTTATCCCCTCCTTCACATCCTCTGCAAGTTCCTTGAGGGCCGAGGGTGAAAGATCTCCATAGATAGCCACATTGAGGACAGGGACCCTCCTGACAAACTCCCTTATGACCGGCCTTTCCGCCTCTTCAGGCAGGTTTGTAAGCCGCATCACCTCCGCCTCTATATCATCCCTGAGTTCCTTTATATCCCATCCCCTTATGGCCTCCACCTC
>WGFJ01000060.1 GCA_015492305.1 Deltaproteobacteria bacterium
CCTTTCTGGACCCTTACATTCCACAGAAAGAGACTTCCCACCAGCACGGAAAGAAGGGTACCGAGGGAGATGAGAAGGACCTCTCTGGAAAGATCAGGCACAAGGGGAAGGGAAAGGAGGATGAGGAACGAGAGTGCCACAAGCCCCATGTACCTGTCCATGAAGACAGAGGCAAGGGCTATATCACCCCTTCCCCTATCCCTGAAGAGGTAATAGGACCTCACCAGATCTCCACCTATACTTGTGGGAAGGAGGTTGTTGAAGAACATACCTGTCAGGTAGAGGGAGAAAAGCCTCCCATAGGACAGACGATCCCCATCAGGGATGAGGAGATACCACCTGTAGGTGGATATGGCCTGGGCAAGGAGGTACAGGAGGAGGGAAGATAGGAGGTATAAAGGGTCCATGGAGGCTATGGTCTCAATGACGGAACCCACCCCCACCCTCTGGAAGAGCAAGGAGAGGAGCAGAAGGCTTACAAGGCTTTTAAGAAAGGGCTTCATTCCCTTCTCATGACCCTCTTCAGGATGTATATGGGTTTCCCCTGGGATTCGTGGTATATCCTCACAAGCATCTCCCCGAGGAGGCCCATTCCGATGAACTGGACACCCAGGATGATCAGGAGGACACCGAGGAGGAGGAGGGGTCTTCCCCCTATGTCCTGACCGAATAGGAGCTTTTCCATCGTGAGGTAGAGGGAGATGAGGAAGCCGCTTCCACCAAGGATGATGCCAAGCAGGCCGAAGGCATGGAGGGGCTTTGTTGAGAAGCTCTGGAGGAACCTTATGGTTATAAGATCGAGGATGACCTTTATCGTCCTGGAGAGGCCGTATTTGGATCTTCCAAACCGCCTCGGGTGGTGGGTGGTCTCAACCTCTCCCACCCTTGCACCGGCCCACTTGGCAACGGCAGGTATGTATCTGTGCATCTCTCCGTAGAGCTTTATGTTCTCTATGACCTCCCTCCTGTAGGCCTTCAGGGTGCATCCGTAGTCGTGGAGCCTGAGCCCTGTAACCCTGGATATGATCCAGTTGGCAATCATGGAAGGAAGCCGCCTTGTAAGGAAGGGGTCCTTCCTGTTGACACGCCACCCGCTCACCACATCGTAATCCTCCATCATCTCAAGGAGCCTTGGTATGTCTTCGGGATCGTTCTGCAGGTCCCCGTCCATGGTGATAATGATGTCACCCCTTGCGTGATCAAAGCCTGCAACAAGTGCTGCGGTCTGGCCAAAGTTCCTCCTGAAGGTAAGGACCACAACCCTCTCATCTCCTCTGTGTATCTCCTCAAGGATCAGAGGGGTCCTGTCCTCGCTTCCATCATCTACAAAGATGATCTCATAGGGAGACCCCATCCTATCAAGGACATCCTTGAGGGATCTGTAAAGGATGGGTATACTCTCCTCCTCGTTGTAGACGGGGACTATGACCGAGATTGTTTCCTTCAATAGCTTACCTCCTTCACAGGTATGGGACCGAGGAAGTTGTCACACCGGAATATGAAGAACTCCCTCACCTTCCTCCCCCTCCTTTTTATATCCACCACAAGGGGCCCTTCGCATCTTTCAAAGACCTGCACCGGGGGGTCCCTGTCCCAACTCACATAGAGACCATCCCTTCCCTTCAACCCCTCAAGGCCACCCCATATGTCGTACTGGTTCATCCTCCTGCCGAGGTTAATGTTATAGACCCTGGGATTACCCGGGACATAGAAGGCCAGTTCACTTGCAACCTGGTATCGGTTGCTCACGATGAAAAGGTCCTTCTCCTCCTCATAGAGCCTCCCCACGGCCTTGCCAAGTTCCTGCCATCCGATAAGCCTCGTTGTGGGATCCTTCTTCGGTGGGAGGTCAAGGACAGCGGGGTAATGGGAGATGGCTGTAAGGAGAAATCCAAAAAGGAGGGAAAGGAGGATCAACCCCTTCCACACCCTGCCTCTGCTGTAGATCCCTCCCATCACACCCACTGTGAGAGGAAAGGCGGAGAAGTAGGCACTGGCAGCCCAGTTCGCCTCCACCTTTCCCTGGAGGCTCTTGAACACGAAGAAGAGCAGGACCGGAAGGGATGTGGTTGACAGGAAGAGCCATTCCTCCCTGCCCTTTAGCCCTTCTATAAGGCCCTTCACCATGCTGTAGCAAAGACCCAGGAATATGAAGGGTGTGAGGATACCTGCCTGGGAGCCCAAAAACTCGATGAAGTCCTTCCAGGAGATTCTGAACCCCTCCTCTACATGGGCCTGACCCATCACATGCCTTATGCCCACCCACCCGTGCCTGTAGTTCCAGATGAAGATGGGAAGGACCAGGACAAGGCTCAGGATGAGGGCAAGGTAGGGTTCCTTCCTCCTGAGCCATACCCTTCCTCTCTGTGAGATGAGGAGGTACAGGAGGATGGATGGGCATATGAGGGCCATGGAGTACTTCCCGAGGATACCGAGCCCTGTTGCGATACCTGCCGGGTACCAGAGCCGTCCCCTTCCGAAGAAGATGGCCCGGTAGAGCAGGTAGATAGTGAGACCCCAGAAGAGGAGCAAGAGGGGGTCCGTTGTCATGAGGACAGAACCGGCGGCAAAGAGGGGTGTAAGGTGGGGAAGGAGGGAGGCAAGGAAGGCCCCCCTGTCATCCTTCAAGATGTCCCTTGAAAGGTGGAAGAGCAGGAGGGTGAGGACCGTTGATATGAGGACTGCCCCGATCCTCACCCCCACCTCTGTATCACCTATGAGGCCTGTGAAGAGGGCAATGGTATAGGCAATGAGTGGACCCTTGCTGTAGTAGCTTATATCAAGTCTCCTTGCCCATTCCCAGTAGTGGGCCTCATCCGGGGCAAGGTCAAGGGGACCATAGGCTATATAGAGCCACCTGAAGAAGAAGAGGGAGAGCACCAAAAGGCCAAGGAGCCCCTTGTAGGTGGAATCCCCTCTATCCACAGGGGGCCTCCTTGAAGAAGAGGGATTCAACCTTCCTGTGGAGGAAGACAAGGAGTAGACCCATCAGGAGGCCGATCAGGCTTCCCACAACCACATCTCCGGGGTAGTGGACACCCACATAGACCCTGGAGTAGGCAATGAGGAAGGCAAGGGCAAAGAAGGGGATGGAGAGCCTCCTGTAACGACCGGAAAGGAAGGCTGCACCGAAGAAGGCATTGAGGGCATGGGAGGAAGGCATGGAGTAGGAAGTGGTGCAGCCTGAAAGGAGCCTGACATCGTAAATCCTGCAGGGTCTCACCCTCTGGAAGATATCCTTGAGTATACTGCCCGTCTGGTCTGCCACTGCAAGGCCAAGGAAGAAGATGGAGAGGAAGAGAAGGACCTTCCTCCTTTCCCTCTCCAGGGCAACCATGAGGAAAAGACCGATTATGGCAGGGATGATGAGGTGGTCCTTCTCCGTCACAAAGGGCATGACCAGATCGAAAAGGGGATTTGCCGTATCCCTGTTTATGAGGAAGAACAGCCTTTCATCCAAGGCCCTTATAACCTCCAATCCCAACCTCCAGTATATCCGAAAGGGCCTCCATCACATCCTCTACGGTGATGGACCTCATACACTCCGGGTCTTCACACCTCCTCTTGAAGCAGGGTGAACACTTAAGGTCCTTCCGCACAACCCTGTGGCCCCTTCCATAGGGTCCTGTCCTCACGGGCGAGGTGGGACCGAAAAGGGCCACAACCCTTGCCCCGGCGGCAGAGGCTACATGCATCGGACCGGAGTCGGTGGTGACAAAGGCCCTTGAAAGGCTGGCAAGGTAGGCCAGTTCCCTCAGGTTCGTCCTGCCTGTAAGGTCTATCACGGACCTCCTGCAGCCCTCGGCAATCCTCCTTGAGGACCGGAGGGCCTCATTCCCGCCCACAAGGATGACCTCAAGCCCCATTCCCCTTATCAGGTCGCAGAGTTCTACAAAGCGCTCCACCTCCCAGAGCTTCGTCTCCCACCTTGCCCAGGGACTCACAAGGACAAAGTCTCCAGCACCCTCGATGAGCCTGTCGATCCTCTCCCTATCCTCCCTCAGCACAGGTATGTGGAACTCCACCTCACCCGGGCAGCCAAGGGACCTGGGGATCTCCATATACCTCTCAACCGCATGGAGGTCAGGATCGTAAGGGGGGAGCCTCCTGTTGAGGAAGAGGTAGCTCAACTCCCTTGTCCTGTCGAACCCCATCCTCATCCTGCCTCCTGAAAGGAAGGTAAGTATGCCACTCTTGAAGAGCCCCTGAAAGTCGATGACAAGGTCATAGGACCTCTCCCTCAGGGCCGAAACAAGGCTTAAGAGGGATGGGATACCCCGGGTGAAAGGGGCCTCTCTAAGGGTCCTCTTATTGAAGATGTAGAGGTTTTCGATAAAGGGGTGGTGACGGAGGAGGGATGAGGAGGGCTCCTCCACAAGCCAGTCTATCTCGGCCTCCGGAAATCCCCTTCTCAAGGCACCAAGGGCCGGAAGGGTATGGACCACATCCCCTATGGAGGAGAGCTTTATGATGAGGATCCTCTTGTATCCCTTACTATCCACCTTGCTGCCTCCATCAGGTTCCGGGCAGTCTCAAAGGCAAGATCATCCCTTCCCTTAAGGGCCTCGAAACTCTCCTTCCCACACCCTGTAAGGACAAGGATGGCCCTCATCCCTGTGTTTCTTGCAAGCTCTATATCCGAGACCTTGTCACCCACCATGTAGGAGCCCTTCGGATCTATGGAGAGTTCGCTCATCGCCCTCTCCACAAGACCTGTCCTTGGCTTTCTGCAGTTGCAGCCCTCCTCTGGCAGGTGGGGACAGTAGTAAAGGCCATCTATGGTGACACCCCTTTCCTCGAGCATCTTCAGGAGCCTTTCGTGTATGGCCCTGAGGTTCTCCTTCCTTATGAGCCCCCTTGATAGACCGGACTGGTTGGTTATCACCACAACCTTGAAGCCAGCCCCCTTGAGCAGGGCTATGGCCTCAAGGGCACCATCTATGGGGACAAAGCCCTCTGGATCGCTCAGATAACCTACATCCTCGTTTATGGTGCCATCTCTATCGAGAAAGACTGCCCTGCAGGAGCCTCCTGACCCCATCCATCACCTCCTCGATCCCTATCTCCTCCAAGCACCGGTAATGCCCGAAGGGGCACTCCCTTTCAAAGCAGGGACTGCATTCCACATCCTTCTTCACCACCACCGATCTCTCACCAAGCGGCCCTGTAAGCCCTGGATCCGTCGATCCGAAGATGGCCACCGTGGGCACATCAAGGGCGGATGCGATATGCATGGGGCCGCTATCGTTTGTAATGAAGAGGGAAGACCTGGAAAGGGTGGACACGAAGGTGGGCAGGTCTATCCTCCCGCACAGGTTGAGACTTGGCCTCTTCATTGCGGTGGATACAGCGTGGCACACCTCCTCGTCCCCCTTCCCGCCGAATATGACCACCTTGAAACCCATATCCACAAGCCTGTCACCAAGGGAAGCAAATCTTTCGGGTATCCACCTCTTTGCCGGCCCGTAACTTGCACCAGGGCTCATACCCACAAAGGGCCCTGGGACATCGAAAGGGGCCACCCCTTCAGGTGGCCTTATCCTGGGCCTCAGGGATCCGGGAAGATCCCATCCCCCAAGGGCAGCCACGATGTTGTAGTAGTAATAGACCTGATGCATCCTTCCTATCCCTGGGGTCACCTCTATGGGATGGGTAAGCAGGGGGCCCCTCATATCCCTGTTGTAGCCCACCCTTTCAGGCACCCCTGCAAGGAAGGCGATAAGGGCTGCCCTGAAGGCATTCTGGAAGAGTATGGCCATGTGGAACCCTTCCCTTCTAAGATCCATGGACAGCCTCAGCAACCCCCTTACACCCCCATAGTCCTCATTGTAGACCACCACCCTGTCCACAGATGGATGACAGCGGAAGACCCCTTCAACCCAGGGTTTCACAAGGAGGGTTACGGAAGAGCCGGGAAAGAGCCTCTTCACCCCCTCAAGGGCAGGCAGGCACAGGACGGCATCGCCGATCCAGTTCGGACCCCTTACAAGGATCTTCTTCACTGTGGCCTTGTCTTCCATCTCTGGTGGACCCAGAACCACTGGTCCGGGTACCTCTCGATGTACCCCTCTATGACCCTTGTGAACCTCTCTGTATTGAGGAGGACATCCCTCTCCCTGTTGCCAGTCCTCACAGGATCAATGGGGGTGAGGATGTCAACGATGTGATGCCCTCCCCCCTCCCTCCTGATGAAGACAGGCACAACCACGGCATCGGTGGCAAGGGCAAGGAGGGCAGGTCCCTTATTTGTGCATGCAGGCCTGCCAAAGAAGTCCACAAATACCCCTTCCCTCCTCGTAACATTCTGATCAAGGAGGATCCCCACAGACCCACCCCTCTCTATGACCCTCATAAGTCTCCTCATGGCCCTCCTCTTGTGGATGGTCCTGTTCCCGCTCCTTTCCCTCCACCTCTTCAGGAGGGCATTGAAGAAGGGGTTGTCATCCTCCCTCACAACGATAACCCCACCATAGCCCTTCAGGGCCATGGCATGGGGGAGGAGTTCCCAGTTTCCAAAATGGGCGGTAAGGAAGATGATACCCCTTCCTTTCTTCCTTATTCTATCAAGATGGTCCATATTTCTAAAGGAAATATGGCGGCTCAACCCCTCCTTCATCCATGGAAGGAGGAGAAACTCAACGAAGTTCATACCAAGATTCTCAAAGACCCTCTCCACTATGGCCTCTATCTCCTCGCTGGACTTTGTCCTGAAGGAGGCCCTCAGGTTGTTAAATGCAATCTCCCTGTGTCTCCTGTCAAGGAGATAGAAGATCCTTCCAAGGAACCTTCCCGTGGCCAGGAGGACCCTCCTGGGGACGAAGGTAAGGGGAAGGAGCATGTATTCTATCAGCAGTATGGGTATCCTGTATCTCAGTTTCATGGCTCAAGGCAGATGGAGTCCCTTCTTCAGGATCTCCCTGAAGGCCTCTTCTTCATCCATGTCCACCCCTATCTCAAGGGCATAGAGGTTGGACAGATCTATCAGGTCCTTCACCTTCACCATGTCCTTTTCCGTGGTAACCACGAGATCTGCTCCCCTTGATCCCTCCCTTATCCTCTTCACATCTCTACCACTGTAGTGGTGATGGTCGGGAAAGGCGATCCAGTCCGTAATGACGAACCTCTGCCCCTTGAGGGTGGAGATGAAGGAGTCCGGATCTGCAATACCGCAGAAGGCAAAGACCCTTGCCCCATCAAAACCTGCTGGATCAAGGGATCTGCCCTCCCTGTCCCTCAAGGCGGTCACCCTGTAAGAGAAGGTGAAACAGGGTTTTTCCGTCTCCACAGACCATCCCCTCTCCTTGAGGAGGATGATATGGGCCCTCTCCATCTCCTTGAGGGGCTCACGAAGCCTCCCGCTGGGAAGAAGGAAGGGCCTTTCAAGGGCATCCCTTGTGAGGATGAGAAGATCCAGATCCCTTTTCAGCCTGAGGTGCTGGAAACCGTCATCAAGGATGACGATCTGGCTATCGAAGTTCTCCTTCGCATAGACTGCAAGGGTGTATCTGTCCCTTCCAGCAATGACAGGTATCCCTCTAAGTCTGGAGGCCATAAGATATGGCTCATCCCCTGCCTCAAGGGGGGAAAGAAGGGGGCCCTGCCCATGGGATACAAGCTTCACCATTCCCCTACCCTTCCCTTTGTATCCCCTGGTCAGGATGGCAACCCTGTAACCCCAGGAGGAAAGGGTCTCTGCAAGGTACATGGTTAGGGGTGTCTTCCCTGAACCCCCTACCGTGATGTTACCAACGGAAAGGACCCTGATGCCCGGATCAAGGGTGGGCAGAAGACCTTTCCTGTAGAGATACAGCCTTGTCTCAACGCCGATCCTGTAGAGGAGGGAAAGGGGATAGAGTGCCTTAAGAAGGGGTTCCATCTATCACACCTTCCAGAAGGTGGAGGTTCCTTTCAAGTGCCCCCTTCCCCCTTTCCACAACCCTGTAGGCGGACTCACCGATCCTCTTGCAGAGGGAGGGGTTTGAAAGGAGTTCGTCCATCTTTGTGTAGAGTTCCTCCCAGTCCTTTACCATCACGCCACCACCGGCCTCCAGGAGTTCCGATGCAATGGCGTAGAAGTTCTCCACATGGGGACCGAAGAGTACAGGCTTCCTGAAGTATGCAGGCTCTATAAGGTTCTGACCGCCATGCCTTATGAGGCTGCCACCTACAAAGGCGATGTGGGAGAGGGCATAGAAGATCTTCAACTCCCCGATGGTATCAACGATAAGCACATCCCTCCCGCAAAAGCCCCTGTCCCTTCCCCTCCTTGAAGAGGTGAGACCTGTGTCTTCAAGGAGGCCCTCAACCTCTCCAGCCCTGTCAGGGTGACGGGGAACAAGGATAAGCCTTACCGATGGATGCCTCGACTTCAACCTCTTGAAGGCCTCCACGATGATGGACTCCTCACCCCTGTGGGTACTGCCTGCCACAATGACCTTCTCTGTCCCCTTAAGACCGAGTTCCGAGAGGAGATCCCCCATCTCCTCCTCCCTGAATCGGTGGATATCCTGGTGGTATTTGAGATTCCCTGAGACAAAGACCTTCTCCTTCTCCACACCGAGGGATATGAACCTCCCGGCATCCCTTTCGGTCTGAACAGAAAGGAGGGTAACCCCCTTGAGCACAGCCTTGAAGAAGGGTCGAAGACGCATATACCTCTTAAAGGACCTCTGAGAGAGCCTACCGTTCACCAGAACAACAGGGATACCCTCCTCCTCAAGGGTCCTGATCAGGTTCGGCCACAGTTCTGTCTCAACAAGGCAGACCACCCTGGGTCTCAGGGACCTGACAACCCTCCTCACGATCCATGGAAGGTCGAAGGGAAGGTAAAAGACCTGTCCCGGGGCAAGTAACCCCTCTGCCACCTTCCTACCTGTAGGGGTAACGGTGGAGAGGAGAAGGTCCTGGGAGGGGTGACGCCTCCTCATCTCCTCTATGAGGGGAGCCACGGCATTCACCTCTCCGACGGATACGGCATGGAACCATACCGGTCTTCTAACTTCAAGCCTGAGGTATCCAAGCCTTTCGGAAAAGCCCCTTCTGTAGTCCTCCTTAAGCAACCTCCTCAGGTAGTAGGACCCTGCAAAGGGGATGGTGAGTAGGAGAAGGAGGTTGTAGAGGAGGAAAAAGGCCCTCTCCACAAGACTATGCCCTGCCTGCACCCGCCCCTTCTCCTCTTCAAAGGGTTGTAAAGGTCTTTCCTTTCGAGCCATCATTACCTGAGGAAGTCAGAACCCTGGAAGGGCTTCGGGATCTTCACCCCCTGAGGGAACAGGGACCGGTCACCCCGGGTTCAAAGAACTGGAGATTGTAGAGCCTTGCATACTCCCCGCCTTTAGAGAGCAACTCCTCATGGGTCCCCATCTCCACTATGCGCCCATCCTTCAGGGTTATGATCCTGTCAGCCCCCCTCACGGTTGAGAGCCGGTGGGCTATGACGAAGACCGTTCTTCCCTCCATCAATCTATTGAGGGCCTTCTGGACCTCCCTCTCCGACTCGGAATCAAGGGAAGAGGTGGCCTCATCGAGTATGAGGATGGGGGCATCCTTCAGCAGGGCCCTTGCTATAGAGAGCCTCTGTCTCTGACCACCGGAGAGCCTCACCCCCTGCTCACCTATGATCGTATCGTAGCCATTGGGAAGGGACATGATGAAGTCATGGGCATTTGCGGCCTTTGCCGCCTCTATGATCTCATCCTCCCCTTTCGTCACATCACCATAGGCGATGTTGTTCCTAACCGTATCATTGAAGAGGATGGTCGTCTGGGAGACTATACTTATGAGGGACCTCAGGGAAGTGAGATCCAACTCCCTTATATCTATCCCATCGATGAGTATCCTTCCCTCTGTGACATCGTAAAACCTTGGTATGAGGTTGACAAAGGTGGTCTTCCCAACCCCACTTGCCCCCACAATGGCCAGCACCTCACCCCTCCTCACATAGAGGTCTATCCCCTTGAGGACCCAGTCCTTCTCATAGGCAAAGGAGACACCTCTGAACTCTATCCCCTCCTTCAGGGTCTCTATCCTTACCTTCCCGCCCCTTTCCCTCTCCCTCTGGGAGAGGTCTATAAGATCGAATATCCTCTGGGCAGCGGCAAGGCCGTGCTGGATGGTGTTGTTCACACCACTAAGTCTCTTGATGGGCTGGTAGAGCATGAAGACAGCGGCAAAGAAGGAGACAAACCCCTCAGGGGTGAGGGTCCCTTTACCTATCCTGTAGCCGGCATACCATATGGTGAGGGCAAGGCCTGTGATGCCAAGGAACTCCATAAGAGGTGGCGAAAGGGCCTTGACCTTTATGGATTTCATGATCATCCTGAAGAGCTCCCTGTTCTCCCTGGAAAACCTCCTCCTTTCATACTCCTCCATGCAGAAGGCCTTTACCACCTTTATGCCCGTGAAGGTCTCCTGGAGTATGGAGGTGATGCTCCCCATGGTGGTCTGGCTCTTCTTGCTCACCTTCCTCATCTTCCTTCCAAGCTTCACCATCGGGGTTATGGCAAGGGGAAAGACCACGAAGGCCACAAGGGCAAGCCTCCAGTCCAGGGCAAGGGCCACTCCGGCAAGGACTATGATGGTGAAGGTATCCCTCATGAGGGAGGCAAAGGCATCGGTTACGGTGGACTGGAGGAGGTTTACATCGTTTGTGACCCTTGAGATGAGCACCCCTGTGGGGGTCTTGGTGAAGAAGGAAAGGGGCATGGACTGGATGTGGTGGTAGAGCCTCTCCCTCATATCGGCAACTATCCTCTGCCCCACATAGCCCATGAGATAGGCCTGTCCAAAGAAGGAGAGACCCTTTACAAGGGCCACAACCATCACCACTATGGGGACGAAGAGGATCATCTCCTCCCTGTCGATCCCCTCACGGGGCAGGAAGGGCACAACCTTCAAGACATCTTCGCCCTGGTTTGTAAAGAGGAACTTGATCACAGGACCGACAAGGTAGGCAAGGGCACCGGTGGTCATGGAGAGGACCACCATACAGATCACGGCAAGGCCTATGTATCCAAGGTAAGGGACAAGGTTCTTAAGCAACCGTATGTAAAGCCTCATCTTTGCTGTCTAACCCCTCTATATTGTTGATAAAATTATACACACCCATCCCTATCCTCTTCATCACACCCCTCTCGCCGAGGCAATCCCTTATCCTCTCAAACTCCTTTACCATATCACCCACCCCTTCACCGTTGAGGAGGTTCAGCACTTCTGCCGTAATGGCCTCGGGAGTGGCCTCGTCCTGAATGAACTCCTTCACCACCTTCCTCCCTGCCACTATATTCACGAGGGATATGGTATCTATCTCAACGAGAAACCTGCCTATCCAGTAGGTGAGGGGCGATACACGGTAGACCACCGCCATGGGCAAACCTGCAAGGGCTGCCTGAAGGGTGGCGGTACCCGAGGCAACCACCCCTGCATCCGAGGCCCTCAGCACCTCGTAGAAGGCGTCCTCCACGGCCCTTATCCTGCTGCCCTGGATCATGTCCCTTATAAGGGAGGGCTCGATTCCAGGGGCCACTGGGAGGAGAAAGGAGAGATCCCTGTAAACCTGAGAGAGCCTCCTTGAGACCTCCACCATAAGGGGGAGGTGTCTTTTCACCTCCTTCATCCTGCTTCCAGGCAACAGGGCCACCGCCCTCCCGGTGAGGCCGAGCCTTGACCTTGCCTCCTCCCTTTCCATGTACAGTCCCTCGTCATCGATGAGGGGATGGCCAAGGAACTCCACATCCACCCCTGCCTGTCTGTAGATATCGACCTCAAAGGGAAGGATCACCACCATCTTGTCAACCACCCTGGCTATCTTCCTCACCCTTCCCCTCCTCCAGGCCCACACCTGGGGGCTTATGAAATAGAGGACAGGGATGCCAGACCTCTTCAGTCTCCTGGCAAGGAAGAGGTTGAACTCGGGATAGTCAATGAGGATGGCAACACGAGGAGGGGTTACCCTCAAGGCCCTGATGATCCTCCTGTAGGCCAGGATCAGGTGTGGAACCCTGCCTATAGCCTCCGTTATCCCGATGGTGGAAAGCTTTGACCCTGTGTAAAGGGGGTCAAGGCCTTCCCCCTCCATCCTTTCCCCTCCGATCCCGAAGAAGGACAGGGACGGATCTATGGCCTTGAGCTCCCTTATAAGGGATGCCCCGTGGAGATCACCGGAGGCCTCCCCTGCAACTATAAAGACCCTACCCCTTCCCTCTGCCACCTTGAGACCTCTTCCTTTATCCTCAACGCCACCTCAAGGGCCTTCCTCCCGTCCTCCCCGCTCACAAGGGGCCTTCCACCATCCCTGACGGCCTTGAGGAAGGCCTTTATCTCCTCATAGAGGGTGTCTGTCCTTGGAAGGTCTATGCCCTTTGAGGCTATCCCTATCCTGCCATCTTCACTCACCCTCTCGTGGATCTCTATCCTCTGCTGGGCATAATCGATGGAGATGTAGGCACTTGGCTGGAAGATCCTTATCTTCCTCTCGTTCTTCATGGAGATGCGGCTCGCCGTAACATCTGCAATACAGCCGTTCTCAAAGACCATCCGCGTGTTGGCTATATCCACATTGGGTGACACAACAGGGACACCAACGGCCTCAACCCTTGCCACAGGCGATCTGACGAGGTTGAGTATGATATCTATGTCGTGGATCATGAGGTCCAGTATCACATCCACATCCGTTCCCCTGCCTTTAAAGGTGGTGATCCTGTTTGACTCTATGAACATGGGCCTCCTTATTACACCTTCAAGGGCAAGGACAGCAGGGTTGAACCTCTCAAGGTGTCCTATCTGGAAGACGACCCCCTTTCTCCTTGAGACCTCCACAAGCTCGTCGGCCTCCTCGAGGGTGCAGGTGATGGGCTTTTCAAGCAGGACATGGACCCCCCTTTCAAGGAAGTCCCTTGCAATGGGGAAGTGGAGGGGCGTTGGAACGGCAATGCTCACCGCATCCACAAGGCCAAAGAGGGAGGAATGGTGCAAGAAGGCCTCTGTACTACACTCTGTGGCCACCTGCCTTGCCCTGCTCTCCTCCACATCCACAACCCCCACAAGATCCACCCCTTCCATATCCCTGTACTTGAGGGCATGGAACCTTCCAAGGTAGCCCACCCCCACAACACCTACCCTCAGGCAGGACCCCTTCACCTCGTTATCCCCCTCTTTGAGGCCCTGATGAAATCTATGAGGTACCTCACATCAGGGTTGTGACCCATCTCCCTCTCCACCTCCGATAGGGCATCCTTGAGTATCTTGCCCGAACGGAATATGATCCTGTAGGCCCTCTCTATCTCCTGGATCTCTTCCTTCTTGAAGCCCGCCCTTTCAAGGCCAACCTTGTTGATGCCGAACAATTTGGCCCTGTTCCCAGCCACAGTGGCATAGGGGGTGACATCCATTGTCACCGCCGATGCCCCACCTATCATGCTGTACTTCCCCACCCTTACGAACTGATGGATCGCCACAAGGCCTCCAACGATGGCCCTGTCCTCTATGGTGATATGACCTGCCAGGGTGGCTGCATTGGCAAGGACACATCCATTCCCTATACGACAATCATGGGCGATATGGACATAGGCCATAAGCAGGTTCCCATCCCCTATCTCGGTGATCCCCCCTCCATGGTGGGTGCCCCGATTTATGGTTGTAAACTCCCTTATTATGTTGTTGTCGCCTATCACAAGGGCAGTGTCCTCCCCTTTGTACTTCTTGTCCTGGGGAGGTGCGCCTATGGACGCAAACTGGTATACCTGACACCCCTTGCCTATCCTCGTCCTCCCCTCTATGACCACATGGGGACCTATCCTGGTTCCATCGCCTATCTCCACATCTCCCTTCACCACCGTATAGGGACCTATCTCTACATCCTCGCCGATCCTTGCCTCTGGATCGATTACAGCTGTGGGATGGATCTCCATAGCTACCTCTCTATGCCATCCATGATGGTGGCCATGAGTTCTGCCTCTGCAACGAGCTTGTCCCCCACAAAGGCCTCCCCCTTGAAGGTCCATATGGTCTTTCTGTGCTTCAGGACCTCCAGGACGAACCTTACCTGATCACCCGGGAAGACCGGGTGTCTGAACCTGGCCCTGTCTATGCCCAGGAAGTAGACCACCTTGTTCTTCACCCCCGCCGACTCAAAGGCAAGGATCCCTCCCACCTGGGCCATGGCCTCGATGAGAAGGACCCCTGGCATCACAGGGTGGTCAGGGAAATGGCCCTGGAAGAACCCCTCGTTGATGGTGACATTCTTTATCCCTACTATCCTCTTTCCCTTCTCAAGCTCAACTATCCTGTCAACGAGGATAAAGGGATACCTGTGGGGCAAGACCTCAAGGATCTGATTGATATCCATTGCTCCCTCCTCAAGATTTTTTCCCTGCCCTTCCCTCCGAAAGCCTCCTGAGTGCCTCCAGTTCCTTCTTGAGTTCCCTCACCTCCCTGTTCAGGTCAGGCAGTTTCGGAAGGAGGGCCTGGACCTTCAACCAGTCCTTATGGGGTATGGCAGGGGTGCCTGAGAAGGTGCCACCCGGGGGTAGATCCTTCGCCACCCCCGACTGGGCCCCAACCGTACATCCATCGCCTATGCTCACATGCCCAACAACACCAACCTGGCCTGCAAGGGTTACACCCCTTCCCACCCTGGAACTGCCAGCTATCCCCACCTGGGCCACTATTATCGATCCTTCACCTATCTCCACATTGTGGGCTATCTGGACGAGGTTATCTATCTTCGTGCCCCTTCCTATAAGGGTCTCACCCATGGTGGCCCTGTCTATGGTCACACAGGCTCCGATCTCCACATCATCCTCGATCCTCACGATGCCAACCTGAGGGATCTTCACATGTTCCCCTCCATCCCTTGCATAACCAAAGCCATCGCTTCCCACCACACTGTTACAGTGGATGACGACCCTTTTGCCTATCCTGCATCCCTCCCTTATGGAGACATTCGGATAGACGATGGAGTCATCCCCTATCTCAACCCTGTCACCGACAAAGACGCATGGATGGATGACAACCCTGTTGCCTATCCTCACCCCTTCACCTATGTAGGCGAAGGGTCCCACATACACATCCTCTCCGAGCCTTGCCGTAGGGCTGATAAAGGCCTGGGGATGGATGCCTGCCTCTGGCCTTTCCCCCGGATGGAAAAGGGAAAGGATCTTTGCAAAGGCAAGATAGGGGTTATCCACCACAAGTGTGGTCATCCCCTCAACAGGGGTCCTTGATATGATGGCAGAGGCCCCTGTCTGCTTCAGGTAAGGGGCATACCTTGGATTGGCGATGAAGGTGATGTCCCCCTTCCCTGCCCTCTCTATAGGGGCCACACCGGTGATGATGGTCTCTTCATCGCCGGTAACCCTGCCCTCGACGGTGCGGGCAAGGTCCTTAAGCTTCACCTTCATTTCTTTCCACCCTTGAGGGCCCTGTACTTCTTGTTGTACCTCTTTATGATCTCCTGGGTGAGATCATCCCCCTCAGGGCCGTAGAGTATCCCTCCCTCGCGCTTTTCAAATATGTAGGTATAACCCTTTTCCTTTGCATATTCAACCACTATGGCCCTGATATCACCTATGATCTCCTTCGTGAGCTTGGACTCCTTCTGTCTCAACTCCCTTTCCGATCGTGCGATAAACTCCTGAAGGCCCCTTGACTTCTCGGCTATCTCCTGCTGCTTCTTCCTCCTTGCCTCTTCCTTCAGGACCGTTGCCTTCTTGCTGTACTCCTCCTGAAGGTCCTTTATCTCCTTCTGCCTCCTGTTTACCTCCGCCTGCCTCTTCTTTATCTCCTGTGAGAACTCCTCCCTTGCCGCCTTCCCTGCCTCTGATTCGTTTATGACCTTCTGGAGATCCACATAGCCTATCTTGAGAGAGGCCCCTGATGCCTGACCTGCAAGCAGGCCTGAAAGGAAGAAAAGGAGCACAAAAAAGACCTTCTTACCCGTTCCATGTTTCATCTTGACCTCCTTGACTGTTTGGATTGACTAAAAGGTTGCACCCACTGCAAACTCAAACTGGCTGCTCTCCTCACCCGCCTTCCTGTCGAGGACATAGCCCCATTCAAGCCTTAAAGGACCGATGGGTGAAAGCCACCTGATGCCAAAGCCAGCACTCGTCCTTATATCTCCCAGATCAAACTCCCCGACATCGTAGGCATTGCCCGCATCGAAGAAGACAAGGCCCTTGACCCTCTGCTCCTTGAAGAGGGGGAAGATGTACTCGAGGTTGAGGACGATCTCCTTGTCACCCCCTATAACCTCCCCTGTAACCTCATCCTTGGGACCTATGGATCTGGTCTTGAACCCCCTCAGGGTGTTTATGCCCCCGAGGAAGAACCTCTCATAGACGGGTATGCTCTTGCCGCCGAAGCTATGGACATAGCCAAGTATTCCCCTTACCCGCAGGGTAGTGTCCTTGGGCATGGGAAAGTACTTGTCCCCTGTTATCACGTACTTTGCAAAGTTGGTATCCCCATCAAGGGGCCCACCTGCAAACTCAACGGAAAGCTCGACCTTTGAACCCTCTGTGGGATCGAAGAAGCTGTTCCTCGTATCCCTCGTAAGGGAGGTGGTGATGCTGCTTTCCACCCTCCTTCCCTCCTGTTCCTTTATGATGACCGATGCATCCGAGGCAACATCCTTTACCTCCACCTCCTCCAGTTTATACATGAGAAAGAGGTTTGTGTCCTTGTAGACCTTGAAGCCGAACCTCACATCCCCGCCGTTGCTGTACCTCGTAAAGTCGGGATACTCCCTGTCCAGCCTGAAGAGGTCAAAGCCTGCAGATATGGGTCTGTCCAGAAGCCAGGGTTCGGTGAAGCTGATGTCGTATCTCTTTGTGGTGCTGCTCAAGGTAGCCTCAAGCTTTACCTTTCTTCCTGTGCCGAAGAGGTTGTTTTCCGAGATGGATGTGCTTATGATGAAGTGGTCCACAGAGCTGTAGCCAGCACCAGCAGCTATTGCACCGGTGGGCCTTTCCTTCACATCCACCTCAAGGACCATCCTGTCAGGGGCACTCCCTGGTTTTGAGGTGATCTTGACCTCATCAAAGTAGCCAAGGCGGTTCAGGTTCCTCTTGCTCCTCTTTATACCTGTAGCAGAGTAGGGTTCACCTTCATAGACCTCAA
>WGFJ01000061.1 GCA_015492305.1 Deltaproteobacteria bacterium
GGGTTGTTCGGATAGTTGAGGAACATGAGCTTCGCCTTCTTTGCCACATCGGATGGTATGGACTCAAGGTCTGGAAGAAAGCCCTTCTCCTCAAGGAGGGGCATGGTGTAGCTCTCACCACCGGCAAAGAGGGTGGCCGTGCGGTATACCGGGTATGCAGGGTCCGGAACGAGATTATAGTCCCCTGGATTCGTGAAGGCAAGGGGGATGTGGGCTATCCCCTCCTTGGAACCGATGAGGGAGATCACCTCTGTGATGGGATCAAGGTCCACATCGAAACGCCTCTTGTACCACCCTGCAACGGACTCCCTGAACTGGAGCAACCCCTCGTAGGAAGGATACCTGTGGTTCTTCGGGTCATCGGCCTCCATCTTGAGGACATCCACTATCCTCTGGGGAGTGGGAAGATCAGGGTCACCAACCCCAAGATCTATGATGTCCACACCCCTTGCACTCACCTCCTGCTTCAGTCTATCGATCTCTGCAAAGAGGTAAGGGGGAAGTCCCTTGATCCTGTCAGCTACCTCTACCTTGGACATAGATACCTCCTTCAGTGGTTTTCCTCAGCAACGATCCTGTTCACAAGGCTCCCTATCCCTCCGATCCTTATCTCCACCTCATCCCCAACAGCCACGGGTCCAACCCCTGAAGGGGTCCCGGTGGCGATCACGTCACCGGGGAAGAGGGTCATCACATGGGAGACAAAGCTGAGGAGGTAGTAGACATCGAAGATCATGTTCGCCGTGGAGGAGGACTGCCTCCTCTCACCATTGACGTAGGACTCAACAAGGAGATCGGAAGGGTCTATCTCGGTCTCTATCCATGGACCCATGGGGGCAAAGGTATCGAAGCCCTTTGCCCTTGTGTACTGGACATCCTTTCTCTGGAGGTCCCTTGCCGTGACATCGTTGAAACAGGTGTAGCCAAGGATGTAGTCCCCTGCCTCTTCAGGGGAGACCCTGCGGGCCCTCTTCCCGACCACAAGGGCAAGCTCTGCCTCATAATCAACCCTCTTTGAGGCCCTTGGATAGACTATCTCATCTCCAGGGCCTATTACGGCGCTACTTGGCTTTATGAAGATGAGGGGCTCTTCAGGTATGGGCTTTCCCATCTCCTCTGCATGATCCCTGTAGTTGAGACCAACGGCCACGATCTTTGAAGGCGTGGAAGGGGGAAGGAGGGTGACATCCTCTATCCTGAAGGTCCTCTCCTTCCTCCCCTCCCCTATCTCAAGGATCTCCTCACCGTGGAGGATGCCGTAGATCGACCCCTTCTCCCCTTTTTCCGGTCTGAATCTTACAAGCCTCATCCCTCTCCCCTCTCCTTCATTGCCCTGAGCCTCAACCTGAGGGCATTGAGCCTTATAAACCCTTCTGCCTCACCGTGTCTGTAGACCTCTTCCTCCTCAAAGGTGGCAAAGGCCTCGGAATAGAGGGACCTTTCAGACCTCCTGCCGACCACATCACAATTGCCCTTGTAGATCCTGAGCCTTGCAACCCCTGTAACATCCCTGCATGCCTCATCCATAAGGGCCTGGAGGACCCTCCTCTCCGGTGAAAACCAGTAACCATAGTAGATGAGTTCTGCGTACTTGGGGATGAGAGAATCCCTTATGTGCATGACCTCCCTGTCCATGGTCAGGGACTCCACAGCCCTCTTTGCGATGTGGAGTATGGTGCCTCCCGGTGTCTCGTAGACACCCCTGCTCTTCATACCAACATACCTGTTCTCCACCATATCCACCCTGCCCACACCATGCCTTCCGCCGATCCTGTTCAGTTCCTCCAGTATGCCTGCAGGTGAGAGTTCCTTCCCGTTCACCGAGACAGGGTTTCCGTCCCTGAAGCCCACCTCCACATACTCTGGCTCATCGGGTGCCTTCAGGGGGGAGTTTGTAAGGAGGAACATCCCCTCATCGGGCTCATTCCATGGATCCTCAAGGAGCCCTCCCTCGTAGCTTATGTGGAAGAGGTTCCTGTCTATGCTGTAGGGCCTCTTCTCCGTCACCTCAAGGGGTATGGAATGGGTCCTGGCATACTCGATGAGGTCCCTTCTTCCCTTGAACTCCCACTCCCTCCAGGGGGCTATGACCTTTATGTGGGGTTCAAGGGCATAGTAGGTGAGCTCGAACCTCACCTGATCATTACCCTTGCCTGTGGCACCGTGGGCAACCGCATCTGCCCCCTCCCTCCTTGCTATCTCTATCTGGGCCTTGGCTATAAGGGGCCTTGCTATGGATGTGCCAAGGAGGTACCTCCCCTCATAGACGGCATTGCCCCTGAGCATGGGGAAGACGTAGTCCTTTACAAACTCCTCCCTCAGATCCTCCACGTAGCACTTGCTCGCCCCTGTCCTGATGGCTTTGTCCCTTATGGCCTCAAGGTCCTCGCCCTGACCTATGTCTGCAACAAAGGCAATGACCTCACAGTTGTACCTCTCTATGAGCCATCTGATTATCACCGAGGTGTCGAGGCCACCCGAGTATGCGAGGACAACCTTCCTTACCTCCATCGATACCTCCTCAAGCCTTTAAGAGTCTCTCAAGCAATGCCTTCTGAAGGTGCAGCCTGTTTTCCGCCTGGTCCCAGACAACGGAATGCCCCCCCTCAATCACCCCTTCTGTCACCTCCTCACCCCTGTGGGCAGGGAGGCAGTGGAGGAATATGCAATCATCCTTTGCCCTTTTCAGAAGCCCTTCATCCACGGTATAGCCCCTGAAGGCCTCAAGCCTCCTCTTCCTCTCCTCATCCTGCCCCATGCTGACCCAGACATCCGTATTTATCACATCCGCATCCCTCACCGCCTCTTCAGGATCATCAGTCCAGAATATCTCTGCCCCTTCCATCCTTGCCCTCTCAACAACCTCCTCTGAGGGACGATACCCCTCTGGCGTGGCCATGTAAAGGGGAAAGCCGAGCCTTGCAGAGGCATTTATCCAGGAATGGGCAACATTGTTGCCATCCCCTATCCAGACGATCTTTAGCCTCCCTGGATCCCCTTTCCTCTCCCTTATGGTAAGGAGGTCGCTCAGGACCTGACAGGGATGGAAGAGGTCTGTCAGGCCATTTATGACGGGCACAGAGGAGTAACGGGCAAACTCCTCTATCAGGTTATGACCGAAGGTCCTTATGACCACTCCATCCACATACCTTGACAGGACCCTTGCCGTGTCCTTTATGGGCTCTCCCCTGCCAAGCTGTGAGTCCTTAGGGCTTATAAAGATGGTGTCCCCACCAAGGTGGTGCATGGCCACCTCGAAGGAGACCCTGGTCCTTGTTGAGGGCTTATCAAAGATGAGGGCAAGGGTCTTCCCTGAAAGGGGGGTATGGGAAATGCCCCTTTTAAGGTCCTCCTTAAGCCTCCGGGCCCTCTCAATGAGCCCCTCGATCTCCTCCCTCTCAAGGTCAAGGATGGTAAGGAGGTGTCTCATCCCTCCACCCCCATCCTGGATACACTCAGGGCCTCCTCCAGTATACAGAGCATCCTGTCTACCTCCTCCCTGGATACGGTAAGGGGCGGGAGGAACCTCAGGACCTTCTCGGCAGTGCAGTTTATGAGAAGACCCCTTTCAAGACATGCCTCAACAACCGCACCGCCTGAAACGGTGAGTTCCATGCCCACCATGAGCCCCTTCCCCCTCACCTCCTTTATAAAACCAAAGGTTCCCCTAAGGGCTTCAAGGCCTTCCATGAGATAGGTGCCCATCTCCTCAACCCTCTTAAGGAAACCCCCTTCAAGGACCGCTTCCATAACGGCAAGGCCTGCACGGGTGCTCAGGGGGTTGCCTCCGAAGGTGGAGGCATGGCTCCCAGGTGTGAAGGCCTTTGCCACCTCCTCCCTTGCAAGGACCGCACCGATGGGGACCCCTCCACCAAGCCCCTTTGCAAGGGTCATTACATCCGGCTCCACGCCGTAGTGCTCGCAGGCAAAGAGCCTCCCCGTCCTTCCGATCCCTGTCTGGACCTCATCAAGGATGAGGAGGATGCCCTCCCTCTCGCACAGGGACCTCACCTCCCTCAGATAGTCCGGGGATGGGAGGTTCACACCCCCTTCGCCCTGTATGGGTTCAAGCATCACCGCTGCCGTCTCAGGCCCTATTGCACCTTCGAGGGCCTCCACATCGTTAAAGGGGACATAATCAAAGCCATCGGGCAGGGGCTCAAAGCCCCTGTGGAACCTCTCCTGACCTGTGGCGGTAAGGGTGGCAAGGGTCCTGCCGTGGAAGGAGCCATGGGCGGTTATGATCCTGTACCTCCCCTCTCCCCGGTCATGGAAGTACTTCCTCACAAGTTTTATGGCCCCCTCGTTAGCCTCTGCCCCTGAGTTGCAGAAGAAGACCCTGTCTGCAAAGGAGTGGTTGCAAAGCACCTGGGCAAGCCTTATCTGGGGCTCTATGTGGTAGAGGTTGGATATGTGGAGGAGCCTGGATGCCTGATCCTTAAGGGCCTCAACAACCCCTGGATGGCTGTGTCCAAGGTTGCACACTGCAAGACCTGATACAAAGTCAAGGTACTCCCTGCCTTCGGCATCCCACACCCTGGAGCCATCACCCCTTACCACCACAAGGGGATACCTCCGGTAGGTGGCCATCAGGTACCTCTCGGAAAGGGAAAGGAGTTCCTTACTGTCCATCCTTCCTTATCTCCGTTCCAATACCGGCATCTGTGAGTATCTCCAGGAGAACGGCATGTTCAATACGTCCATCTATGATGTGGGCCTTGCCCACCCCCCCATCAAGGGCCTGAAGACAACACCTTATCTTTGGAATCATACCACCCGATGCAACACCCCTCTCGACAAGCCCCCTTGCCTCAGAGGTGGTGAGGGTCGAAATGAGCCTGCCATCCTGATCGAGCACACCTTCGACATCGGTAAGGAGGATCAGCTTTTCCGCCTTAAGGGCCTCTGCCACCCTTCCAGCCACTGTATCGGCGTTTATGTTGTAGGTCTGCCCATCCTCCCCCACACCCACAGGGGCTATGACGGGTATGAATCCCCTCTCCTCAAGGGTGGTGATGATGTCAGGGCTTATGGAGACCACATCGCCTGCCCTGCCAAGGTCTATTATCTCCGGAGGAAGCCCTTCCCTCTCCACCTTCACCGGATCGAGCTTCCTGCCCTTTATCAGGGCCCCGTCCTTTCCGCTCAATCCCACAGCCCTCCCGCCTGCACTGTTTATAAGGGAGACGATCTCCTTGTTCACCTTCCCCACAAGGACCATCTCCACCACATCCATAGTTTCCTCATCGGTAACCCTTATGCCATGGACAAACCTGGACTCCTTGCCAAGCCTCTTCAGGAACTCGCCGATCCTGGGTCCTCCTCCATGGACGACAACAGGCCTCATCCCCACATACTTCATGAGGATGATGTCCTGGGCAAAGCTCCTCTTGAGGTCCTCCTCAACCATGGCGCTGCCACCGTACTTGACGACAATGGTCTTCCCGTAGAACTCCCTTATGTAGGGGAGGGCCTCGAGGAGGGTCTTTACCTTCTCTATATACCTCTGCATCAGAGTATGTACCTGCTCAGGTCCTCGTCCTTCACATACTCCATGAGCCTGTCCCTTACATAGGCTGCATCTATGGTTATCTCCCTCTCCTTCATCTCAGGGGCATTGAAGGAGATCTCCTCAAGGAGCTTCTCCATGACCGTGTGGAGCCTCCTTGCCCCTATGTTCTCGGTCCTTTCGTTTATCATGGTGGCTATCCCGGCTATCTCCTCTATGGCATCGTCTGTGAAGGTGAGCTCTATCCCCTCTGTCCTCAGCAGGGCCGAGTACTGCCTGATAAGGGAGTTCTCGGGTTCCTTCAGGATGCGGACGAAGTCTCCCTTTGTCAGGGGCTTCAATTCAACCCTTATGGGGAACCTGCCCTGGAACTCCGGGATCAGGTCAGAGGGCCTTGATACATGGAAGGCCCCTGAGGCTATGAAGAGTATGTGATCGGTCTTCACCATCCCGTACTTGGTATTCACCGTCGAGCCCTCTATTATGGGGAGAAGATCCCTCTGGACCCCTTCCCTTGATACATCAGGGCCGTGACCTGCTTCCCTTCCGGCTATCTTGTCCACCTCATCAAGGAAGACTATCCCCGTATTCTCCACCCTCTCAACGGCCTCCTTCACCACCTTATCCATGTCCACGAGCTTCTGGGCCTCCTCCTGGACAAGGATCTTGTAGGCCTCCGGGACCCTGACAGACTTCCTCTTCACCCTCTTGGGGAAGAGGTTTGAGAACATATCCCTCAGGTTTATGTCCATCTCCTCAAGGCCTGCAGAGGAGAATATCTCAACGATGGGTCTCTTCTGGTCCGCCACCTCCATCTCCACAAACCTGTCATCCAGCCTCCCCTGCCTGAACATGGTCCTGAGCTTCTCCCTTGTCTCCTTCCTGTAGCTCTCCTCCCTCTCCACCTCGCCATATCCAACCCTGGATGATGTCCTCAAGGGAGGCATGAGGAGATCAAGGAGGTGCTCCTCTGCAAGCTCCCTTGCCCTTGCCTGCACCCTTTCCATCTCCTCATCCTTCACCATCTTCACGGCAAGGTCTGTGAGGTCCCTTATGATGGACTCCACATCCCTTCCCACATAGCCAACCTCGGTGAACTTCGTTGCCTCCACCTTGATGAAGGGGGCCTTTACAAGCCTTGCAATCCTCCTGGATATCTCCGTCTTACCCACCCCTGTGGGGCCTATCATGATGATGTTCTTCGGTGCTATCTCGTCCCTCAACTCCTTCGGGACCTGCTGCCTCCTCCACCGGTTCCTGAGGGCTATGGCAACGGCCTTCTTGGCCTCATCCTGACCAACGATGTACCTGTCCAGCTCCTCCACGATCCTTCTTGGTGTCAACCTGTCCATCACTGAATCCTCCTCTGAGGGCAAGGCCCTCACGATCTCAGAGTTCCTCTACAGAGATCTCATGGTTTGTGTATATGCATATCTCGGAGGCTATCTTCAAGGCCTCCACAGCTATGGTCTTCGCATCGAGTCCCGAATGCCTCATAAGGGCCCTTGCTGCGGCAAGTGCGAAGGGACCTCCAGACCCGATGGCTGCAATCCCCTCCTCGGGCTCTATCACATCACCGCTTCCGGAGATGATGAGGGAGTGATCCTTATCCACAACCAGAAGCAGGGCCTCAAGCCTCCTCAGGGCCCTGTCGGTCCTCCAGTCCTTGGCAAGCTCAACGGCAGACCTCAGGAGGTTGCCCCTGTACTGCTGGAGCTTCTTGTCGAACCTCTCAAAGAGGGTAAAGGCATCTGCAGTGGACCCTGAGAAACCTGCAAGTATCCCTCCATCGTACATCTTCCTTACCTTCACAGCCCCCTTCTTCATCACCGTATTGCCAAGGGTAACCTGGCCATCACCTGCCATGGCCACCCTGCCGTCCTTTCTTACGGTAACTATGGTGGTACCCTTAAACATCGTCCTCCCCCCTTGATCTTGGATGGGCCCTGTCGTAGACCTCCATGATCCTCTCCATGGATACATGGGTGTATCTCTGGGTCGTGGAGAGGTTGCTGTGGCCGAGCATCTCCTGGATGGATCTGAGATCTGCCCCCCCTCCAAGGAGATGGGTGGCAAAGCTGTGCCTGAGGACATGGGGGGTAACATCCTTGAAGAGCCCTGAGGTCCTGCTGTAGGCCTTGATAAGCCTCTCCACACTCCTTGCAGTAAGCCTCTTCCCATACCTGTTCAGGAAGAGGGCCCTTTCATCCCCTTTAAGGAGCAGGACCCTTGAAGGTAGATACCTCCTTATGGCCTCAACCGCCTTGTCTCCGATGGGGACGATCCTCTCCTTCCCCCCTTTCCCAAAGACCCTCACCACCTTCCCCTCAAGGTCCACATCCTCCACATCAAGGGAGACGAGCTCGCCAACCCTGAGCCCCGAGGAGTAGAGGAGTTCGAGTATGGCCCTGTCCCTTAACCTCAGCGGGTCCTTTCCACCCGGGGCATCAAGGAGGGCAAAGACCTCATCCACGGTAAGGGACCTTGGAAGGGACCTTGGAACCCTGGGGCCTGTGAGGAGGGTGGCTATGTCCCTGTCTATGACCCCCCTTCTGTGCAGGAACCGGAGGAAGGACTTTATGGAGGATAGCTTCCTCGCAATGGTGGTCTTTTTGTGCTTCCGGTAGAGTCCTCCCACAAAGGCCCTCACAAGATAGGGGTCCTTGAATGGATCCCCTCCCCTCTCCTCGCAGAACCCCTTGAAGGCCATTAGATCCCTCTCGTAGGCCCTTATGGTGTTGGGAGAGGCACCCCTTTCCACCCTCATGTAGTCTATAAATTCCCTTATCCGCCCTTCCATAGACCCCTTACACAGGTTCAGGGTAGATCCTTTTGAGAAAGGGTAAATATAACACAAAAACCATGTTCTGTAAACTCCAAGGGACCCTGGAGTCAGGCAAGTATGACTGCAATGATACCGGTAAGAAAGATGCCATCGAAGGTGCCTGCCCCTCCTATGGAGGCAACAGGGGCACCGAGGCCCCTTATCCTGCCAAGGTTCAATATGTCCGCACCTATGAGGGTCCCCAGGGTGCCGGAGATGTAGGCAACGGCAGGGGACTCTTCAGGGACAAGGATGAGGGCTGTGATGGCAGAGAGGACAGGGGGAATGAGGGCGGGCATGGCTATACCCAGGCCCCTGACAGGCACAGCCATCCTGTTCACAACAAAGGTCACGATACCGATGGAGAGGATGAGCCCGGAGGTGATGCCTATCCTGCCCATGAGGTAGATGGACAGAAGGGTGGGGATAACGGCACCTCCGAGGTTCACGGCAAGGATGGTCCTCCTCTCCTCGATGACAGGGATGACATACCTTATGCCGAAGAAAGAGACCACCTGTCTCCTCACAACCTCCTCTCCAGACAGGGTTGCCACAGGGATGTTTACCATACTCCCCCAGAGGGAGAGGAAGAGGAGGAGAAGGGCGGAGAAGGGGGATATGCCAAGCTTCTCATAGGCAGCACCTATTAGGCCCACATAGAGGAAGATGAAGAGAAAGAGGAGAAGGAAAAGGAGGGCAAGGAAGAAGAGGAAGGAAAAGGGAAGAAAGATGGGGGCCCTACGCATCCACTCCTCCACAGTAGGTCTCTGCCTGGTAGGAACTCCTCACCTTTGGACCGGCCTCCACATGGGAAAAGCCCATCTCCAGACCCATCCTTGCCAGTTCCTCAAACTCGCCCGGGCTGTAAAACCTCCTTACCGGAAGGTGGGTCCTTGAGGGTCTGAGATACTGGCCAAGGGTGAGGATATCGCATCCCGTCTCCCTTATATCCATCATGGTCTCTATAACCTCCTCCTTCCCTTCACCAAGGCCAAGGATGAGGCTCGATTTGACGGTCATCTCCCCTTTCATGGCCTTTGCCTCCCTCAGGAGCCTGAGGGATCGATCGTAATCTGCCATGGGCCTTACCAGGGGATAGAGCCTCCTCACCGTCTCCAGGTTGTGGCCGAGCACATCGGGACAGGCCTCTACAACCCTCTTCAGGGCCTCTTCCGAACCACCAAAATCGGGTATAAGGAGTTCCACCTTGCATCCCGGTGATAGCCTCCTTATGCCTTCCACCGTGAGGGCAAATATCCCTGCCCCACCATCCTCAAGGTCGTCCCTGGTTACAGAGGTGATCACGACATACCTGAGACCAAGGGCCTTCACAGCCCTTGCAACCCTGAGTGCCTCATCACGATCCACCCCTCCACCCCTTCCCTTGGTGACGCCACAGAAGTTGCAGTTCCTCGTGCATACATCGCCGAGGATCATGAAGGTGGCCGTGCCCCTGTTCCAGCACTCCCATATGTTGGGGCACCCGGCACCTTCACAGACGGTATGGAGGGACAGATCCCTGAGGAGGGACTCGATGTAGGAGAACCTTTCACCCCTCCTGATCCTGACCTTGAACCATGGAGGGAGCCTTAAGGAGTTGCTCACCTTACCTTCCTACATGTGTATGGCCCTGCCAACGGCAGAGGCTGCCGCCTCCATGAGGGCCTCAGAAAGGGTTGGATGGGGATGGGGCACCATGGATACCTCAAGGGGGGTTGATTCAAGGACCCTTGCAAGACAGGCCTCTCCAATGAGCTCTGTCACACCGGACCCCACCATGTGGACCCCGAGTATGCCCTTCCCCTTCTTCTCCATCACCACCTTCACAAACCCATCCACCTCCCCCATGGCAAGGGCCTTGCCGTTTGCCCTGAAGGGGAAGGTGCCTGTCTTCACATCCATCCCCCTCTTTCTGGCCTCCTCCTCGGTAAGGCCTATGGAGGCCACCTGGGGTTCGGTGTAAACACAGAGGGGTATGGACTCCCTCTCGACCCTGAAGGCCTCCTTCCCCCCTATGGTCTCGGCAACGAAGAGACCCTCCATCATGGCCTTGTGGGCAAGGAGTGGAGGAGAGGCCACATCCCCTACGGCATATACACCTGAAAGGGTGGTCTCGAGCCTCTCATCGGTCTTCACAAATCCCCCTTCCACCTCTATCCCAACCTCCTCGAGGCCATCACTCCGGGGTATCCTTCCAACGGCAACAAGCATGGCATCCATATGTATAGTCCCCTCCCCCTGAGGGGTGACATACCTTATCCTCACCCTCCCGTCTCCCTCTGCCGACACCACCCTGCACCCTGTAAGTATCTCTATCCCCTTCTTCTTGAGGGCCCTTGAGAGTATGTCTGTCACCTCCCCATCCATGCCAGGGAGGATACGGTCCATGGCCTCAAGGATGGTGACCTCCACCCCAAAGGTGGAAAAGAGGTAGGCAAACTCGACCCCAACCGCCCCTCCGCCAAGGACAGCCATGGTGGAGGGCAGTTCAGTCATCGAGAGGGCCTCATTACTGGTCATTATCCTCCTTCCGTCTACCCTGATCCCTTCAGGCACCATCGGCCTTGAGCCTGTTGCTATCACCACATGCCTTGCCCTTACCTCCCTGCCCTCCACATCGATAATCCCC
>WGFJ01000062.1 GCA_015492305.1 Deltaproteobacteria bacterium
GTGATACGGTTGAAGGTCCTTTCCACGGATTCGCCAAGCATCTCCTGGAGGGCCTCCCTGTCAATGCCTGCATCGGTCACGAAGAAGGCAAGCATGGTGGCCATGTTGGGCATTATCATACCCGCTCCTTTTGCGATGCCAAGGAGTGGGACATCATCATCCCCTATCCTCTTCTTCCCGAAGAAGACCTTGGGCCTTGTATCGGTTGTCATTATCGCCCTTGCAGCATCATCCCATCCATCCTCTGAGAGGGCCTCAAAGAGGGGGAGCATTCCACTCCTTATCCTCTCCATGGGCAGGGGTTCACCTATCACACCCGTTGATGCCACGAGGACAAGCCCCTCATCGATACCTGCCCTGGCAGCAACAAGCCCTGCCATCTCCCTGGCATCCTCAAGCCCTTTTCTCCCTGTGCAGGCATTGGCATTCCCGCTGTTCACAATGATTGCCTGGGCAGCGCCTCCTCTTATGCGTTCCATATCAAGGAGCACAGGTGCTGCCTTTACCCTGTTTGTAGTAAAAAGGCCTGCAACAGTTGCAGGCCTTTCAGAGTATATGAGGGCAAGGTCCTTCAGTCCCTTTCCCTTTATACCACAGGAGATGCCACTTGCCCTGAACCCCTGGACAGAGAATCCCTTCATCTCCCGCAGCACTTCTTGTACTTCTTTCCGCTGCCACACGGACAGGGTTCGTTCCTTCCGATCTTCCTTGCCTCCCTCTTTACAGGCCTTGGCCTCTCATCCTCCCCCCTGCTCAGCACCATCCTCTGCTGCCTCCTTGGCTGGAGTTCGGCAACATCTGCCTCCTTCACAAGCTGGACCATAAAGAGCCTCTCCACCACCTCGTGCTTCATCCTGTTTATCATCTCCGCAAAGAGCTCAAAACCCTCTCTCTTGTATTCATTCAGGGGGTTCTTCTGGCCATATCCCCTGAGACCGATCCCCTCCTTGAGGTGATCCATGTTGAGGAGGTGGTCCTTCCACAGGGTATCCATGGTCTGGAGCATGATCATCTTCTCCAGGTAGGAGAGGATCTCCTCACCGAATTCCTCCTCCCTCTTCCTGTAGGCCTCCTTCACCCTCTCCCCCACAAACTCCACAAGGTCATCCCTCCTGAGCCCGTCGGCCTCTGCCCTGAGATCGAGGGAAAGGCCAAAGGTCTTGTTGATGGCCTCCCCAAGGGCCTTGAGCTCCTCATCCTCGGGGTATCCCTTCTCATCCACATAGGTATCCACCAGGTCTGTAACCACATCATCGATGAACTCCATCACCAGATCCCTCAATCCCTCCTGGGCAAGGATCTGCTTCCTCATGGCGTATATGGTGGTCCTCTGCTGGTTCATGACATCGTCGTACTCAAGGAGGTGCTTACGGATATCGAAGTTGTGGGCCTCCACCTTCCTCTGGGCATTCTCTATGGCCTTCGAGACGAGTTTGTGCTCTATGGGCTGATCCTCCTCCATACCAAGCCTGCCCATGATGGAGGAGATCCGATCCGATCCAAAGATCCTCATGAGATCGTCCTCAAGGGAGAGGTAGAAGCGGGAAGAGCCAGGGTCGCCCTGCCTTCCAGCCCTTCCCCTCAACTGATTGTCTATCCTCCTGCTCTCATGCCTCTCCGTGCCTATGATGTGGAGGCCACCAAGCTCTATGACCTTCTTCTTCTCCTCCTCGCAGATCCTTTTGAACTCCTCGTAGGCCTTCTTGTACTCAGGGCTCTCCTTGTCTCTGCCGGCCTTTGCAAAGGCAAGGTACTCAGGGTTTCCACCAAGGAGTATATCCGTACCCCTACCTGCCATATTGGTGGAGATGGTGACTGCCCCGAGCCTTCCCGCCTGGGCGATGATCTCGGCCTCCTTCTCATGATACTTGGCATTGAGTACATTGTGGGGTATGCCCTGCCTCTTGAGGAGTTTGCTCAACCTCTCCGACTTCTCTATGGAGACGGTGCCAACGAGGACGGGTCTGCCCATCCTGTGGAGTTCCTTTATCTCCCGGACAACGGCATCAAATTTAGCCTTTTCCGTCTTGTAGACCATATCGGGATGATCTATCCTTATCATGGGTTTGTTGGTGGGTATGACCACCACATCAAGGCCGTAGATCTCCTTGAACTCCACCGCCTCTGTATCGGCTGTACCTGTCATGCCGGCAAGCTTTTCGTACATCCTGAAGTAGTTCTGGAAGGTGATGGAGGCAAGGGTCTGGTTCTCCGCCTCTATCCTCAGCCCTTCCTTTGCCTCGATGGCCTGATGGAGACCGTCGCTCCATCTCCTTCCGGGCATGAGCCTACCTGTGAACTCATCGACGATGATCACCTTTCCATCCTTCACCACATAGTCCACATCCCTCTTGAAGAGGACATGGGCCTTCAAGGCCTGGTTCACATGGTGAAGGGTCTCTATGTTCCTTGGATCGTAGAGGTTGTCTATGCCAAGGAGCTCTTCCACCCTGCTCACCCCTTCTTCGGTGAGCATAACAGTCCTTGCCTTCTCATCAACGGTGAAGTGGATATCCCTCTTCAGGTGGGGTATGATCCTGTCTATCTCGTAGTACTTCTCTGTGGATTCCTCGGCAGGCCCTGAGATGATGAGCGGGGTCCTTGCCTCATCGATGAGGATGCTATCCACCTCATCCACTATGGCGTAGTAGAGCTCCCTCTGGACATACTCCTCAAGGCTGAACTTCATGTTGTCCCTGAGGTAATCGAAACCAAACTCGTTGTTTGTGCCGTAGGTTATATCCGCAAGGTAGGCCTCCTTACGGGAACAGGGACGAAGGTGGAAGAGACGCTGATCCGACGGGATGTAGTCCGGATCGTAGAGGAAGGAGGCATCATGCTGGATCACCCCAACCGAAAGGCCGAGGGCGTGATAGATGGGTCCCATCCACTGGGCATCCCTCTTCGCAAGGTAGTCGTTCACAGTAACCAGGTGGACACCCCTTCCGGTGAGGGCATTGAGGTAGAGGGGAAGGGTGGCAACAAGGGTCTTACCCTCACCTGTCTTCATCTCTGCAATCTTTCCCTCGTGGAGGACGATGCCGCCCATGAGCTGGACATCGAAGTGCCTCATGCCGACCTTCCTCCTGGCCACCTCGCGGACCACGGCAAAGGCCTCAGGAAGGATGTCATCCAGGTCCTCACCCTTCTTCAACCTCTCCTTAAAGAGGTCCGTGTAGGCCCTGAGTTCCGCATCTGTACACTTCTCCATCCTGGGCTCAAGGCCATTTATCTCCTCAACAATGGGCCTGAGCCTCCTTATCTCCCTCTCGTTCTTGCTGCCTATGATCTTTTTGAGTACTGCTCCAATCATCTATCCCCTCTTGTGGCTGTTTTTTGGGAAAACCCTTTAAATCTATAGATTACCATATTTTTCGGATGAGCAAAAGGCAAATACTTTTGACACCCCATCCTTCTTATTGTATCCTTACACAGGGTGGAAAGTCAAAGACCCCATACACACCGTTACGGAATGGCCAGGGCTGTAGGGGATCTGGTATCTAAAAGGCTTATTCCCCTTTTCTACAGACTCTACATAGGCCTTGTGTTCCTTACAAGCAAGAGGATCTACATAGGCTTTGAGGACCTCCTGGAAAGGCTGAAGAAAGGAAAGGCGATCGTTGCCATCCCCCACCAGTTCATACTCCTTGCCCCTTACATATACAGGGAAAAGGGTGTTATTACCATGGCAAGCAGGAGCAAGGACGGGGAGATAATAGCCAGGACCCTTGAGGCCCTTGGATTCGAGGTTGTAAGGGGATCGAGTTCAAGGGGTGGAAGCAGGGCCCTCCTT
The DNA here is from genome assembly GCA_015492305.1 of Deltaproteobacteria bacterium. Lineage (GTDB taxonomy): Bacteria > Desulfobacterota > GWC2-55-46 > S146-80 > S146-80 > S146-80. The sequence goes on from WGFJ01000062.1 coordinate 3,794, forward strand.
TCCATGGTAAAGAGGCTGAAGGGTAAGGATGTAAAGGTTGCAGCCCTCACGGTTGATGGGCCAAGGGGACCGAAGGGGAAGGTGAAACCAGGGGTGGCCTTCCTGGCAAGGAAGACAGGGCTGCCCCTCTACCCTGTAACTTGTGAGGCAAGGAGGAAAATACTCCTCAAAAACTGGGACAGGACCCTGATACCCCTTCCCTTCAACCATCTGACCTTCAGGTGCGGGACACCCCTCATGGTGGGAGAGGATCTGGATGACAGGAGGGCCTGTTACGAACTGGAAGAAAGGCTCAAGGCCCTGGAGGGAAGGGGATGATATTCTATCTGAAGAAGGCGGTAGATGCCCTCCTCCTTCCCCCCGGCATCATCATCCTCCTCCTCATCTACTCCGGGATGAGGTTCCTTCGAAAGGGTTACCTGAAGGCAGGGATGACAAACCTCATCATAGCATCCATTACCTATCTCCTCTCCATACAGCCCGTAGCCGATGGCATGCTGAAGGGCCTTGAAGGGGGATACACCATCCCTGACAAACCCGAAGGGGATGTGATCGTCGTCCTTGGAGGGGGGATAAGGGATGGGGTGCCGGATCTCACAGGGAAGGGGGCACCCCTTGAGGATGCCCTTCCAAGGATCGTAGCCGCTGCAAGGCTCCAGAAAAGGCTTGGCCTCCCTGTCATTGCATCAGGGGGGCCGGTCTTCAGCAGGGAGTCGGAGGCATCGGTGATGAAGAGGTTCCTTGTGGACCTGGGTGTGCCGGAGGATAAGATCATCCCTGAATCGAAAAGCAGGGATACCTATGAGAATGCCCTTTACACAAAGGAGATATGTGAGAAGATGGGCTTCAAAAGGCCCATACTCATCACCTCTGCCACCCATATGAAGAGGGCTGTCATGAGCTTCGAGAAGGTGGGCCTTCCGGTAACGCCATTCCCATCCCACTTCCGGGTATGGGAGAGGAAGAGGTATTCATGGAGGGACTACCTCCCCTCTGCAGGGGCGATGGGAAACATCTACATGGCCCTCCACGAATACCTCGGTCTCATATTCTACAGGGTGGTCTACTAAATAAGCCTCTCCCTCCTCTTGGCAATGTGGTATTCTATGAGGTTTGCAGCCTTCACTGGGTCCGTCTCCACTGCAAACTCACCACCTGTTATATCGAGGATGGTTGGAGGCTCTGGCCTCAGCCTCTTCCGCTTGCTCTCCCTGTGGGTGAGGAAGGTCCTGAGCCTGCTGCTTCCGTCTATGGGGAGGGAAGGGGCAACATGGGTGAAGAGCCCGAAGGCAACGGCAAAGAGGCCATCGGCAAGGCTCTTCTCATCCATCCATTCAGGGGCTGAGACCGCCACTGGCAGGTCCTTCGTATCCACATTGAGGACCTCGGAAAGCACAGTAACAAGCTCCACTATCCTGTGGATCTCTGTGCATGAACCGAAGGACAGCACCGGGGGTATGCCAAGGGAGTAGCAGAAGTCCCTGAGTCCCCTTCCGCAGTACTCAAAGCCCTCAGGGGTCATGATGTTGGAATGCTGGATGTCACTTGCACAGCAACCTGAGGAAAGGACGAGTATGTCCCTTGCCACGAGTTCCTCGGTGAGTATAAGGGGGTCGAGATCCTGCCTCCCCTTGTAGGGGTTGGTGCAGCCCACCACCGCTGCAACACCAAGGATCCTGCCTGAGGCTATGGCATCGATGAGGGGCCTCAGGTCTGCTCCAAGGAGGTCCACCACAGCCTCTGCCGTGAAGCCGGCAAAGACGGTAGACCTCTCATCGGGTATGGAGACCTTCTCCCCCCTCTTCTTGTAGGCCTCTATAGCCATCTTTATGAACCCTGTCGCATCCTCATCTGCCCTCTCCGGATCAAAGGGTTTTGTCTCAACACCCTCAAGCCTCAGGACAGGCTCAACGGAGATGAGCCTTGTGTGGAACCTGTCGGCCATGGCCTTAAGACCCGGTATTGTGCAGTTAAAGTCAAGTATCATAAGATCTACAACCCCTGTAGCCACTGCAAATTCCTGCTTCATCCAGCTCCCTATCTGGCCTGCCAGTTCCATGCCCTCCCTTGCAAGGAGTTCCTGCCCGACATCGGTTGAACCATAGACCTTGATGCCTTTAGCTCCGGCCTCCTCTGCCATCCTCAAAAGATCCCTGTCCCCTGCATGCTCAACGACCTTGGCCACAAGGAGTGGTTGATGGCCATGGACAAGGATGTTCACCGTCTCTGGATCAAGGCAACCGAGGTTGGTCTCCACGGTTGTGACCCTCGGTGTCCCGAGGAGGATGTCCTGGAATGTAACGGCCGGTAGAAGTCCCATATAGGCAGAGGCAATGGACAGCCTCATGGCATTGAGGAGGAGTTCCACAGGGTCTGTGTTTATGTGGGTCATGGTCCTTGTCATGGATTCGAGTATCTCGGACTGGACACCCCCGGGTATCACCCCCAGCTTCTCCCATACCTCAAGCCTCTTCTTCGGGGCAAAGGCCTTTACGAAGAGGGACTGCTCATTGACAGGGGCATTGAGCCCGTCGAAGAAGGCCTCTGCAAGATCCAATGCCATCTCCTCTGGTGATCCTCCCTTTATGCCGAGGCGCTGTGCAGTCCCTTCCAGCTTGCCCCTGTCCTTTATCTTGAAGGATGTCTTCTCCTCCCCCACCTTCTTGAGGACCGATGCAGCCCGTTTGGCGTGGTGCACATAGGCCGCTGTTCCAGCCACTATGTGCCTCAACAGATTCCTTGCCACAATGGTATCAGCCGTGGCCCCGCATATCCCCCGATCGGCCTTGGGTGTTATCCTGCAGGGACCCATGCCGCATATGTGGCAGCACACACCTTCCTGGCCGAACCTGCACTGGGGTTGCTGGGCCCTCCACCTGTCAAAGAGGGTGGATGCCCCGGCGGTTGTAACCGCCTCCCTGTAAACCCTTTCCATGGCCCCATCGGCCGATACGGTGTACTCCTCCTGTTCCTGAAACAGGGTCTCTCCCATCTTCCTACCTCCTCAAAGTTTTGAAAAACAAAAGGGCGCCTCCTCAAAGGCGCCCTTGCCTCTTTCGGTACAGCCCTGTACCTTCTTATCCCTTAAAGGCCCTCAAAGGTCATGAGTATGGCCTCTGCCACCTCCTTCATCGGTTTCCTTCTGTCCATGCTCATCTTCCTTATCCTCCGGAAGGCCTCCCCCTCGCTCAATCCCATCTTCTCCATGAGGACACCCTTGGCCTTCTCTATCACCTTCCTTGCCTCAAGGGCATCCTTCAGGTCCTTTACCTCTTCCCTCAAGGCCCTGAACTCCTTGAACCTTGAGATGGCTATCTCTATGGTGGGCAGGAGGTCCTCCTCCCTTGGAGGCTTCACCAGATAGGCCATCACACCTGCCCCCTTTGCCCTCTCAAGGGTCTCTTCATCCCTCTTCACGGTGCAGAGGATGATAGGGGTGGGGAACCTCATGTTTATCTCCTTCGCAGCCTCTATGCCATCCATACCCGGCATCTTCACATCCATGATCACCACCTCTGGCTTGATCTTCATGGCAAGCTCTATCGCTTCCCTGCCGTTCGATCCCTCACCCACCACCTCGCACCCCACCATCTCAAGGAGACCCCTGAGGATCTTTCGCTGATTTGGCTGATCATCTATTATCAGGACCTTCCTTCCCATCAGCTCAACCTGTAACCTTCCTCACCGTGAAGGGATATATCGAGACCCGTAACCTCCTCCTCATCGCTTACCCTCAGGCCCACCAAAAGGTCCACGACCTTGAGGAGTATAAAGGTGACTATCCCTGCAAAGAGGTAGGTTGCCACAACCCCTATGATCTGCTTCACCAGCTGCCCCGGATTCCCGAAGAAGAGGCCATCAACCCCACCTACTGCTGCAGAGGCGAAAAGACCCGTTGCTATGGCCCCCCATGTGCCACCGACCCCGTGGATGCCGAAGACATCAAGGGAGTCGTCGTATCCCAGGGAGGGTTTTATGAGCACCACGGCAAGGTAACACAGGACCCCTGCCCCAAAGCCTATAATGATGGAAGAGATGGGACCCACAAAGCCGGCAGCGGGTGTGATGGCCACAAGCCCTGCCACCGCCCCTGATGCAGCACCAAGGAGGGTTGGTTTACCCCTGTGGAACCACTCCACTATGGTCCATGTAAAGGCCGCCATGGCGGCTGCCGTGTTGGTTGTAACAAAGGCATTCACTGCAGAACCGTTTGATGCAAGGGCACTGCCTGCGTTGAAGCCAAACCATCCAAACCAGAGAAGCGCTGTCCCTATCAATGTGAGGGGAAGGTTGTTTGGATGCATCGCTTCATAGGGATAGCCCCTCCTCCTCCCTATAACAAGGGCAGCCACAAGGGCGGAAACACCTGAACTTATGTGGACAACCGTCCCTCCTGCAAAATCAAGGGCCCCAAGGTCCATGAGCCATCCCCCTCCCCATACCCAGTGGGCAAGTGGATCGTAGACAATGGTTGACCAGAGGAGGGTGAAGAGGAGAAAGGCCGAAAACTTGATCCTCTCAACAAAGGCCCCTGTTATCAGGGCAGGGGTGATTATGGCAAACATACCCTGAAACATCATGAACAGGAGATGGGGTATGGTAGAGCCCTCTTGTGGAGTGGTACCAACCCCCTTCAGCCCTATGTAATCGAGGCCTCCAACAAGCCCCCCTATGTCGCTTCCAAAGGAAAGGCTGTAACCCCACAGCACCCACTGAACACTTATCATTGCAAGGGTTATGAAGGAAAGCATTATGGTATTCAGGACATTCTTCCTCCTCGTCATCCCGCCGTAGAAGATGGCAAGACCCGGCGTCATGAGCATAACAAGGGCCGTTGAGACCAGCAGCCATGCCGTATCACCCGAATCGATCTTACCACCATCGGCAGCAAGAGCCGTTCCCCCTGCACCCAGGATCAACAGAAAGGAAAGAACAAATAGCCTTATCATCCTTGCACCTCCTCAAGAAGGGATTTTACTAAACCAGTGCCATCAGAGGGCATCCACCCCTGTTTCACCGGTCCTGATCCTTATCACCTCTTCGACAGGGCTGATGAAGATCTTGCCGTCACCGATCTTGCCCGTATAGGCACTCTTCCTTATGGCATTAACGGCCTCCTCCAGCAGGTCGTCCTCAAGGACGACCTCCACCTTCACCTTCGGAAGGAAGTCCACCGTGTATTCGGCCCCTCTGTATAGCTCAGTATGCCCCTTCTGCCTGCCAAAGCCCTTCACCTCTGCCACGGTCATACCCTTTATCCCCACACTGTTCAGGGCATCCCTTACCTCATCGAGCTTGAAGGGTTTGATGATCGCCTCTACCTTCTTCATCGTCCACCTCCCTATGCATCGTTTTTAAAACAAAACGAAAAGGCGCCCTTTCAGCGCCCTTGCCCCGGGACACCCCGTTGTATCCCTGACCCACAACACTGCAATAGATGTGCCAAAGGTGAGGCAGGGGCCCATCCCTGCCCCGGGGCCTGTCCCTTAATGGAATCGGTTGATGGATCCCGGGAGGTTTCTGAACCCTTAAGGTGGGTAAGGATTGATCAATTTCAGGGATTATGCCTACTTTTTAGGCACCAACCAGGGCCGCAAACCCCTTTATAAACCCTGTGGCATAGTGGTTGAGGTCGTTTATGTACCTCTCTGTTCCCTTGAGTATGGGATCTACCCTTATACCTTCCCTCTCCAGTTCATCTCTGTAGGTGAGGAGCCATTCCTTCACCATATCCTCTGTTACCTCTATGTGGAACTGGAGCCCGTAGATGTTCTTGCCGATCCTGAAGGCCTGGTTGGGATAGATGTAAGAATAGGCAAGCCTTATCCCCTCTTCGGGCAATTCAAAGGTATCTCCATGCCACTGGAAGACTACAGGCACATCGGGCATGGAACGGAAGAGGGGGTCCCTCCTCCCCTCCCCTGTGAGGTAGATGCGGTACCAGCCTATCTCCTTCTCCTCCCCCTTGTAGACCCTGCCACCGAGGGCCTCAGCAATGAGCTGGGCACCAAGGCATATCCCGAGAACAGGCTTTCCCTCGCGGTGGTAGGTCCGGATAAGCTCCATCTCATCACGGAGGAAGGGGTACTCATCAACCTCATAGACACCCATCGGACCACCAAGGAGTATGAGGGCATCGTACATCTTATCCCCCCCTATTCTCTCCCCCTTCCCGGTATTCACAGAGGTAACCGAAAGTCCCTGCTCCCTTATCACCGACTCAAAGCTGCCGAGCCCTTCACACTCCACATGCTGGACTACAAGGAGTTCCTTCATCTTCCATCTCCTCAATTGTGATATAAATTGCAATTCACATGCCAGACTTCAGGCCCTCTATGGCCCTTCTGTAGACCTCCTCATAGAGCCTCGTCGATCTATGCCAGGAGAAGTCCTCCCCCATGGCCTCCTTCATGAGGCGGCTCCACCTCTTCCTGTCCCTGAAGATCTCAATGGCAAACCTCACCTTCTCAAGGAGAGCCTTTGTGGAATACCTCCTGAACTTGAACCCCGTGCCCCTTCCGGTTTCAGGGTCGTAATCCCTTATGGTATCATCAAGACCACCTGTGGCCCTTACTATGGGTATGGTCCCATACCTCAGGCTGTATATCTGGTTCAGTCCGCATGGCTCGTACCTGGAAGGCATTAAAAACATGTCACAGCCCGCCTCTATCCTGTGGGCAAGGGGTACATCAAAACCTATCCTCACCACAACCCTACCGGGGTAACGCCCCGAAAGGGCCTTAAGCCTTCTGTGATACCTCCTCTCACCCTCTCCAAGGATCACAAGGGCCGCTCCCATGTCCACTATCCCCCCTGCCGCCTTTATGAGGATATCAATCCCTTTCTGATCCGTGAGCCTCGATATGACACCTATGAGAGGGGTCTCAGGGGAGACAGCAAGGCCAAGCTCCTCGATGAGGGCCCTCTTGCACACCTCCTTGCCAGAAAGGTCCCTTCTGTTGTACCGGGCCGGGATGTGGACATCCCTGGATGGATTCCACTCCCTGTAATCCACCCCATTGAGTATGCCGTAGAGGTCTCCGGCCCTCTTCCTCAAGACCCCGTCCAGGCCATATCCATAGCGAGGTGTCTGTATCTCCAGGCTGTATCTCCTGCTTACCGTTGTAAGGAGGTCTGCAAAGAGGATGCCTCCTTTCAGGAAGTTGACCTTTCCGTAAAACTCAAGCCCCTCCATGGTGTAGAGCCCCCTCGGAAGCCCTGTGTAGGGGAGTATATACTCCGGGAAGAGGCCCTGATAGGCCACATTGTGGATGGTAAGGACGACAGGGGTCCTTGAAAGGGCATCCCTGTAGATGGTCTTGGCGTACACAGGGAGCAGGGCTGTCTGCCACTCGTGACAGTGGATTACGTGAGGGAAAAAACCTCCCTCCTTCACAGCTTCAAGGACAGCCCTTGTGAAGAAGATGAACCTCTCCCCATTGTCGAAGTAGTCCCCTTCAGGGGTGGAGTAGAGGTAGGTCCTGTCGTAGAACTCATCCCTCTTCAGAAAGAAGACATCCACACCCCCAGATGCCCTGCCCTTGAGGAAGGTCCCCTCTATCTCCCTCTCCCTCATCGCCACCTTGACCTTGAGGCCTGTCACCTTCAGGGGCTCCTGAGAGACGCATCTGTAAAGGGGGGTTACTATGGTAACCCTGTGGTCCAGCCTCTTCAAGGCCTTTGGCAGCGATGCCGAGACATCTGCAAGCCCCCCTGTCTTGGAGAAGGGAGCAACCTCAGGGGTCACAAAGAGTATGTTATACCCCATGACACCTCCTGGCTGGATTCCATAAAGATATACCAGAAAAGCAAAGTGGGAGGCAATCCTTATAAAGGACCGGTCTACTGGAGGCTCTTGGAGGGAAGATCCGTAAGGGGGATGATACCCTTCTTTTCAAGGAGTTCCATGTACTTTTTACCCTTTGTCTGGAGCCATTTCTCATAGATATCCATGGTGTCATCAAGGGGAAGGAAGGATGTGTTCTCCCTCACCTCTGCAAGGACCTCCACAAAGGAGATGAACTTTTCCGCAAGCTCCTGGAAGAGGGAGGAGAGGTATTCCGTCCCGCTACCCCATCTTGTCATATAGGCAAGATGGGCATAGGCATTCTCACCAATGGCTATGTAGTACCTGGTTCCAACTATCCTCCTCTTCAGGCTCTCAAAGAAAAAGCCCGTAACAAAGAGGGAGGTGTCGCCTATGCTCTTCAAGACATTGAACCTATCCCTCAGGTTCATCTCAAAGGCCCTGAGGAGGGTTATGGCAAGGGGCTCCGTGCCGAAGGGATCACCCTTACCGTGCAGCTTCCTGCGTTCCACGAATTCGGAGAGGAGGTTCACTATGTAGAACTCGGCCATCTCGTAGGTGGTTACCTTATGCCTCTTGAAGGCATCCCTCACAAGGTCCATGAAGTACTCTCTGAGGCTCCTGTTCTCTATCATCGTCAGGCCCTCCGATAGATATATCGGCATCCTTTATTATACCTATAAGTTGTTTTTTAAGGCAAGCCAGGCCGTTTAGCACTCTTATTGGAAGAGTGCTAAAAAGGTCTTGACAAGGCAAGGGGGAGTGATTACATTTTAGTTAGTCTTCAGAAAATCAATCCCATTATAAAGGAGGTCAGGAGGTATGAAGATCAGACCGCTCAACGACAGGATCCTGGTAAAGAGGCTGGAAGAGGAAGAAAAGACAAAGGGGGGCATAATCATCCCCGATACCGCCAAGGAGAGACCCCAGGAAGGGGAGGTAATCGCCGTGGGTAATGGGAGGGTCCTTGAGGATGGAAAGAGGATACCCCTTGAGGTGAAGGTGGGTGACAGGATCATCTTCAGCAAATACGCTGGCACAGAGGTGAAGATAGAAGGGGAAGAGCACCTTATAATCCGGGAAGACGATGTCCTCGGCATCATCGAACAGTAAGGCAAGATTTCAATAAAACCAAAAGGAGGGAGAGAGTATGGCTGCAAAGATGATAGCTCTATCGGAGAATGCAAGGAACTCCATCCTTAAAGGGGTAAACATCCTTGCAGAGGCTGTGAAGGTGACCCTTGGACCAAGGGGAAGGAATGTGGTGATCGAAAAGACCTTCGGTTCACCAACCATCACAAAGGACGGGGTCACCGTTGCAAAGGAGATAGAACTTGAGGACAAGTTCGAGAACATGGGTGCCCAGATGGTGAAGGAGGTGGCAAGCAAGACCTCTGATGTGGCAGGTGATGGGACCACCACAGCCACCGTCCTTGCACAGGCCATATTCAAGGAGGGCCTGAAGCTCGTTGCTGCCGGCCACAACCCCATGGACCTCAAGAGGGGTATTGATAAGGCCGTGGACACGGCAGTGGAGGAGCTCAAGAAGCTCTCCAAGCCAACAAAGGAAAAGAAGGAGATTGCCCAGGTGGGCACCATCTCCGCAAATGGAGACGCCACGATCGGTGAGATCATTGCAGAGGCCATGGAGAAGGTTGGCAAGGAAGGGGTCATAACCGTCGAGGAGGCAAAGGGCCTTGAAACGACCCTTGATGTGGTAGAGGGTATGCAGTTCGACAGGGGCTACCTCTCACCCTACTTCATCACCGATCCTGAAAGGATGGAGTGCGTTCTTGAAAATGCCTACATCCTGGTCCACGAAAAGAAGATAAGCAACATGAAGGACTTCCTCCCACTCCTTGAGAAGGTGGCAAGGAGCGGCAAGCCCCTGCTCGTCATCGCAGAGGATGTGGAAGGTGAGGCCCTTGCAACGCTGGTTGTGAACAAGCTTAGAGGAACCCTTCAGTGCTGCGCGGTAAAGGCCCCTGGTTTCGGGGACAGAAGGAAGGCAATGCTCGAGGACATAGCCATCCTCACAGGTGGAAAGATGATAGCTGAAGAGCTCGGCATAAAGCTCGAGAATGTGGATCTCAGCGATCTTGGAAGGGCAAAGAGGATAGTGGTGGACAAGGACAACACCACCATAGTGGAAGGGGCCGGAAGCAAGGAGGCCATTGAGGGGAGGATCAAGCAGATAAGGACCCAGATAGAGGAGACCACCTCCGATTACGACAGGGAGAAGCTCCAGGAGAGGCTCGCAAAGCTGGCAGGCGGTGTGGCAGTGATAAATGTGGGTGCAGCAACCGAGACCGAGATGAAGGAGAAGAAGGCAAGGGTTGAGGATGCCCTCCACGCCACAAGGGCAGCCGTTGAGGAGGGTATAGTGCCAGGTGGTGGTGTGGCCTACCTCAGGATACTCCCTGCCCTGGAAAACCTCAAGCTCGAAGGGGATCAGCAGTTCGGTGTAAACATCGTGAAGAAGGCCCTTGAAGAGCCCCTGAGGCAGATCGCAAACAACGCCGGTGTGGATGGCTCCATAGTCCTCCAGAAGGTGAAGGAAGGCACAGGGGCCTTTGGCTTCAATGCGGCCACCGAGACCTACGAGGATCTCATAGAGGCGGGTGTCATAGACCCGACAAAGGTCTCAAGGATAGCCCTCCAGAACGCTGCATCCATAGCCTCCCTCATGCTCACAACAGAGGCACTTGTGGCCGAGAAGCCAAAGGAGGAGAAGAAGGCGGCACCAGGGGCACCTGGCATGGAAGAGATGATGTAAGGTAAGACCTTGAGGCCCTGCCACCGGCAGGGCCTCATTATTTTTTTCCATGGAAGAAAAGAGGAAAGGCCATCTCCCCTTGAACAGGAAGGAGTTCCTCATCAGGGCCCTCAAGGACCCTGACGAGAGGGTAAGGGTTGCAGCAGCAAAGGCCCTTGACCGGATAGAGGCAAAGGAAAGGATAGATGAACTTGGCAAGACCCTCCTGAAAGGGGAAAAGGTAGAAAGGCTAAGGGCCCTCTATGCCCTTGGAGAGATAAAGAACGACAAGGCCCTCCTCTACCTTCTGAAGGCCCTGAAGGACCCCCTTGAGGATGTAAGGGCTTCTGCCCTGAGGGTCCTTGGTGACATAAGGGACAGACGGACCCTGAAGGCCATACTGGGAATGCTCAAGGATCCGAGCAAGGCTGTAAGGCTCACAGCCATCGATGTCCTTGGGCTCTTCCAGGATAGAAGACTCACCCCTTACCTTCTTAAACTCCTCGATACAGGTGATAAAGAGATAATGGCAAGGGCTGTGGAGGCCCTTGGAAGGATAGGCGACAGAAGGGCCGAAGTAAGGCTTCTCGAACTATATCCAAAGAGCGACCCCTCACTGAAGGCACTTATAATCAAGACCCTCGGTGAACTGGATGACTAAGACCCCTCCATCTCCTTGAGATACTCCCCTACATCTATGTTCTTCGAGAGGGGATCTACAGAGGCAACTATAGCAACACCGGACCTTGCCAGGCTCAGGTCGAGAAGCTGGGGCTTTTTAAGCCTCTTTCCAGACCTGTCGAATATCACCTTTACAACAGGCTTTGTGTTGTCCAGGGGGTTCACCTTCACGATCACCCCTATCTCGTTCGTGTTGAGCCTTACAAGGGTGCCAACCGGGTAGAGCCCGAGCATGTTGACAAAGGTCTTGAGCAGTTCAGGATCGAGGAGACGGTTGGCCATGGACTTCATCCTGTTTATGCCCGTGAGAGGGTCAACGGGCCTCTGGTAGGGCCTCAGGGTGGTTATGGCATCGTAGGTATCGCATATGGTGACTATCATGCTGTAAGGATGGGGCTTGTTCACCTCTATCCTGGGATAACCCTTCATATCGTATCCGAGGTGGTGTTCCAGGGTTATCCTTGGCGGCAGGGAGGGCATGCTCTCCATCTTCTCCATTATCCTGAAGCCTATGATGGGGTGTTCCTTTATCCTCTCCCACTCCTCGTCGCTCAGCCTGTCGGGTTTCTTTATGATATCCTCCCCCACCCCTGTCTTGCCGATATCGTGGAGGAGGGCAGCCAGCCCTATCTGGTGGAGGCTTGACCTGTCAAGACCCAGTTCATCACCAAGGGCTATGGAGAGGATGGCCACATTCACGGAGTGGGTGAAGAGGTAGTTGTCGTAGTCCTTTATCATGGTCAGACCTATCATGGCGTTCTTGTCCTCAAGGACAAGTTCGGTCATGTCCTCCACAATCTCCATGACCGCCTCTGTCTTTGGCAGGACACCGAGCCGTATCTCCTCCATCGTCTTCTTTACCGTATCCACAGCCCTCTGATAGACCTCGAGGTACTTGTTGCCCACAGGGAGGAACCTTATGGTCACATGGAGGATGGACCTCTTTATCAACTCCCTCCTCAACTCATCCACCTCAAAGTCCCTGTCCGAATAGAGGATGTCTATAAAGGAGGAAAACTCCTCGAAGGTGAGTCCCTTTGCAAAGGAGACCCCCTCAATCCCCCTCCTCTGTAAACACTCAAGGATATCCCTGTAGGTGGGATCAAGGAAGGAGTGATGTCCGAAGACAAGGATGTCGTTGACCCTTCCAAGGAGGAGGGGGTTTTCCCTTTCCAGTATGGCAGTGATCCTGTTGTAGGCATCCTTCAGGGTATTGGTTATGGAGGGATGACCCGGTGGATAGAACCTCCTGTTCTTCAGGGAGCCGTTAAGGGGTCTCAAGGCCCTCTCAAGGACCTCTTTATTCAATACCTCCATATCATCCTCTCTTCATCCTCTCAAGGCCATTGAGGCATGCATAGTAGAGATCCCCTCTACTCCTTTCCATTACCTCCCTCAAGGTCTCCTCCGCCCCCTTCCCGCCGATGGAGGAAAGGGCAATGGCACAGAGGGACTTCAGCTCATTCAACCTCTTCCTCCTGATGATGCCCTTCCTCTTCAGCAGGTTTCCCAATGCCGGTATCGCCCTCTCGTCACCGATGCTTCCAAGGGCCTTTATGGCGGCCTTCTTCCTCTCGTAGAGGTTGGCAGAAAGTCCCCTCATTTCAATGAGTGACACGAGGTGTGGAACAGCCCTTGAGGCCCTTATGGCCCCGAGGGAGGCAATGGCCTGAAGTGAAAGGGCCTGGTCCTTTGATCCCACAAAGTCTATGAGCATATCCACGGCCTCTTCACTCCTTATACCGGCAAGGGCCTTCACAGCCTCCTTCCTCACCCTTATATCCTCATCACATAGGACCTCTTTCAAGACCCTGAGGGAGTCAGGGTTCCCTATGGCCCCAAGGAGGGATATCATCTGCCTCTTGATGTACCACTGCCTGGCCTCTCTTAGCCTTTCTTCCACCTTGCTTCTGACCTTCTCCCCGAAGGCCACAACTATGTTGAAAAGACACCTTCTGGGATAGATCCGCTCCTCTTCCTCAAGCCTTTTCAGGCACGGTTCAACCATCTCCTCTCCCATGGCGAGGATGATGCGGGTGATATCCCTGTTTGCCTCCTCATCCTTGATGGCAAGCCTTCTGAAACACTCCTCCTCCACCTCTTCATTGAAGAGTTCCCTTAAACCCTGACGGGCCGAATCGACCATGGCCTCTTTCCTCTTCGACAGGGCGTGGCGTGAGAAGGCCTTGAGGATCTTGAATGTCTCCTCCCACATCCCCTTATCCCTCAGTTCCACACCCCTTACAACAAGGGACCGGACAAGCCCTTCATACCGGATGGGGTCCTTCTCTTCCTCAAGTGCCTTCAGCAGGGAATCGAGATCCTCCTCCTCCCTTTCCTCCTCTGACTCGAACCTGTCCTGCAGACCTTCAACAAGCTCCTCTATCCTCGCATCCACCCCGCCCTTCTCATCCCTCTCCTCCTCCTCTATCCCCTTCTCACCCTCCTCCATCTCCTCAAGGGAACCCTTGAGCAGGTCCTCATACCTTGTTTCATTAACCCTTATACCCCGGATCTCCTCCTCAAGGAGGAGCTTCATGATGCCTCCCCTTGCGGTTATCTCTGCCGATCCAAGGGAAAGGAGGCCAAGGAACCTGGCCCACTCATCTTCGGTCATGGAAGTGGTGAGGGTTATAGCCTCGATCCGTTTGTAAAAGAGGTCCTTTGCCAGGTTTTTCAGGGAGGGGGAGGAAGGAAGGGGGGCTCCATCCAGGTAAAAGCCTTCTCTCTTTACGGAAAAGGTGATCTCCTCAAGGCCCTTCAATATCCCCAGACAGGTCCCGTATGTCCTGTGGAGGGTCTCCTTGAGGGCAGGATGTCCCCGTGGATAAAGGGTAAAGGCCTTGACAGCCCTGTTCAATTCTATTAATATACCCGCTGGTGGAGAAGGGGTCCTCTTAAGGTCTTCAACCATGGCTCCAAGGATAACTTTACACCATAAGGCCTGAAGGTGTCAAAGGATTATTGGTTAGAGGGAAGATCCCCCTACAGGGTCAGGTACAGATGGAGCGGTGTCTTTGCCCTGATCCCCTTCCTGACCCTCCTGTCATTAAACCTTATCAAGACCACACCCTCATCCCACGAGCGGATACTGGAGATAAAGAGGCTGAAGATCGATCCCCTCATTATAAAGCCTGAAGAGGAAAACCTTGAGACCCATGAGGTGGTGATCAAGAAGGGCGACAGCCTCTACACCCTCCTTAAGCCCCTCGGTGTCGACCCCGCCCTCTTTCCATCCATTATAAAGAGCTCAAAGCCCATCTACAACCTCAAGAACCTCATCCCTGGAAGGACCATAAGGGTGACCCTGAAGGACAAGAGCCTTGAGAGGATCGAGTATCCTATAGACGACCTGACCCTTATGATCCTTGAGAGGGAGGGGAAGGGGTCCTTTGTTGCCTTCAAGGAGGAACTGCCCATCCAGAAAAGGCTTGTCCTTGTAAAGGGGGAGATAAGGCAGTCCCTTTACGAGGATATGACGAAACTTGGCATCGATCCAGAGATAGTGATGGGTCTTGCCGATATATTCGCATGGGAGATAGACTTCTCAACGGACATAAGGAGGGGTGACACCTTCAGGGTCCTCTTTGAGGAAGGCCTTGTCGATGGAAAGGTTGTAAAAACGGGTCCCATCGTGGCAGCAACCATTGTAAACCAGGGCAAGCGATACACCGCCTTTGCCTTCGAGGCAGGTGGCAAGAGGGGCTATTACGATATAGAGGGGAGATCCCTAAGGAAGCGATTCCTGAAATCCCCTCTTCACTACCGCAGGATAACCTCATACTTTACCAGGAGGCGCTACCACCCGATCCTCAAGACCTACAGGCCCCACCATGGTGTGGACTACGCAGCCCCTGCAGGCACCCCTGTTGTGGCCACAGGGGATGGAAGGGTTGTATATGCGGGATGGAAAGGGGGATACGGCAAGTTCGTGCTGATAAAGCACAACGGCACCTATTCAACCGCCTATGGCCACATGTCCCGCATAGCCAAGGGGATAAGAAGGGGAAGGTATGTAAGGCAGGGGCAGGTAATAGGGTATGTGGGTTCCACAGGGCTATCCACAGGTCCCCACCTCCACTACGAGTTCAGGGTAAGGGGAAGGCCGGTGAACCCCCTTACCTACAGGTTCCCTCCCGCAAGACCTGTGCCCTCCAGGTATCGAAAGGACTTCGAGGAGAGGAAGAAGGCCCTCCTTGCCCTCCTCATGAGGGAAGAGGGGGTAAAGGTGGCTGTCCTGGAAGACAGGATCGGATCCTTTTAGATGCACAGGGTAAAGAGTTTCTATTCCTGCCAGTCCTGTGGATACCAATCACCCAAGTGGCTTGGCCGTTGCCCTTCCTGTCTCTCCTGGAACACCCTTGTAGAGGAGAGGGAAGAGAAAACAGGGCACCTGAGCATCGTCAACTCCCAACCTCCCCTTCCCCTTGAAGACCTCTCAAGGGAGGAAAAGGAAAGGATAAGGACAGGGATTGGAGAGTTTGACAGGGTCCTTGGAGGAGGGATAGTACCTGGAGGGGTGGTCCTCATAGGAGGTGACCCAGGGATAGGGAAATCGACCCTCCTCATGCAGGCAATGGATGCGGTTGCCTCAAGGGGCGGGAGGGTCCTCTATGTCTCTGGAGAAGAATCCCAGAACCAGATAAGGATGAGGGCTGAACGCCTCTCCATAAGATCAAAGGGCTTCTATGTATACACGGAAAACCTCCTTGAGGCCATACTGGAGGAGGTGAGAGGCCTCTCTCCATCGATCCTTGCCATAGATTCGATCCAGACCATCTATACCGAGAAACTATCCTCCACACCCGGCAGCATAGCCCAGCTGAGGGAGGCAACTGCCCGGCTCATAGACCTCACAAAGAGGCTCGACATCCCCCTCTTCCTCATAGGCCATGTAACAAAGGAGGGGGTCATAGCAGGCCCAAAGGTCCTGGAACACATGGTGGATACGGTCCTCTACTTTGAGGGAGACAGGGGCTATCCCTACAGGATACTCAGGGCATCGAAGAACCGCTTTGGCTCCATAAACGAGATAGGTGTCTTTGAGATGGCAGAAAGGGGGCTCAAGGAGGTGAAGAACCCCTCCAGCATCTTCCTATCCGACAGGCCTGAAGAGGCATCCGGCTCTGCAGTGGTGGCCAGCATGGAGGGGACACGCCCCATCCTTGTGGAGGTTCAGGCCCTTGTTTCAGGCTCCTTCTTCGGTGTACCTGCAAGGACCGTCCTTGGCCTCGACCCGAAGAAGGTATCCCTCATCGTGGCTGTACTTGAGAAGAAGGCAGAACTGCGCGTGGGCAGCCACGACATATTCCTCAAGGTGAGCGGGGGGATAAAGGTGGATGAACCTGCTGTAGACCTCGGGATTGCAGGGGCCATAGCCTCGAACTTTATGGACAGGGCCATCCCCCCTGATACGGTGGTCTTCGGGGAACTGGGTCTCACAGGTGAGGTAAGGGGGGTATCCCAGTCGGAAATGAGGGTAAGGGAGGCACGAAAGCTTGGCTTCAAGAGGTGTATCTGTCCGGCAGAAACGGGAAGGGGGCTGAAGGAAGAGGGGATAGAGATAATAGGTGTAAGGAATGTAAAGGAGTTCCTCCATGTCCTGTTTTAAGATGGCCTGTTTCAGACGGCTCATCCCGGTCATGTCCTTCCTCTTTATCCTCACCCTCAAGCCCTTATACGGGGACATCCTCAGGGGTGACCCATCCCTCTACCAGAGGGGGGTCATCCTCCTCAGCAAGGGGATGTACAGGGAATCCGCCATGATGCTCCAGAGATTCATAGAGACATCCCCCCTGAATCCCTTCCTTGAAGATGCCCAGTACTACCTTGGCCTGGCCTTCCTCAAAGGCGGGAGATACAGGGAGGCCCTGGAAGAGTTTGATCTGTACCTGAAGAACTTCCCCGGGGGAAGGTACAGGAAGGAGGCCCTTGAAGGCAGAAAGAAGGCCTCCCTCCTGATAGAGGAGAGGCAGAAAGGCTTCATGGCCCTACAGATCCACAACTTCAGCAGCAGGACCTACGAGGAGCTTGAAAAGGAGATAAGGGAGATAAAGGAAAGGGGCTACGATACCATAATCCTCAGGGTCTTCCACAACAGGGGCGATAGCTACTACCCTTTTGTAAGGTCCAGGCTGAAGGAGGGGGTCTACTTTCGCACCACCCATGCCCCTGTCCTTGGCGATGTCCTCACCCCTGTGATCAGGATAGCGAGGAAAGAGGGGCTCAGGGTCTTTGCATGGATGACAACAAGGTATGCAGACTACGGCCTTAAGGGCAGTCGGTGCCGGGCCTA
>WGFJ01000063.1 GCA_015492305.1 Deltaproteobacteria bacterium
CCTCCTGTCAAGGATGATGGGATGGAGGCCGAACCTCTCACCAAGGGTGCCAAAGAACTCCCCGAAGAGTATGCCGAAAAGGATGGCAAAGAGGGAGGATATGAAAAGGACGGTGAGAAGGTCCCTTGCAACCCTCCCCTTGAACCTCTTCCTCAAAAGGAGGCCTACTATGAGAAGGACCATGCCGTACCCTGCATCCCCGAGGATGAGGCCAAAGAAGGTGGGGAAGAATACAGCAAGGTACGGGGTGGGATCCACGGATCCATACTTTGGAACGGGCAGGATGGACATGAAGACCTCAAAGGACCTGACAAAGGGGGGGTTCTTTATGTAGACAGGGACCTCATCCATCTCCTCCTCCCGTATCTCAAGTTCCCTCAGGAGCACATCCTCACCGAAACGGTCCTTAAGGATCTTTGAGAGGGTGGAAAAGGTGTCGGAGGGAAGCCACCCTATGAGCACAAAGGTGTACCTTGTCTGACCGAGATAGCCTATGGTCTCTATCCTCTCCTTGAGGGCCTCAAGGGCCTCCATCCACTCCTCAAGCCTGTGATACCACATATGGGAAAGGGATCTGAGCTTCCCGTCCACCTCCTTAAGCTCCCTTGGCAGGGTCTCCCTCCTCTCTATCATCCTCTTCATGGCCTCGAATATAGGGAGGTCCGCATACTCCTCGGGAAGCTTCAACTCCCTGATCCTCTCCTCCTCAAGGATGCCCCTTATGGCCCCATCGTACTCCCTTGGATAGGTAATAACAAGGCCTATCATCTCCTCATCTATATCCCTCACAAAGATCTCGCACCTTCCATCGGTGATCCTCTCCACCTCTTCCTCTATAACGGGTATGATCTCCTTCCTGTCCCTCTCGATCACAAGGCCCATGGTCTCGAAGAACTTGAGCACCTTCAACCTTGCCACAAGGGGGGCAAGGCCTTCAAGTATCCTTTCATAGCGGGATATGATGGAGAGCTGGCGTCTTATCTCGGTCCTCTCCCTGTGAAGGCTCCTCAACTGCTCCTGGAGATCATCAAGGAGGGCTATGTGTTCCTTTGAGAGGGGATCAAAGAAGGCGATCCCACGGGGAGGTGGCACCCCTAGGTGGGGCAGGAGGAGTATGGTGTTCCTCAACCTGTCGAGCAGTCCATCCACCTCCTTCTTCAGGGCAAGCTTCTCCTCATCAAGGGGTATCCTGTGAAGGAGTTCTTCCCCTATCTTTTCCGGGAGGTTTTCTACATGGACTATCCCCAGTGACTGTAATAGATCCAGGACATCACCGAGCACCCTCTTGGGGCCGATGATCTGGATCTTGCTCATCTTCTTTATCACCCTATCCCCCTGAGGACCTCCTTCCTTATCACTTCAAGGCAGCTGCCCCTCTTCTCCTCTGCCCTTTTCCTGATACCCTCCCTTAAGGCCTCCATCTCGGCCCTGATCCTCTCCACGGCCTCCCTTTTGTGTCTCTCCTCCTCCTTGAGGAGCCTCCTCTCAAGACCCTCTATCTCGTCCCTGTAAGATGCCTCTATCCTCGCTGCCTTCTTCCTTGCATCCTCAACGATGGCATCCGCCTTCTTCCTTGCCTCTTCAAGGAGGACCTCAAGTTCCTCCTCCTTTTTCTTAAGTATTTCTATGAGCTTAGTCTCTTCCATCCTTCATCCTGTCCTCTGACCACAATACACCATTCCTGTCTGAACAGACTCCCGGGATACTGACCTACTTAGCAAGACTGCGGATGTAGGCTATGAGGTCTTCGAGTTCACCATCACTGAGAGGTGGACCGCCACCAAAAGGAGGCATTATGGGTGCACCAGGGGTGGATGGATTCTTGAACCCTCTGCTTATGTTCCTCTTTACCTCTTCGTCTGAGAGCTCAGAAAGCTTTATGCCCTTACCCGGTATGGCCTCGTCCTTTGCAAAGCTCGGAACCCCGGGGATGATGGCATTGCCCTCCGGACCATGGCAAGGTATGCATGTGGTCTCGTATATCTCCTTTCCCTTCTGGGGATTACCGGCAAGGGCAGGAGACAGAAGGATCAACACAAAAGCCCCTGCAAGCCCTGCGGATCTCTTCATTTCCATACCTCCTGAAGGATTACTAAAATCTTATACTCCTCAACGGATGGAGTCAACCCTTAAGAGATGGGCAAAAAGACCCTGAAGGTGCTTCCCCTGCCCTGTCTGCTCTCCACATCGATCCTCCCTCCATGGGCCTCCACTATGAGCTTGCATATGCTGAGTCCAAGGCCGCTTCCCCCCTCCCTGCCTGCCCTCTCAACCCTGTAGAACCTGTCGAAGATATGGGGAAGATCCTTCTGGGGTATGCCTATCCCTGTATCCGAGACCGTAACCACTGCAAAGCCATCCTCCCTTCCCACAGAGACATGCACCCTTCCACCGGGAGGGGTGTACTTGATGGCATTATCCATGAGGTTGAGAAAGAGCTGTTTCAGTTTTGCAGGGTCACCCTTCACCTTTACACCATCCTTCCTCTCCATCTCCATCTTCACCCCTTTGTCAAGGGCAAAGGTCCTCATCTGCATGTACCTTTCCTCTATCAGTTCGTCCAGGCTTACCTCGGAGAAGCGAAACTCCTCCCTGTTGCTCTCCATCCTTGCCAGGAGGAGGAGGTCATTCACGATCTTCGAGAGCCTGTCTATCTCCTCAAGGTTGCTCATAAGGACCTTCCTCAACCCCTCAACAGTCCTTTCCATCTTCAGGGCCACCTCCACCTCGCCCTTGAGGATGGTAAGGGGGGTCCTGAGTTCGTGGGAGGCATCGGCTGTAAACCTCTTTATCCTGTCAAAGGAGGCCTCGAGCCGGGCTATCATGTCGTTAAAGGTCTCTGCAAGCATCCCTATCTCGTCCTGCCCTTTTATCTCTATCCTCTCGCTCAGGTTCTCTGCCGTTATCCTCCTTGCCGCATCGGCCATCTCCTCCACAGGTCTCAGGGCCCTCGTGGCTATCAGCCACCCTGCAAGGCCTGAGAGGATGATGGCCATGGGGATGGAAAGGTACAGGAAGAAGAGGAGATTGCCCAGGGTGTCCCTCACCCCCTCAATAGAGGATCCTACCTGAAGGAGGTAAAGGAGCCTTCCCCTGTCTATGACGGGATATGTCATCACCCTAAGGGGATATCCGCCAACAGGCTCGATGGTCTCATACGTCATCAAGCCCTTAAGACCGTTCTTATAGGCCTCCTCCGAAAAGGGTATGGAAAGGCCCTTGAGCGATGAGGACCTAAGCCTCACCCTCCCAGAGGGATCTATGATCTGTATGAGCTTACCCGATGTCCTTATTCCAAAGAAGCGATCGAATATGAGGTCGAAGTCCTGGGGCAGGTCAAAGGCCTGGGACCCAAGGGGTGTCCTGACCATGATCTCAGCCACGACCCTGAGCCTTTCGTCGGTTGTATAGAGGAGTGTCCTGTAAAGGGAGAAGTAAAGGAACCAGCCGAAGATTACCAGACCTATTCCCAGGATGGTTGCGTAAAGGAGGGTAAGTTTTGCCTTTATGCCGAGTCCCATATCATGTCTCTTCCTCCTTCAGCATGTAACCGGCCCCCCTTACGGTATGGATGAGTCTCTTGGGGAAACCCCTGTCTATCTTGTTACGGAGGTGATTGATGTAAACATCTATCACATTGGAGAGGGTGTCAAAGGTGTAATCCCACACATGTTCAGCGATCATAGCCCTTGTGAGCACCTTCTCGGGGTTCCTTATCATGTACTCAAGGAGGGAGTATTCCCTGGTGGTGAGTTCTATCTCCTTCCCACCCCGGATGGCCTTCCTCCTGAGTGGATCAAGGACAAGATCGGCATACCTCAACTCCCTTACCCCCTCGCCCTCCCCCCTTCTCATGAGGGCCCTCACCCTGGCAAGGAGCTCTTCGTAGGCAAAGGGCTTTGTAAGGTAGTCATCGGCCCCGCTATCGAGCCCCAGGACCTTGTCCTCCACCCCATCCCTTGCTGTAAGGAGGAGCACAGGGGTGTGGATCCCCTTCTTCCTCAGTTCCTTGAGGACCTCTATGCCATCCTTGTTTGGAAGGAGGATATCGAGGATTATGAGGTCGTAGTCGACATTCTCTGCAAGGTAGGAGCCCTCTGCTCCATCGTAGGCCACGTCCACAGCGTAGCCTTCGGCCTGAAGGCCCTTTTTAAGGAAGCTGGCAACCTTTTTCTCGTCCTCAACTACAAGGATCCTCACGTCTTCAAAAGGGTCTCCACCTTCTCAGCCTGTGCCTTTCCAAGGAGGACAAGGACCATACCCTCCTCCCTGATCGTGTCCCTTGCAAAGGTCATTATCTCCTCTGGTGAGACCTCATCTATCCTGCTCATTATCTCCTCGGGCGAGATGTAGCGCCCGTGGTAGAGTTCATCCTTTGCAAGCTTTACCATCCTGTTCTCCGAACTCTCAAGACCAAGGAGGAGGTTGCCTTTGAGCTGTTCCTTTGCACTTGAGAGTTCCTCTTCCCCGACCCCCTCTGCCGCCACCTTCCTGAGTTCATCGAGGATCACGGTTATGACCTCCCCATAGGTGCCCTCGTTTGTACCTGCATAGACGGTAAAGGCCCCTGCATCCCTGTAGAGGCTGAGGTAGGAATAGATGGAGTACACAAGGCCCCTCTTCTCCCTAACCTCCTGAAAGAGACGGGAACTCATCCCGCCCCCTATGATGGTGTTGAAGAGGTAGGCAGCATACCTCATGGGATGGCCCTGGGGGATGCCCTTGAAACCAAGGCATATGTGGACCTGCTCAAGATCCCTCTCCTCCACATAGACACCAGGCTGGACACTGGGAGGTTCTGTCTCCTCCTCCTTTAAGGGGTAGGAGATGTCACCCATGTACTCCTCCACCATCTTCACCACATCCCTGTGCTTCACCTTCCCGCACACGGTCACAAGGATGGGGAAGCCGCGGTAGAAGCCATCGTAGTAGCCCTTTATATCATCCCTTGTGATGGCCGATATGGTCTCTGTGGATCCGAGGATGGAGTAACCAAGGGGATGATCCTTCCACATGTTCATGACAAAGAGATCATGGACGAGGTCATCAGGGGTATCCCTGACGAGGTTTATCTCCTCAAGGATCACCATCCTCTCCTTTGCGATCTCGTCATCTGCAAAGAGGGGGTGGAGGTAGATATCGGAAAGGAGATCCATACTCAGAGGCAGGTCCTTGCTCAGGGTCTTTGAGTAGAAGGAGGTATACTCCCTGCTTGTGAAGGCATTCAAGACACCCCCTACCGATTCTATCTCGCTGGCAATCTCCCTTGCACTCCTCCTCTCCGTGCCCTTGAAGAGCATGTGTTCTATGAAATGGGCGATACCGTTCTTCTCCTTACTCTCATGCCTTGAACCGAGTCTCACCCATATACCCACAGAGACGGAGAGGAGATGGGGTATCTCCTCTGTCACCACCTTTATGCCGTTCTTGAGGACCGTCTTCTCGTACATCAAGCCCTGCCCGAAGAGTCCCTTACCTTTATGCCCTTCTTCTCCATCTCGCCAAGGGCCTCCTTCCTGCTCAACCTCAACCTCCCGTATTCATCGATCTCTATGACCTTTACAAGGACCTCATCACCCTCCTTGAGGATGTCGGAGACATTCCTCACCCTTGTATGGGCAAGCTGGGATATGTGGATGAGACCGGTGACACCCGGGTATATCTCAACAAAGGCCCCAAAGTCTGCAATCCTCTTGACCCTTCCCAGATATATCCCTCCTACCTCAACCTCCTGGGTAAAGGTCTTTATCATATCGATGGCCTTTTTGGCAGAATCGGCATCCACAGAGGCCACATTCACCCTGCCTGTGTCATCGATGTCTATCTTCACCCCTGTCTCCTCTATGATCTTCTTTATGTTCTTCCCGCCAGGGCCGATGACATCCTTGATCTTTTCGGGCTTTACATGGATGGTGAAGATCCTGGGGGCATGGACGGACAGTTCCTTCCTTGGCGCCGGAAGGACGGCATTCATCTTCTCAAGGACCTCAAACCTTGCCTCCCTCGCCTGTTCAAGGGCCCTGCCGAGTATCTCCCTTGTGACCCCTCCTATCTTTATATCCATCTGAAGGGCCGTTATCCCGTCCTTTGTGCCAGCCACCTTGAAGTCCATATCACCAAGGTGGTCCTCGTCTCCCAGTATGTCGGTAAGGATGGCCACCTCCTCACCATCCTTTATGAGCCCCATTGCGATCCCGGCAACAGCGGTCGATATGGGGACACCGGCATCCATAAGGGAAAGGCTCCCGCCGCACACAGAGGCCATGGAGGATGACCCGTTGGATTCAAGGATGTCGGAAACGACCCTTATGGTATAGGGGAAGGCCTCGCTATCCGGGAGGACGGGTTGAAGGGCCCTTTCAGCAAGTGCACCATGGCCGATCTCCCTTCTGCCCGGTCCCCTCAGAGGCCTCACCTCTCCAACGCAGTATGGCGGGAAGTTGTAGTGGAGCATGAAGGACTTGTAGGTCTCTCCAAGGAGGGCGTCGATCTTCTGCTCGTCCTCTGCTGTTCCCAGGGTTGTAACGACAAGGGCCTGGGTCTCTCCCCTTGTAAAGAGGGCAGAGCCATGGGTCCTCGGAAGGATACCCACCTCACAGGTTATGGGCCTGATATCCTTTGGCCCCCTCCCATCTATCCTCTCCCCTTCCTTGAGTATCCTCTCCCTCATGATCCTCTTCTTCAACTCAGAGAAGCACTCCTCTATCTCCTTTTCCCTTCCTTCGTATCTCTGGGATAGATGGGAGACAACCTCTTCTGAGAGCCTGTCAAGGGCTCCATAGCGTTCCAGCTTTCCGGGGATGGTAAGGGCCTCCCTTATCCTCTCGGCATAGAGTGATTCCACCTCCCTCTCCAGCTCTTCATCCCTTACCGGTTCCTGGAAGGGAAGCTTCTCCCTGCCAACCTCCTCCCTCATCTTCTCCTGCAACTCTATCACGGGCTGCATCTCCTTATGGGCGAAGAAGAGGGCCTCAAGTATCTCCTCTTCAGGGACCATCCTTGCCCCCCCTTCAACCATGATGAGGGCATCCTTGCTGCCTGCCACAATGAGGTCTATATCGCTTTTTTCCTGCTCTGCCACAGAGGGGTTGCATATGAGCTTACCGTCCACCCTTCCAACCCTGACACCCCCTATGGGGCCTCTGAAAGGGATGTTCGAGATCTCAAGGGCTGCAGAGGCCCCCACAAGGGCTGCAACCTCTGGATCGTTCTCCTTGTCCACCGATAACACGGTGGCTATGATCTGGATGTCGTTGTAGAGCCCTTTGGGGAAGAGGGGCCTTATGGGCCTATCGATGAGCCTTGAGGTGAGGACCTCCTTCTCGGTGGGTCTGCCTTCCCGCCTGAAGAACCCACCCGGGATCTTCCCCGCAGCATAGGTCATCTCCTGGTAGTTCACGGTAAGGGGGAGGAAGTCTATGTCCTCCTTTGCCTCCTTCGCAATGACAGCGGTAACGAGGACGACCGTCTCCCCGTACCTCACAAGGACGGCCCCATCGGCCTGCTTGGCCATGTGGCCCGTCTCTATCTTTATGGGTCTGCCACCAAAAACGATCTCATACTCCTTTTTCATCTCTCCGTCTCCCATGGTTATTTCCTGATACCGAGCCTCTCTATGAGGGTCTTGTATCTGTCAGGGTCTGTGTTCTTCAGGTAGTCAAGGAGCCTCCTCCTCTGACCCACAAGCTTGAGGAGTCCCCTCCTTGAGTGATGATCCTTCTTGTGGACCTTGAAGTGCTCGGTGAGGTAGTTTATCCTCTCCGTGAGAAGGGCTATCTGCACCTCTGGAGAGCCCGTATCCTTCTCATGGATACGGAAGGTCTCTATGATCTCCTTCTTTCTTTCCGGGGTAAGCATGCCTCTTTCCTCCTGTGGTGGTATTTATTGTAAAAATTTAACATCAAAGCCGCCTTCATGCAAGGACCCTGATAAGCCTGAAGAAGGTCTTCCCTCCTCCGGCTCCTGTGGCCCTTCCAATGGCAAGGAACCTCCCCCTCTTTGAGAAGAACCTCACCACCTCACCCACAGGGATACCGGAAAGGGGAAGGGCGGGCTGGACCCCGTTCCTGATCCTCTCTTCCCAGAAGCCATCCACCTCAACCCTCCTCAGATGGGGAAGCAACCCCTCCAGGGGTATGAGATACCTCTTCAACCCTTCCGGATCCATACCCTTCAGGGCATCAAAGGAAAGGGCCCTGTGGAGGGTGAAATCCCCTGACCTCAACCTCCTCAGTCTATGCATGTGGCCGTAACAGCCAAGGGCCCTGCCGATATCCCTGCAGAGGGACCTGATATAGGTCCCTGGAGAGGTCACCACCCTGATGGTTATAAAGGGCAGATCCATATCCACCAGTTCCATATCGTATATCCATACCTTCCTTGGTTCTGGTTCCACAAGGATGCCCCTCCTTGCCAGCCTGTGCAGGGGCAGGCCCGATCTCTTTATGGCCGAGAAGGCAGGGGGAACCTGCTCGATCTCCCCGACAAAGGACTCGAGTACCTTCCCTATCCTCTCCTCCACCGCCTCGTCCACATCTGCCCTGAAGAGGATGTTCCCCTCCCTGTCGAGGGTGTCCGTCTCTTCACCAAGCCTTATGGTGGCAAGGTACTCCTTCTTCCCGCCCATGAGGAAGGCTGATAGCTTCGTAGCCCTTCCAAGGCAGATGGGAAGGACCCCTGTGGCAATGGGATCAAGGGTTCCAAGGTGTCCAACCCTCACCCTGCCACTGAGCCTCTCCCTTACCACCTCTACCACCCTGTGGGAGGTAAGACCTTCCGGCTTGTCAACCACTATGACACCGTCCATCTCAAAGAAACCTCTCGATGGCCTTGACCATCCTCTCCTTCACCTCTTCAAGATCACCCTCAACTACACAGCCTGCCGCCCTTCTGTGTCCACCACCACCGAAGAGGGCAGCTATCCTGCTCACATCGATCTCCTCCTTTGCCCTGAGGCTGAACTTGTAAGACCTCTCTCCTATCTCCCTCATGAAGACAGCCACCTTGACACCCTTTATGGACCTTGGGTAGTTGACGAAGCTCTCCGTCATCTCCTCTGTGGCACCACAACTCTCGTACATCTGTCTTGTAACGACCATGATGGCGAGCCTCCCCCCGCATCTGAGCTCGATGGTGCCAAGGGATTGGCCGAGGAGCCTCAACCGCTCAACAGGATGGGACTCATAAATCCTCTTTGCAACCTCCCAGGGGTTTACCCCCTTTTCCACAAGCTCTGCAGCGATCCTGAAGGCCTCCGGGGTGGCACTGGAGTACCTGAAGGACCCCGTGTCCATGAGCAGGGCCACATAGAGGTTGGTGGCAATGGTAGAAGTTATTGGAACACCAAAGCCCTTCAGGATCCTGTAGATCATCTCCCCTGTGGCTGAGGCATCTTCATCCACGATGTTTATGTCTCCAAAGAGATCGTTCGAGGAGTGATGGTCTATGTTCACGAATATCCCCCTCTCACCGATCCTTTCAAAGCCCTTCCCGAGCCTCTCCAGTTCCCCGCAGTCCACCGCTATTGTCACATCAAAGACCCTGCCCGTAACATCGTGGGTCACCCTTTCCACATGGGGCATGAAGCTGTAAAGGTACGGCACCCTGTCATCGAAGAAGATGGTAACCTCTTTGCCCATCCTCTCAAGGCCCTCTGCAAGGGCAAGGGCAGAACCGATGGCATCACCTTCCGGATTTACATGGGAGGCAACAAGGAAGCTCTGATTCTCTCTTACCACTCTCAGGAGGTCCTCAATGGACCCCACGAGAGGTCTCTCTCTGATACCTTTCAGGGATTCCCTATCCACCCCTCTTGATCCTTTCTATAAGGGCCTCTATCCTCTCACCATACTCCAGGGACTCATCGAGGGAGAAGACAAGGTCTGGGACCCTCTTCAGCCTGAGACGCTTACCCAGGGCCCTCCTCATAAATCCCTTTGCCCTCTCCAGGCCTTCAAGGGCCTTCTCCTTCTCCTCCTTGCCACCGTGGATTGTGAAGTAGACATGGGCAACCCTCAGATCCTCACTCACCTCGACATCGGTGATGGTAATGAACCCTATCCTTGGATCCTTTATCTCCCTTAGAAGCAAGGTGGAGATCTCCTCCCTTATTACCTCCTTCACCCTTTCAGCCCTTGCATAGCCCCTGACCATTCCATCACCTACTTATGGGCATCGTTGAAGTGGACAAACTCTATGGAGCAATCCACAAGGTCTATGAGGTTGAGATTGACCATGTAGTTTATCGTCTTGTCCACTACCGAATTCACATGGCCCTTGTCGTTCCCCACAACGCAGAAACCTATCTTTCCCCTCTGCCAGAGGTCGTTATCACCCACCTCTGCAATGGAGACATTGAAGCGGTTCTTGACCTTCTCTATTACAGACCTTACGATCTGCCTTTTGCCTTTGAGAGAGAAATTGCCGTGGATAAGGAAATCGATCTTGCAGATCCCTACAACCATATGGAACCGAAGGGGCTTAAAGGGTTGAGGCCACCTTCTCCAGGGTATAGGCCTCTATAACATCCCCCACCTTTATGTCCTTGTAGTTTTCTATGGCCAGACCGCACTCGTAGCCAGCAGCAACCTCCTTCACATCCTCCTTGAACCTCTTGAGGGAGGCAAGCTTGCCCTCGTAGACAACGATGTTGTCCCTGATAAGGCGGATATTGCTTCCCCTTGTTATCTTGCCCTTTGTGACATAACACCCTGCCACAACCCCGACCTTTGGCACATTGAAGATCTGCCTCACCTCGGCCATGCCAAGGAATTCCTCCCTGTATGTGGGCTCAAGGAGACCTTCCATGGCCTTCTTCACATCCTCAACAAGGTCATAGATGACGGAATAGAACCTTATATCCACACCTTCCCTCTCGGCAAGCTCACGGGCCTTGGCTTCAGCCCTCACATTGAACCCTATGATTATGGCATTTGAGGCGGAAGCAAGCATCACATCGTTTTCAGAGACACCACCCACCCCGCTATGGATGACCTGGACCTTGACCTTGTCTGTACCGAGCTTCTTGAGGGCCTCTGTAACTGCCTCAACCGATCCCTGAACATCACCCTTCACCACCACATTCAACTCCTTTATGTCGCCCTTCTCGATCCTGTCGTAGAGGTCCTGGAGGCTCACCTTGCTGGTCTTTGCAAGTTCCTTCTCCTTCTGCTTTGCCATCCTGATCTCCACAATCTTCCTTGCCACTACCTCATCCTTCACGACATTGAAGGAATCACCTGCCTCAGGCACACCTGAAAGGCCAAGGACCTCCACAGGCATGGATGGACCTGCCTCCTTGATCCTCTCTCCCCTCTCGTTTATAAGGGCCCTCACCCTGCCTGCGTGGACCCCTGCAACGCACACATCTCCAACCCTGAGGGTCCCCTCCTGCACAAGGACGGTGGCAACCGGTCCCCTTCCCCTTTCAAGCTTTGACTCTATGATGGTCCCCTTTGCAGGTTTGTTTGGATTTGCCTTGAGCTCGAGCATCTCTGCCTGAAGGAGGATATACTCAAGGAGATCCTTGATGCCTATACCCTTCTTTGCAGAGACCTCAACGAATATGGTGTCTCCACCCCACTCCTCCGGGACAAGCCCGTATTCTGTAAGGGCCTGCTTGACCCTTTCAGGGTTTGCATCTGGAAGGTCTATCTTGTTTATGGCCACAACTATGGGGACACCTGCAGCCTTGGCATGGTTGATGGCCTCAACCGTCTGGGGCATAACGCCATCATCGGCAGCAACAACAAGGATAACGATGTCTGTGACCTTTGCCCCCCTTGCCCTCATGGCAGTGAAGGCCTCGTGACCAGGGGTATCCAGGAAGGTTATGTCCCCTTTATCAAGGTGGACATGGTAGGCACCTATGTGCTGGGTTATCCCTCCGGCCTCCCCACCTGTCACATTGGTCTTCCTTATGGCATCAAGAAGCGATGTCTTGCCATGATCCACATGGCCCATGACCGTTACAACAGGGGGCCTTGGCTTCAGATCCTCTGGCCTGTCCTCCACCTCCTCTATCAGGTCTGCAACCTGAAGGCCTGTGCTCTCCACCTCATAACCAAACTCGCTGGCCACAAGGATGGCGGTATCTACATCTATGTACTGGTTTATGGTGGCCACCACACCAAGGTCCATGAGCTTCTTGATCACCTCGCTTGCCTTTATGCCCATCCTCTTTGCAAGCTCTCCCACACTTATGACCTCTGCCATCTTGACCACCTTCTTGGCAGGAGAAGGGGCCACCTCCTGTTTCTTCTTCTTTTTGGGCTGTATCTTGTGGAGTTGCTCCTTCTCTTCGAGGATGTCCTTCCTCTTTATTATCTCTTCCTCTCTCCTCCTATCTGCAAACCTCTTCTTACCCCTCTCTGGAGGGCTGACCTCCCTCACAACCCTTGGACCGGCCTCTTCAGGTTTGAATTCAACAACCCTCTTGGAGGGCCTTGTCTCTCTCTTGAGTTCCTCCTGACGCTCCCTCTCCTCCTTCTGTTCCACCTTTTCCTGGACCTCGGCCTTGACCTCCAGCCTCTTTTCCTCCTTCTTGGGCTTGAGGTCCCTCCTTCTCCTCCTTATCACCGTTGGTTTGACCCTTTTCTCTATTACCTTATCCTCCAAGGCTTTCCCCTCCTTTGCTATCCTTTCTATCTCTTCTTCCCCGAGGGCCTCAAGGTCCTTCACACCCCTTTCCCTCAGTTGTTCCATCAACCGATCTTCCCCTATCCCGAGTCTTTCTGCTACCCTCTTTATCTTGTCCAAACTATTCCCCCTCTATCGCAGACAGGATAAGGTCCGGTGAACAGACCTTGACCCGCCTTCTGAAGGCATAACACAATCTCCTCACATCACAGGCCTTCTCGATGCAATTCCTGTCCCTGCAGACGTAGGCCCCTCTTCCTCCCATAGTTCCCTTTATATCCACCCTGATCTCTCCATCTTCGTCACAGAAGAGCCTTATCAACTCCCCCTTCTCCCTTACAGTGCCGCAACCTATGCATTTTCTATGAGGCCTTGCTCTCTTCACAGAGCTTCCTTGCCGACTCAAGGATTGCCTTTGCCTTCTTCTCCCCTATACCCTTTATGGATGCAAGGGCCTCTTCAGAGGCACCTATGAGATCCTCTATGGTATTAAAGCCCTCCTTTCTGAGGATCTCTGCTGTCTTCTCACCAACACCTGGTATGGATTCCACCCCGTGGGCCTCCTCTGCAAGTCTCTTTGCCCCTCCTATGAGCCTTTCGGCCTCTTCCCTGTCCATACCAGGGACCTTCATGAGGACCTCTGCCTCTGTGTTTGCAAGGTCTTCAACGGTCTTGAAGCCATAGTTGTAGAGGATCTGGGCCATGGACTCATCCACCCCGGGGATCCTGGAAAGTTGCCTCTTTGCCTCCTGAAGCTCCTCTTTCACCTGGGATTCGCTCTTTACATCTATCTTCCAGCCCGTGAGCTTTGCGGCAAGCCTCACATTCTGCCCCTTCTTGCCTATGGCAAGGGAGAGCTGATCATCAGGGACTATGATCTCCATAGAGTGCTCCGATTCGTCGATTATCACCTTCAGGACCTGGGCAGGGGCAAGGGCATTGCATACATACTTGGCCGGATCAGGGTCCCAGAGAACGATGTCTATCTTCTCCCCCTTCAGCTCGCGGACAACATTCTGAACCCTCATGCCCTTCATCCCCACACAGGCACCCACAGGGTCCACATCCGGATTGTTGGAGGTAACGGCTATCTTTGCCCTCTCACCAGGCTCCCTTGCCGCCCCTTTTATCTCCACCACCTTCTCGTAGACCTCGGGGACCTCCATCTCAAAGAGCTTTACAAGGAAGTTGGGATGGGTCCTTGAGAGTATCACCTGAGGCCCTTTTGCATACCTGTCAACCTCAAGTATGTAGGCCCTTATCCTGTCACCCTGATGGTATATCTCCCCCCTTACCTGTTCCCTCTTTGGCAGGATCGCCTCTCCCTTACCAAGGGTCACTATTATATCACCCTTATCAAACCTCTGGACTATCCCTGTCACAACCTCCCCGACCTTGTCCTTGTACTCGTTGTAGACCATCTCCCTTTCCGCTTCCCTCACCTTCTGGATGATGATCTGCTTTACCGTCTGGGCAGCTATCCTCCCGAGCTCGCTTGTATCAAGCTTGATCCCGAGACTATCCCCGATCTCCACCTCAGGATCGAGCTTCCTCGCCTCCTCAAGGGATATCTCGAGGTCAGGGTCCTCAACCTCCTTTACCACCTCCTTGAACTGAAAGAGCTCTATCTCTCCGAGTTCTTCGTTATACCTCGCCTCTATATCCTTATGGGCCCCGTACTTCTTCTTTGCCGCCGCAAGCATTGCCGTCTCAAGGGCCTCTATGATCACCGCCTTGTCAAGGCCTTTGTCCTTTCCTACCTGTTCTATAACCTGCTTAAGAGTGAGTTCCATCATTTCCCTCCGTAAAGGGGATCTATATCACCAACCTTGCCCTCTCGATCCTCTCAAGGGGTATGACCCATTCCTGCCCACTGGTATCCCTTATCACAACCCCTTCCTCCCTCACCCCCTCTATCAGACCGGTGAAGTTCCTCCTCCCTTCCAGGGGCTCCCTGCACCTCACCCTCACTTTCCTGCCCCTGAATCTCATAAAGTCCTTATCCCTTTTAAGGGGCCTGTCAAGGCCTGGTGAGGAGACCTCAAGGTTGTAGGAATGGGGGATGGGATCCTCCACATCCAGGATCACCCCCAGTTCTTCGCTCACCCTCGCACAGTCATCGAGGGTAACCCCTCCCTCCTTGTCTATATAGAGCCTCAGGACCCATGAACCTGACTCGAACCTGAACTCCACATCCACCAGTTCAAGCCCCAGATTGAGCAGTATGGGTTCTGCCAGCTCCCTGATCCTTTCTAAAAGCTTCTCCTTATCCATAAATAAAAAGCGGGCCATAGCCCACTTTGTTAGTTCTAATTTAGCATAAATCCATGGTTATTGCAAGTACTCTATCCCTTTCAGGAAGTGACCCCTCAGAAGTTCGTGGTCTTCAGCACGATGTTCCTCATCTCATCCGTGTTGTAAAGCTGGCTCTTTGCACCATCACCGTCCACATCCCCCTCTGCCTCGATCACGATGTCAACCCCATCCGTCTCCGACCTGAAGGCATTGGATGTGAGGTTGTCCTGCCATGTCGTTCCACCTGCCACCCCGTATCTGTAGTAGACCTTACCCTTAGGGGAGAAGCCAAGGGTATCGAAGTTCCCCCCACCGGGCCATGGATCCGGCGAAGTACCTGGAACCGTGGACGGGACCCATGAGGAGGTGAGATACCCCTGACGCTCCACCCTGTAGGCCTCCTCCATCTTCCATATGGTCCCAAGATTGGCAAATGCCTCGGTCCTGGCAACCCTCCATCGGTAACCTATGTAATTGGGGATGGCAATGGCCGCAAGGATAGCCACTATGGCCACAACTATCATGAGTTCCACCAGGGTAAAACCCTCTCTATCCCTCAAGGGGTCTGAACTGAAGGGTTTCATCCTTTACCTCCACATAGCCCATTGTTGGATGGGGATCGTGTTCAAAGATGAGGAGCCAGCCCTCCTCAGAGGCCCTCTTGAGTATCTCCTTCTTCGCCTTCAAGGTCTCAAGGGGGTATAGATCATAGGCCGCGATGTAGGGGTACCTGAGATGTCTGGTTGTGGGTATCACATCGCTGAGGAAGAGGGCCTTCCTGCCTCCAGACTCTATAAGGACGACCTGGGTCCCCCTTGTGTGCCCGGAGACCCTAAGAAGACGCACACCCCTGGCTATCTCAAGATCCCCTGTGATGAGCTCGAGATGGCCCGATTCCTTCAGGGGAAGGAAGTCCTCCTCCCTGTAACTTCCCTTTGTCCTCTCGTTCGGATGGAGGGCATCCTCCCACTCCACCTTCTGAACCACATAGCGGGCCCTCGGAAAGGTGGGGCTGAGGAGACCCCCCTTCTCCTTCAGGTTACCACCGGCGTGGTCAAAGTGGAGGTGGGTGTTGACTACAATGGTGATGTCCGATGGCTCGACCCCGAGGGAGGAAAGGGAATCGAGCAGGGTGACCTGTCTATCCATACCGTAGATGGAGGAGAGTCGTTCATCCCACCTATCGCCTATACCCGTATCGACGAGGATGAGGTCCCTCCCAGCCTCCACAAGGACAGGGTTTATGCCAAGCAGGATGCGATTCCTCTCATCGGGCTGACACTCCTTCTCCCAGAGCACCCGCGGGACGATGCCGAACATGGCCCCTCCATCCAGCCTGAAGAGGCCGTCCCTCAAGGGGTGGATGTTGATCTCTCCAAGCCTTATCCCTCTACGGTCTCCTCTATCCATGGTACCACC
>WGFJ01000064.1 GCA_015492305.1 Deltaproteobacteria bacterium
AGGGACCAAGGCTCCTCAAGGAAGGGGAAAAGGCCCCTGACTTCCTCCTGCCAAGCCTTGAAGGGAAGAAGGTAAGCCTCAAGGATATGGCCGGCAAGAAGACCCTCATAGTCTTCTGGGCCACATGGTGTCCAAGCTGTAAGGAAGAGCTCAAGTCCCTTGATCGCACCTACCGCAAATACAAAGACATGGGTTTCAACATCCTTGCCATAAATATCTACGATAGCAAAAAGATGGTAGAGGGATACGTGAAGAGGTATGACCTTACATTCCCGGTCCTTCTCGACAGGGAAGGTGATGTGGCAGAGAGATATCTTGTATTTGCCATACCCATTGCCTACATGGTGGATGAAAGGGGCATAATAAGGGAAAGATTCATAGGTGGACTCCCGGAAAGGGAGGTCATGGACCTCTTGAGGGAATACTGGTCCATAGAGGGAGCAGATGGGAAGGCTTAAGCATCTCCTTGCAGTCTATGGCATCCTCTCCCTCCTCCTTGCCGGCATGGTACTGCATGCCATCCTCTCCACCCATGCAGCCAAAAGTGTGCTGGAAGAAAGGGAAAGGCTTGTCAGTATGCTTGGGCTTACAGACCTCTGTCTGACCACAGAGGCAAGATATACAAGGCATCCGAGTCAGGCTGATTATTTCACACCCTTCCAGGATAACCCCATGAGCCTTGAACTCTTTCCCTCTGGAGGGGCGATGGCACCCCCCTCATTCAAAGAGATACCTCGAAAGATGGTGGTGAAAGATGAGTAAAGAGAGACATAAACACATACTTTCCTTCTCTATAACCTCCCTTTTGAGGCGGAAGGGAAAGAACCTTTCCATCTTCCTCATATACACCCTCATGGTGTTCCTCCTTGGGTCGGTGGTATTCTTTGTCTCTGCTATAAAAAGGGAGGCAGCCACAACCCTGAAAGGGGCCCCTGACATAGTGGTCCAGCAGATACGGGCAGGCCGCCATGATCTGATACCTACAGAATACATGGAAAAGGTGAGAACCATACGGGGAGTCACAAAGGTGATACCAAGGGTATGGGGATACTACTTCGACGGGCCAACCCAGTCAAACTACACCATCATCGGCATGGATGGGGAGAGTTACGAGGCCTTCAGAGATCGGATCCCCTTTCTCTCCCCTGAAGAGGCCCCCATAGGGAACGGTAAGGTCCTCATCGGTAAAGGTATTGCAAGGTCAAGGGGTCTGAAAAGGGGGGGCCACTTTTATCTCCTCAGGTCCGATGGAGGGCTCAAGACCTTCGAGGTGAGCGGGATCTTCTCTGGGAGATCCTCCCTTCTCACCCATGATCTCATAGTGATGT
Organism: Deltaproteobacteria bacterium; assembly: GCA_015492305.1. GTDB lineage: Bacteria > Desulfobacterota > GWC2-55-46 > S146-80 > S146-80 > S146-80. The sequence continues at coordinate 1,329 of WGFJ01000064.1, forward strand.
CCGAAAAGGATGTGAGGGAGCTATTTCTCATCCCAGCCCGCTATTCCATAGACCTTGCCGTTTATGTAAGGAACAAAGAGGAGATAGAAACGATAGCGCGGAAGATAGGAGAGGTCCTTCCTGGAACAAGGGCGGTGATAAAGGAACAGATCACAAAGTCCTACGAGACTGTCTTCGGATGGAGGAGCGGCCTTGTATTCACTGCCCTCCTTGGAACGGTCCTTGCCTTTGCCATCCTTTCATGGGACAAGGCAACGGGTCTTTCCGCTGATGAGAGGAAGGAGATAGGGATCCTCAAGGCCCTCGGGTGGAGGATAGAGGACATACTGGAGATGAAGTTCTGGGAAGGGCTCACAATATCCCTTACAGCCTTCCTTGCAGGCATAATCCTTGCCTACATCCACATCTTCTTCTTTGGTTCATACCTTGTGGCACCTGCGATCAAAGGGTGGTCAGTGCTCTATCCGCCCTTCAACCTGAACCCGTATATGGATGCAGGTGAGGTCTTTATGGTCTTCTTCATTACCGTTGTCCCCTACACGGTGGCAACCCTTATCCCCGTGTGGAGGTCATCCACCATAGATCCAGACGAGGTGATAAGAGGCATATGATAGAGCTGAAGGATGTAACCAAGGTTTACTACAAGGGCACCCCCAAAGAGGTGAAGGCAGTGGATGGCATCTCCCTTGAGATAGCAAAGGGAGAGATGGTCGTCCTCAAGGGGCCAAGTGGCTCAGGTAAGACCACCCTCCTCACCCTTATAGGCTGTCTCTCCAGGCCTACAAGGGGAAGGGTCTTGGTGGCTGGAAAGGACACCTCAAGGCTCCAGGAACCCTTCCTCACCTTCCACAGGAGGATGCATGTGGGGTTCGTGTTCCAGCAGTACCATCTCATCCCTGACATATCGGTTTATGAGAACATCCTCCTCCCCCTCTATCCCCTGGATATGACCTCCCAGGAGATGGAGGAAAGGGTAGAAGATGCCCTGAGGAAGTTGAGGATAAAGGGAAAGGAGGCTTACAGGGCCAAGGATCTTTCAGGAGGAGAGCAACAGAGGGTGGCCATAGCAAGGGCCCTTGTAACCGATCCAGAGATCATCCTTGCCGATGAACCAACGGCAAACCTGGATACCCACCTCTCCAGGGATTTCCTCAAGATCATGGACGGGCTGAAGGAGGAGGGAAAGACCATCGTCATTGCCAGCCACGATCCCCTCGTCTATGAACACAAAGGGGTGGACAGGGTCATTGAGATGAGGGATGGGAGGTTGGTAGGATGTTCATGAATTCTTCCATCCTTGCTCTGGTCCTTGGAGGGATCACAACACTCCTCCTCCTTATCTACGGGGCCTACTTCGGGCTCAAGATAGCGCTGCAATGGAACCCTGAATCAGCCACAGAGGAGCAGCTTGAGCTCGAGAAGAGGACCTATCTTGTATCCACCATAGTCAACTATGTCCTCCTCTTCGAGATCCTATCCCTCATACTCTTCATCTACACCGTGGATGACATCCACGAGATCATACCAGGGGCCATGTGCGCCACAGGCTCCCTCAATGCCAATAGATTTGGCTTCCCCACCCTGCTCGTTAAGCTCTTCACCTTCTTCCTCTACGGATCGTGGATAGTCCTCAACCACATAGACAGGAAGGCCGAAGACACCCCCCTGATAAAGACGAAGTACCTCTTCCTCCTTGGCATAATACCCTTTGCAGTCCTTGAGAACACCCTTATGATCGCCTACTTCGCAAAGATCGATCCCGAGACCCTGGTCTCCTGCTGCGGGGTCGTCTTCAACCCCGGAGGGAAGGTGACAAGCGTCCTTTCACCGCTGCCAAAGGGGGAGATGATGGGCATCTTCTTCGGGGGGTTCCTGTTTCTCCTCCTTCTTGGCCTTGCCATGTACTGGCGGGGAGGAAGGCTTATTGCCTACCTCTTCTCCGCATCGTCCATGGCCTTTCTCGTCATCTCCATATCCTCCATAATCTCCTTCATATCGGGCTACATATACCAGATGCCCACCCATCCGTGTCCCTTCGATTTTCTCCAGAGGGAGTACCATTATGTGGGATATCCACTGTACATTGCCCTTTTCGGGGGTGCCCTCTTCGGCCTGGCAGTGGGTATAGTTGAACCCTTTGAGACCAGATACAGGTCTCTTACCAAGGCGATAAGGGATTTCCAGAAGAAGGCAGTCCTCCTCTCCATGGCCGGATTTTCCGTCTTCACCTCCATTTCGGTCTGGTATATAATGAGGTTCATCCTGCTGTAAGGAGGAAGATGATGAACCCCGGAAAAGAAGGCAGCAAAAGCACCAGAAAAGGAAGGCCCAAGACAGATCTCGGGAAAGTAATTGCCTTGGTGACGACCCTCTCTGTCTTCACTGCCCTTCCAACCTTAGGGTATGGAGAATCTCCCTACAAAGACCCTGTCAAGGGTGCCTCTGATCCCAGGGTGGTAATTGTAGAGTTCAGCGACTTCCAGTGCCCTGCCTGCAGGGCCATGTGGCCAGTCCTTGAGGCCATGGTGAAGAAGTACCCTGACAAGGTCATGGTGGCCTACAAGAACTATCCACTCACAAGGGTCCACAGATGGGCCTACACCGCAGCCCTTGCAGGTGAGTGTGCTTACAAAAAGGGGAAGTTCTGGAAGTACCACGATCTCCTCTTCGAGAGGCAAAAGACCTGGTCAAGGTCAAAGGATGCCAGGGTTGACTTCCTGGATATGGCGGAAGAACTCGGAATGGAAAGGCTTGACTTCCTGAGGTGCATGGAATCGGAAGACACAAAGAGGGCTGTAGACGAGGACATCGGGGAGGGGAAAAGACTGAGAATCCACTCCACCCCCACCTTCTTCATAAACGGCAAGAGGTATGTAGGGGTCTTCAAGCCATGGGAGTTTGAATACATCATCAGGCAGGAACTGGAAAGGGCTGGAAGATGAAGAGGGGGATTGTGATAGTTATGAGGGTACTTGTTGGAGGTTTCTTTCTTACCTCTGGAGCCCTTAAGCTAAGGCTCCATCCAGCCGAGATAGATGCCTATATCAGGTCCTACGATGTCCTTCCTTTCGGATACACCTATCCAGTGGCCCTCGTACTGCCATGGGTAGAGATCATCCCGGGGGCCCTCCTCGTAGCCGGGATCCTCCCCTTCTTTGCCTCCAGCATCATCATGGCAATGCTTGGACTCTTCATACTCCTTCTCATCTGGACCATCCTGAGGGGCATCCCCATTGAGGACTGTGGCTGCCTTCCGGGTCTTCTGCAGGAGACCCCGTGGACGGCACTTCTAAGAGACGTGATACTCCTTTCCATGAATATACCGGTATGGCTTTACTACGGTAAAGGATTCCAAAGAGGGGGTAGATCATGAAGAAGAAAGGAAAAAGGGGCAAAAAGAAGGAAAACAGGCTCACCCTCATACTCCTCCTTGTTGCAGGTATAGGCCTTGTATCAGGGGGACTCCTCGTGTGGGGACTGGGCGGCGGTGGGGAAGAACCCTATCTGGTCCCTCCAGGTGGTGAAGGAAGGCCCATCCTCTCCCCTGCCCTCTTTGTGGGAAGGACTGCAAGGGCCTACGAGGCAGCCAAAAAATATCCGGAACTCATGGACAAGGTATGGTGCTACTGTGGATGCGTAAGGAACTCCGGCCACAGGAGCTTGAAGACCTGCTTCATAAACAAGCATGCCTCATACTGCGATGTTTGCATGCTCGAAGCCCTGGAGGCGAAGAAGCTTTATGAAGAGGGCTACACCGTGGCCCAGATCAGGAAGGCCATCCACAGGATGTTCGGACGGAGGTAGGACCATGAAAAAGACCCTCATCCCCATTGTTGTCTTAGGTGGGGCCATCCTGCTCCTTGCTTTTGCATGGTTAATGAAGGAGGAAAAACCGGTCCCACCCGAAAGCCCTTCCCAGGGCACCTTCATCAAGAGGGAGGGAAAGGCACCAGATTTTACCCTCATAAGCCAGAACGGAAAGAGGGTCAGTCTTGAAGACCTGAAGGGGAAGGTGGTGGTCATGACCTTCATATATGCCTCCTGCAAATACGCCTGTCCACTCCTTGAGGCGAGGCTTCTCGACCTCCAGAAGGCATTCAAGGACAGACTGGGCAAGGATCTTGTATTCGTCTCCCTTTCCTTCGATCCAGAAAGGGATACCCCTGCTGTCCTCAGGGAGCACGCCAGGGCCCTGGGGGCGGACACAAGGAACTGGTTCTTCCTCACAGGCCCGAAGGAAGAGGTTGAAAAGACGCTAAAGGCCTATGGCTTCTTCTACGAAAAGCAGGAAAATGGTG
>WGFJ01000065.1 GCA_015492305.1 Deltaproteobacteria bacterium
GCCAAGGGGGGTGAAGGATACAGGGGTGGACCTCAAATACGGTATCACACCCAACATCACCCTTGATCTTACGGTAAATACCGACTTTGCCCAGACAGAGGCCGACATAAGCCAGGTGAACATCACCAGGTTTCCCCTCTTCTTCCCGGAGAAGAGGGATTTCTTCCTTGAAGGGAGCGGATACTTCGATTTCGGCCTCCACGCAAAGGTGCAGCCCTTCTTCAGTCGCAGGATAGGCCTTGTCTCCGGGAGGGAGATACCCATCCTTTTCGGGGGGAAGGTAACTGGAAAGGCCGGTCCTTACAGCCTTGGTCTCCTGAGTGTAGAGACAAAGAGGGCCTACGGTGAACCGGAGACAAACTACACCGTGGTAAGGCTTAAGAGGGATATAGGGAAGAGGTCTGACGGAGGGGCTATCCTTGTCAACAAGGAGCCTTCCGGAGGCGGATACAACAGGACCGCTGGTGGCGATGTGAGTCTTGTCTTTAGGGATCGTCTCTACTTGAGTTCCTTCCTTCTCAAGTCCTTCACCCAGGGGGAGGGGGGTGATGGTGGTGCCGGGTATCTCTCCCTCACATGGTCCGATCCAGAAAGGTATGTGAGGGTATCCTACCTTGATGTGGAGGAGGATTTCAACCCCGAGGTGGGTTTTGTCAGGAGGAAGGACATAAGGGAGGGAAGGATCTACGGTGAGGTCTTCTTCAGACCGGAGGGATCAAGGGTGCGCAAGTACTCCTTCTACGGTCTTCTCACCTATATGAGGGACCATGGGGACAGGATGATCGGCAGGACCAGAAAGGTTGGTTCCACCTTCCTCTTCCACAGTGGGGATTACTTTGAGGTGGCCCTCCTTGAGGACCTTGACAGGCTCGATTCGGACTTTGAGATAAGGAGTGGTATCACCATTCCAAAGGGGAGTTACACCTTCAGGTCCTTTACTGCCACGGTCTCCACAGAGGAGAGCAGAAGGGTATCCGGGGAACTCTCCTTTACCGTTGGGCAGTACTATGACGGTGATCGCCGTTCCTTTACCGGATCCTTCGATATAAAGCCCTTAAGGGATATCAGGATAGGACCGAAGATTACAAGGGAGGAGGTAGATCTGCCAGGCGGCTCCTTCAAGGCCACCTACCTGAGCGCAAAGGTGGAGTATGCCATCTCCACCCTTTCCACCCTGAACCTCCTCATCCAGTGGAACGATGAGAGTGATGAGGTCTCTGCCAACATCCGCTTTGCAAGGGAATACAGGCCAGGAAGCAACCTCTACCTTGTATACAACGGCAGGAAGGGTGATGACTTCCTTGACCATTCGATCCTTTTCAAGGTTACCTATCTCTTTAACATTTAGAACCTGTGGAGGTGTGGGAAGATGAGATGGATCCTTGTCTGTTTCTTTGCCCTTTTTCTTCCTTTCACAGCCCTTGCAGGTCCGGATGAGATAAGGAGGGATCTAAAGGTGGCCGGTTTTGACGATAGCGAGGCCGAGGAGATGACCATGAAGATCCTCGACATCGTGATGAAAGGCGGGGATGAGAAGAAGGCAGAGGATATGGCCCTTCGCCTGAAAAGTGAGGGTTTCTCTTCAGGGGAGATCGTCATCATCCTTGGTAAGACAGGGGAACTCATGGACAGGGGTATGTCCATGGATGAGGCAGGGAACATCGTTTCCAGGGCCGCCCATCAGGCAAAGAGGGAAGGCCTTAGAGGAAGGGCCCTTGCAGAGAGGGTGCATGAGGCCATCAGGGCCATGAAGGAGAGACATCACCCCGGCAGGGGTCTTCGCAGAGGTCATTTTAAAGGGAAAAGGAGGAGGTGAACTGGAGGCGGCGGGCGGATTCGAACCGCCGAATAGAGGTTTTGCAGACCTCCCCCTTAGGCCACTTGGGTACGCCGCCGGATGGAGCGGGTGAGGGGATTCGAACCCCCGACCCCAACCTTGGCAAGGTTGTGCTCTCCCAGCTGAGCTACACCCGCTTACGTGCATTATATTAAAAAATGGTTGCCCTTCTGTCAATCAAAATCTGTCACCCTTTGTCCTTCCAGGACCCTTAAGAAAGGGTTGCCACCCAGATCAAAGAATGGTATAGTCTTAAGCCCTATGGAGATCAAGGAGCTCGACACAGAGCGGATACTCAGGGAATGTCTAAAAAAGGGCGGCGACTATGCAGACCTCTACTACGAGGATACCCTCAATACATCCATAGTCTGTGAAGATCAGCGGATAGAGAAGGTCATAAGCGGAAGGGATAGAGGGGTTGGCCTGAGGGTCATCTTCGGTCTCAAGACCGCCTACGCCTACACGAACAGTGTCGACGAGGACTCCCTCCTTGAGCTGGCCGATACGATAAGCAGGATGGTGGCATCAGGAAAGACGGGGAGTGTGGCCATCCTCAAGGGGAAGGGGCTTGAATCCATGCCTGTCACCATCCCTCCCTCCTCTGTACCCATAGATAGAAAGGTTGACCTTGTGGAAAAGGGAAACAGGTGTGCCTGGACCATGGACAAGAGGGTGAGGCAGGTCAAGGTGGTCTACGGGGATGGACTGAGGAGGGTCTTGATAGCGAACTCAGAGGGCAACCTCGTGGAGGAGGAGAGGACCCACATCCTCTACTTCGTCCATGTAGTTGCCGAGGAAGGAGGGGTGGTACAGACGGGTTATGAGCCAATAGGCGGGACCCTTGGCCTTGAGATATTCGATGAGGATGCACCTGAAGAGGTGGCAAGGAGGGCGGTGGACAGGGCCCTCCTTATGCTCAGGGCAAGGAAGGCACCCGGTGGCAGGATGCCCGTTGTCCTCTCCAGTGAGGCAGGGGGTACCATGATCCATGAGGCCATAGGACATGGCCTTGAGGCAGACCTGGCCCAGCAGGGACTCTCCGTCTTCTCCGGCAGGGTAGGGGAGGAGGTGGCATCCAAGGTGGTTACCGTCGTAGATGATGCAACCCTTCCCGGGAAGAGGGGGTCCTTCCTCTACGATGACGAAGGGACACCTGCCCAGAGGACGGTCCTTGTGGAAAGGGGGGTGCTCAAGGGCTATCTCTACGACCGCCTCACAGCCATGAAGGATGGGGTGGAATCCACAGGCAATGGAAGGAGGGAGTCTTACCATTACAGGCCCATACCAAGGATGACCAATACCTTTATCGCCCCGGGTGAACTGGATCCAGGGTCTATAATCTCTTCCGTTGAGAGGGGTCTCTTTGTGAAGAAGATGGGTGGAGGACAGGTGAACACCGTGAACGGCAACTTCGTCTTTGAGGTCTCTGAGGGTTATCTCATAGAGAAGGGCAAGGTTGGAGAGCCTGTAAGGGGTGCCACCCTTACAGGGAACGGGCCAGAGGTCCTCAAGATGATAGATATGGTTGGTAATGACCTGGGTTTCGGTATCGGCACATGCGGGAAGGATGGTCAGGGCGTGCCTGTTGCAGATGCCCAGCCAACCCTGAGGATCCCTGAGATGGTTGTAGGAGGGGAGATAGGAAAGGAATGAAGACAGAACTCCTTATTGCTACAGGTGTCTTTATTGGTGTCTATATCATGCTTATATGGGACAGGTTCAACAGGGCTGTGGTGGCCCTGCTCGGGGCCTCGATCATGATCTTCCTCGGGATCATCAATCAGGAGCAGGCCATAGAAGGTGTGGATTTCAACACCATAGGCCTTCTCGTGGGCATGATGGTCATCGTTGCCGTATGCAGGGAGACGGGTATATTCCAGTATGTGGCCATCAAAGCGGCCAAACTGGTGAAGGGTGATCCATGGGGTATCATGTTCATGCTGGCCTGGGTCACCGCTGTGTTTTCGGCCTTCCTTGACAATGTCACAACCGTACTGCTCATAGTTCCCCTTACCCTCCTTATAACAGAGGAGATGGAGATAAGTCCTTATCCCTTTCTCGTGGTGGAGATCATTTCAAGCAATATCGGGGGCACTGCAACCCTCATAGGGGACCCACCAAACATCATGATAGGCAGTGCGGTGGGTCTCACCTTCATGGACTTTGTGAGGAACCTCATCATACCTGTCCTGCTGGTCATGGTGGTAACCCTGTTCATCATCTATGTCTTCCATGGAAGGAAGATGAAGGTAGATGAGAGTGTGAGGGAGAGGATCATGAGTTTCGACGAGAGGGAGGCCCTGAAGGACAGCAATCTGCTCAAGAAGTCCCTGTTCGTCCTGGCCATCGTCATCCTTGGCTTTGTGCTCCAGCACCGTCTTCACCTTGAGGCTGCCACTATCGCCCTCTCCGGTGCGGCCCTCCTGCTGCTCATCACGGACAATGATATCCATGAGACCTTCGCCCATGTGGAATGGACCACCATCTTCTTCTTCACAGGACTCTTTGTCGTGGTGAAGGGTATAGAAGAGGCGGGCCTCATAGACCGCATGGCCAGATGGCTGATGGAGTGGACCGGGGGAGACCTCTTCACCACCGCTGTCTCAATACTCTGGGGATCGGCTATCCTGTCTGCCTTTGTTGACAACATCCCCTTTGTTGCCACCATGATCCCCCTTCTCAAGAAGATGGGGGTGGAGCTTGGGGGGACGGATGCGATAATGCCCCTGTGGTGGGCCCTTTCCCTGGGGGCCTGTCTTGGAGGAAACGGCACCCTCATAGGGGCCTCAGCCAATGTGGTTGCTGCCGGGATAGCGGAGAGGGAGGGGTATCGTGTAGGCTTCAAGGAATTCCTTATGGTGGCCTTTCCCCTTATGATAATCTCCATAATTATATCCACCTTCTATGTCTATGTGTGGTATTTCTGAGACGGGTCCTCGATAGAAAGATCGGAGGTAGGCAATGAAGGCTTCGGACATCATGACAAGGGATGTTACAACCGTAAGGCCGGGCACAAGCCTTAGAGAGGCCTGTGAGATCCTGTGCAGGGCAGGTGTAAGACAGGTGCCGGTTGTGGATGATTCAGGCAAGATACTCGGTGTATTGACGGCACGGCACATACTCTCCTTGATCCTGCCAAGGTATATCAGCGAAGGCCAGTTAAAGGATGTGGCCTTTGCTCCAGACCTGCCACTCATGTACCAGAGGTTTGAGAACCTCGCAAAGAAGGATGTTGTGGAGGTGATGGAGGAGTCTGTGGTCATACGGGATACCATCTCTGTGCTGGAAGTGGCTACCATCTTTGCCCATGAAAGGAGGCATGTGGAGGCCATCCTGGTGGCCGATGGTGATGGCAGGCTTGTGGGCATCATAGCACCTCATGATGTGGTGAGGATGCTGAAAAGAGGGGGATGAAGAGGTTCGGGCTGATCCTGCTTTTGTCCTTTTTTATCCTCTCACCTTTCCAGGCCCTTGAGGGTGGGGAGAGGGTGCTCACCGTTGCCGCTGCCTCAGACCTTACCTTTGCCCTGAGAGAGATAGGGAAGGAATTCGAGAAGAATACAGGCATAAAGGTGATCTTTTCCTTCGGATCTACAGGACGGCTCTATCAGCAGATAGAGCACGGTGCCCCCTTCGATCTCTTCTTTTCCGCAAGCAGGGCCTATGTGGATAGGCTGGAGAGGAAGGGTCTTATCCTCAAGGATACAAGGAGGGTCTATGCCGTGGGGAGGATAGTCCTTGCGGCAAGCAGGAAGAGGGGCATCAGGATAGAGGGATTGAAGGACCTCCTCAGGCCAGAGGTGAGGAGGGTGGCCATAGCCAATCCGTCCCATGCCCCCTATGGCATGGCTGCAAAGGAGGCCCTTATTTCTGCAGGCCTGTGGGGAAGGCTCAAGGAGAAGCTCGTATATGGGGAGAATATACGCCAGACCCTTCAGTTTATAGAGACAGGGAATGCCGAGGCAGGGATCGTTGCCCTCTCCATTGCAGATGTCCCTGATGTGGTCTACACACCTATAGATCCTTCTCTCCACAACCCTATCGAACAGGTAGTGGCTGTATTGAAGGGAACAGATAGGGTAAGGGAGGCAAGGGCCTTCATAGACTTCGTCACAGGGCCTTCAGGGAGGGCTGTAATGGAGAGGTACGGCTTTACCGTTCCATCCAGTTGATCCATGGAAGGAGTCAGCCTCTACCCCCTTTACCTCACCTTGAAGGTCTCTTCCGTAGCGACCCTCTTTTCCGTCCTTGCAGGCTTCTGGGTGGCCCTTCTCCTTGCAAAGAGGGATTTTCCAGGCAAACACCTCCTCGATGCCATCTTTATGCAACCCCTTACCATCCCTCCAACCGTGCTTGGCTACTACCTCCTTGTGGTATTCGGGAAGACAAGCCCTGTGGGACGCTTCCTTGAGGATACCCTCGGCATAACCCTGGTCTTCACATGGAAGGGAGCCGTCCTTGCGGCCATGGTTGCCTCCATGCCACTCTTCATAAGGCCTGCAAGGGCCGCCATAGAGGGGGTGGATAGAAACCTTGAGAATGCCGCAAGGCTTCTGGGTAGATCCGAATGGGAGGTCCTCACCACCATCACCATACCCCTTGCAAGGAAAGGGATCCTTGCAGGGGTTATACTCTCCTTTGCAAGGGCTACAGGTGAGTTCGGTGCCACCCTCATGGTTGCAGGTAACATACCCTTCAAGACCCAGACCCTTCCCATAGCCATCTACGATGCGGTTCAGGCTGGAAACCTCTACCTTGCAAACCTCCTTGTTGGTATCATCACCATATTTTCCGTCCTTACCCTTTACATCGTAAACCGCTTTACAGGGGGAAGGTACTGACAATGGCCCTCTCCTTTCACCTCAAGAAGGGATTCCCCGGTTTCCATATAGATGTCTCCCTTGATCTTGGGGATGAGATGACGGTCCTATTCGGCCCTTCAGGGGCTGGCAAGAGCACCATCCTCAACATGATTGCAGGTATAGTAAGGCCTGATGAGGGCTTTGTGAGGATAGACGGGAGGGTGGTATACAGTTCGGAAGAGGGGATCGACCTTCCCATGAGGGAGAGGAGGATAGGTTACCTCTTTCAGGACCTTGCCCTCTTCCCCCACATGACCATATTCGAGAACATTGCCTATGGCCTCAAAGGGAAGGAGAGGGAGGAGATAGAGGAGAAGGTAAAGGAGATGCTTGTTGTCATGAGGCTTGTGGGCCTTGAGGATAGATACCCCCACGAGATCTCAGGGGGACAGAAGCAGAGGGTTGCCCTTGCGAGGATCCTTGTCACGGAACCCACCCTCCTCCTCCTCGATGAGCCCTTTACCGCCCTTGACTACCCTGTTAGGGAGAAGCTCAGGACCGATCTTCTAAAGATACACAGGACATACCCTGTTACCATGCTCATTGTCACCCATGATCAGGAGGAGGCCTTTGTCCTTGGTGAAAAGATGGCCCTCATAAACGAGGGCAGGATAGAACAGTTCGGCACCAAGGAGGAGGTCTTCTATACCCCCAGGACAAGGCAGGTGGCAAAGCTCCTTGGCATAATGAATGTCTTCGATGGTGTGGTCCACAGGGTCAACCAGAGGGAGGTGATCGTCAGGCACCAGGATCTTGGCCTTGTGAGGATCCTGAAGAGAAGGGGCTGGAGGTTCAGGGAGGGTGAGAGGGTCTCATTTGCAATAAGACCCGAAGAGGTGATGATCCTCAGGGAGGACAAGCCAGGAAAGGCCGACAACCCTGTGGAGGGTACCATCGTGGACATAGTGGAGAAGGGTCTCCAGAACACCCTCTACTTCAAGACAAGGGGTGGAGCATCCATGTTGAAGATAGATATGCCCCTCTTTGCCTTCAGAAAGCTTGGCATCGAGAGATCGAAGAAGGTGACCGTGTCCCTTAAGAAGGAGTGTATATGGATACTGGAGGCCTGATCAGCCCTCAAGGGCCCTTTCGACCTGGTGTATGATCTCTGCTGCCGTGGCCTTATCCTTGAGGATGGGTCCCTTCTTGGCATCAACCTTTATCTTTGTCGCCCTTGAGGTTATCCTTTCAAGGTCTATGATGATGTCGAGTTGGGCGGTTGCTGCCTTTATCCTCCTGCCCTCCTCTGTATCGCTTTCGGCTATGAACTTGATATCCATCCTCTTGAGGGCCTTCCTCGTTGCCTTTTCCACATCCCTTATCGGGTAGTTGAAGGTCTTGTAAGCCACATTGGTTATGGTATAATTGATCCCAACACCAGCACCTGTAACAGCCACGGCTGTGCAGCCAGAGGCAAAGGCTATGGAGAGAAGAAAGACTACCCACCATCCCTTCATGGAGACCTCCTCAAAGGATTGTTGCCTTTACTCTTTAATCAATCCTTGCCATTAAGTCAATCAAATTGTGTAAATGAGGGTGAGTGAGATATTTTACAGTATCCAGGGAGAATCCACACGTGCAGGACTTCCCTGCATCTTTGTGAGGCTTTCCGGTTGCAACCTTTCCTGTAGCTACTGCGATACCACCTATGCCAGGGAGGAGGGGATGGAGATGGATATGGAGGAGGTCCTTCAGAGGATCAGGTCCTTCCCCTCCAAGAGGGTGGAGATAACAGGGGGCGAACCTCTCCTTCAGGAAGAGACCCCCCGCCTCCTTGTCAGGCTCCTTGATGAGGGCTATGAGGTCCTGCTCGAGACAAATGGAAGTGTGGACCTCAGGGGTGTAGACAGGAGGGTAATAAAGATCGTTGATGTCAAGACCCCTGGTAGCGGGAGTGGAGGCACCTTCCTCCTGGGCAACCTCTCCTATCTAAATCCCTGGGATGAGGTCAAGTTCGTTATCGGTGACAGGAGGGATTACGAGTGGAGCAAGGGATTCATCGAGGAACACAGCCTCAGGGGAAGGGTGAAGATACTCCTTTCCCCTGTCCATGGAAGACTTGATCCCTCCCTGCTTGCCGAATGGATCCTCAGGGATGGCCTCGATGTCTGCCTCCAGATCCAGATCCACAAGGTCATATGGGGGGAGAAGAGGGGCAGGTGAGGATTAAGTCCTTGACACTTTCCTTCCTTTGGGTTATGGATCGAAAACGATTTTCATCATCATCTCTGGGGGCTTCCTATGGCAGAAACCCTTGACAGGGTATCGGTTGGGAAAAGGGTTGTGGTGAAGGAGATAGAAGGGGGTTTTGGTGTGAGACAGCACCTCTCCAATCTTGGCATCCACATAGGTGACAGGGTCCTTGTGAAGAAGCATGCCCCCCTCGGTGGTCCTCTCCTTATAGAGGTCCATGGTAGCGAGGTGGCCCTTGGCAGGGGTGTGGCTGCCAGGGTCAGGGTGGAAGAGGAGTGAGGATAGCCCTTGCAGGACAGCCAAACTGTGGCAAGAGCACCCTCTTCAATGCCCTTGCCGGATACAGGACCGTAACAGCCAACTTTCCGGGCCAGACAGTCCGCTACAACATGAGCAAGGTCAGACTCCATGGTGTCACCCTGGAGATAGTGGATCTTCCAGGCACATACTCCCTTACATCCATGGACCTTGCAGAGGTGGAGGCAAGGAACTACATACTTTCAGGGAGTGCAGATGTGGTGGTGAATGTGGTGGATGCCTCCCTCCTTTCAAGGAGCCTTGAGTTCACCCTCCAACTCCTTGAGATGGATAGACCCCTTGTGGTGTGCCTGAACATGATGGATGAGGCAAGGAGAAAGGGCATAGAGATAGACAGCAACACCCTCTCAAGGATACTCGGTGTCCCTGTGGTGGAGACCATAGCATCAAAGGGGGTTGGCCTTGAGGACCTTGTGGCAACAGCCATAGAGGTTGGGAAGAGGGGTATAAGGGGAAGGAGCCCTGAGTTTCACAGGGATATAGAGAAGGCCATAGGGGAGGTTGAGGCTGTTGCAGGGGCCGCTGCTGAAGACATGGGGGTCCCTGCGAGGTTCCTTGCCATAAAACTCCTTGAGGGGGATGAGTACTTCCTCAGGGAGCTTGGAGGCCAGCCTTCCCTCATCAAGGAGGTTCGCAGGGTCCAGGCCCTCCTTGAGCGGACACATGGCAGGCCCCACGATGTGATCATCGCCTCTGAACGCCATGCAGTAGCCATGAACATATTCGAGAGGGTGGCAAGGGTGGGGGAGCCTGTAAGGACCATCCAGGACAGGGTGGATGACTTCCTCATGCACAGGTACTGGGGGTACATCTTCCTCATCTCCATACTTGTGGGATTCTTCTACGGTGTCTTCATAACGGGGAGGAACATCGAGGACCCTATAGTGTCGGCCTTCGAGTCCCTCATAGGGTGGATGGAGGGCCGGATGGGAGAGGGGCTTTCCTTCTATCTCCTCAAGGGCCTTACAGAGGGTCTGGCAGGGGGGATAGGGATAGTTATGCCCTATCTCATCCCCTTCCTTGTGGGCATGGCACTCCTTGAGGATACAGGCTACCTGTCGAGGATGGCCTTCCTCATGGATGCCTTCATGCACAGGATCGGCCTCCACGGAAAGTCGGTTCTTCCCTTTGTCCTTGGCTACGGCTGCAGTGTGCCTGCTGTCATGGCAACAAGGGTGCTTGAGACAGAGAGGGACAGGCTGGTCACTGCCTTCCTTGCGGTGATGGTGCCCTGCGCTGCAAGGACAACCGTCATATACGGGCTTGTTGCTGCCTACATCGGACCCATTGCGGCCCTGTCCATCTACCTCTTCAACATCCTCATTATAGCCCTTGCCGGCAGGTTGACAACCCATATCATCCCGGAGGTTACACCAGGTCTTATCCTTGAGATCCCGCCCTTCAGACTCCCTGTCTTAAAGGCGGTCCTTACCAAGACCTGGTTCAGGTTGAGGGAGTTTGTCCTTGTTGCATGGCCTATCCTTATTGCTGGCAGTATCGTCCTCAGCATCCTTGAGTACACCGGAGGGGATGTGGCTGTAAACAGGCTCCTTCAGCCCCTCACCTTTCTGCTTGGTGTCCCTCAGGCGGTCGGGACTACCCTCATATTCGGGATCCTCAGGAAGGAACTCTCCATGATCATGCTCTTCCAGGCCCTTGGCACCATGGATGTCTCTTCCGTCATGTCGGCGGTGCAGATCATGGTATTCACCGTCTTTGTTGTCTTCTACATCCCATGTGTGGCAACACTGGCTGCCCTCTCAAGAGAGCTTGGGTGGAGAAGGACAGGCCTCATCTGCCTTGCAACCGTCATGACAGGGCTCTTTGCAGCCCTTCTCGTCCGTGGCCTCTTTTGGCTCTTCAGTCCCTTATATCGTTGAGGAAGGGGAGGAGGTGATGGTGATAGATGTTATCCCAGACGTATTCCCTTACAGTCCTTCTGAACAGGCGATGGGGCTTCAGGCCCTTCAGGAAGGCGATGACCTTCCTTGCCACCTCTTCCGGTGCATCGGTGAGTTCGAAGTAGCACACATCCCTCCTGCCTATCTCCGTGTGGGGAGGTATCTTTGAACATATGACGGGAAGCTTTATCATCCCCGACTCAAGGAGGGGTATACCGAAGCCTTCCTGATAGCTTGGAAAGAAGAGGGCATCTGAGATGAGGTAGAGGTCCCGTGTCGTTATCCTGTCAGGAAGGAGCCGCTCACCACTTCTGAATGTATAATCTGCGAGGATGAGGACCTCCCTTTCCACCTTTAGTTCCTTGATGAGGGCCTTCAGCCTCCTGTGGTAATCCATGTCCCTTTCCCTGTGTGGATCATGGGGACCGGTGACGATGAGCACCACATCCACGCCCATCCCCTTCAGTGCCTGGGTAACCCTTATCGATGTCTCGATGTTCTTCCTCGGATGCAGCCTGCATGGCTGGACCAGGACAAGTTCCCTCTCAAAGAGCCTCTCTTCCCTTATGAGCCGTACCGTGACAGGATCAAGGCGGAAGAACTCAATGGGGTCTATGCCGTTTGGTATGACGGTAAGGTGCTTCCCTGTTCCGTAGAGCCTTGAGAACTGCCTCTTCCTGCTCTCCGAGATGACCACATACTCCACACGGGCAACGGTCTCTTTCAGCATCCTCCAGGGATGCCTGAGCAGATATGGGGGATGGTCCCTGTAGAAGTAGGGTGAGTCATGATTCCAGCTCACCACCTTTATGATCCCTTCCCGCCCGAGCCTTGCTACAGCCATGGTGAGGGGCAGGTTGTAGGGCATGGTGAGCACATTGTGGGCTATGAGGATATCGAAGTCTTTGAGCTCCTCTTCAAGGTAGCGGTATATCTCCTTTGAAAGGGTCTCAAGGGGCTTTACTTCCCCCTCCATGGCCATCCTGTGGGCCTTGAGGACCCTTTTGTTCCTCGATCCCAGGAGGGGGTTTATCTCTACAGGGCACTCCCCGAAATGACCACCTGTACCTGCGAAGACCTTCACATTGTTGAAGTACCTTCGGAAGAGGGAGGCCTGCTGCCTTACCACCTCTTCGACCCCACCAACAACAGGGGGGCAGCTGTAGTGGAGGAGGGCTATATTCAGATTCTTCATCCCTATGATCTGTGCTCCAGGAGGTAGATGAGGTGCATTAGCCCCTCTTCAAGGATCTCGAAGGAGAAGTGCCTCAGGGCAAGGCTGTAGTTCTTCTCCACCATCTCCTCCCTCCTCCTCTCATCGGAGAGTACCTCTTCTATCCTCTCTATCACCTCCCTCTCGGTGAAGCCATCGATGGCTATAACATCGAAGCCCTTTGGTTCTATGTCAACGATGTAGGTGGAGTACCTGTTCACAACAAGGGGCTTCCTGTAGTAGACGGCCTCAAGGAAGGCGTTTCCAAAGCCCTCGTAACCGGAGGGATAGGTGACAAGATCGGCACATTGATAGACCTCGCCTATGGTGAACCTCTTTCCCTTTCTCCCTATCTCCCTTTCCGTTCCTACCAGGTCCTCGAGGAATACAAGCCTTACACCGAGGTTTTCCGCATATTCCCTTACCCTTCTTGCATAGAGGTCACCTTCATCGCCCGTTGCATGGGTTATGACAAGGATCCTGTTCTTCATCTTGAGCTGCGAGACTATCTCAACCGATCTCTCTATCCACTTCCTCGGGATCACCCTTGTGGGCTGGAGGACGAAGGGATCCCCATCTTTCAGACCGATCATCTCCCTCAGTTCCCTGCAGTGGTCCTTTTTCGGTGGTGGAGGTGTGGCAAAGTCGTAGACATTGGGTATGATGGTGTTTGAGATCCCCTTTCTGTGGCTGAGCTGTTCACTTGCTATGGAGTTTATTACCACATGCCTTATGGTGGGAAGATCGGGTGGAAAGGCCCAGTGGAGGTAGTCCTTGACGCCACTTACAAGGAACCTGTTCCTCTCCCAGTAGAAGTCGTGGTGATGGGCAATGGTGGGGAAGGCCGTTTCTGCGATGAATTCTGTTATCCCGAGGCCAAGGGGGATGTTTAAGGGGATGGCCAGGGCATTCTCAGGGATGATGAGGTCTATGTCGAAGGACCTTGTAAACTCATAGAGTTTCTCTTTGAAAAAATCCCTTAGCTCATGGATGAGCTTTGTTATCTCCTTGGGTCTTGACCTCCTGCCAAAGCACTCCTCTGTGATCTTCCTTATTGTTGGATCTTCGAAGTGGGCCTCCTTGACGAGGAAGGACCTTTCAGATGGCCTGTCGATCTCCCCTGCAAAGTAGAAGCAGTTGTAGCCCTTCCTCTCAAGGACGGTGGCCCACTTCTCTATCTCAAGGGACACGCCATCTGTGCCGGCTATCCTTGTGGATACAAAGCCTATGTTCCTGAAGGGCTTCCTGTCCATGGGTATGGAAATTTAACATATCCTCACCCCCCTGTAAATAGTCTCCCCCATCAATACCCTTCTGCCCCTACCACCATCATCTGTGGTTCCCTCTCCTCTTCCTGGGCCGTGGTAGCAATCCTCTTCTCTTCTACCCTGAAGCGGGATACAAGGTCCTCAAGGGTGCTGGCCAGCCTTGCCATCTCTGAGCTCATCCTTGATACCTCCTCTACCGATCCTGCCGTCTGCTTCGTTATCTCTGCCACTGTTTCGATGTCTCCGCTTATCTGGTCTGTTGCTGTGGACTGTTCCTCTGTGGCGGTTGCTATCTGCTCTATCATGGAGGATATGGCATCTATGTGGCCCACTATCCTCTTAAGTGCATCCCCTGCCTCCCTTGCAA
>WGFJ01000066.1 GCA_015492305.1 Deltaproteobacteria bacterium
GGTGGAAAGGGGAGGGGCTCTGTTCGAGGGGTTGAGGGGTGCGATGTGGTGGAGTGCCTCAGGAGGTGTTCACACCTCCTTGAGGGCTTCGGTGGCCATGAGCTTGCCGCAGGGTTCACGGTGAGGGAGGAGATGGTGAGGAGCCTTGAGGAAGGGTTGATGGATGCCCTTGAGACCCACCTGCCCCACATCCCTGCCCGGGAGATCTGGATAGATGCCATGGTGGAGCCAGGGGACCTTTCGGAGAGGACCGTGGAGGAGATGGAACTCCTCACCCCCCATGGTGTTGGAAACCCTGAACCCGTCCTTGCCTTTGAGGGGATCAGGATCATGAGGAGCAGGATCGTCGGTGATGATCACCTCAACATATACCTTGAGAAGGGCGGCAGGTTCTTCGATGCCATCGGTTTCAGGATGGGCAATGGTGCGTCCCTCCCCAGGGCCTCCCAGCACCTGAACCTTGCCTTCACCCCCTTCGTGGACGAATGGGACGGGATGAGGCGGTTGAGGCTCATGATAAAGGACATCAGACCTCACGAGCCCTGATAGGCCTCGAGAGGATGCCCTCTGCGGCCCTCTCTGCCACGGCCGCTATCGTGAGTGACGGGTTCACACCCACAGGCCCGGGCATGATGGAGCCATCCACCACATAGAGCCCCCTGTAGCCGAAGACCTCCCCCTCAGGGTCCACGACCCCTTCTTCAGGGGACCCTCCCATTGCGCATCCTCCCAGGGGATGGACGGTTATGATCTTCTTCATGAACCACAGGGGGTTGACCTTCAGTTCCCCTCCAAGGGCCCTGGCAAGCCTCCCGGTCTCTTCCATCATCCGCTTGAAGATGGGCCTGTTTCCCCTGAAGTTCCATGAGACCTCAAGCCTCCCATCACCGGCAAGGTAGATCCTGCCATCCCCCCTGTCAAGGCCCATGCACAGGAAGGGGAGCATCTTCCTCACCACATTCTCCCCCTCAAGGATGCTCGCCACATCGTCCCCTATCCTCGTCTCCCTCACAAGTCCAAGCCTCCTGCCTATGTAGCGGATGAGGCCCTTCAGGACGCCCTCTGCCGATCCCGGCGAGGGTATGAGGCCCTCCATGTACCATGCCAGGAAGTCCGGTATCCCCCCGTCCTCCACCATGCCCCACTCGTATCCTATGGCAGAGGTTATCACAGGCCCCCTTGTGGGCTCTACAGGGTCCCTGCCTCTGAAGGAGGCGGTTACAAAGTCACCGTTTGCGGAGAACCCGTGGCCGAGCCTCCTGCTCACCCCAGGCAGGGTCCTGTACAGGTCCCTGTTCCTGAGGAGGATCTCCACCGAGCCGGGGCTGCCTGCCGAAAGGATCACCACCCTTCCCCTCACGCTGCCCCTCTCCCCATGGATCAGCCTGTAGTGGACCCTGTAACCATCCCCTGTTGGCTCTATCCTCTCTGCTATGTGGCCTGTCCTTATCTCAAGGCCCTTCCTCCTTCCAAGGGCAAGGTAGTTGAGGTTGAGGGAGTTCTTCGCCCCGTAGTTGCAGCCTGCCGTGCACTCACCACAGAGGGTGCATCCCCTCTGGATGACCCCGTAATCGTTCTCCTCCTCCAGCCCTGGCCCCTTCCCCCAGGTGACGGCTATGTCCGGGAGGAACCACCTCTCCCCACCCGCCCTCTTCATGGCCATGGTCTTTGGTGTCTCCCTGTAGGGGGTGCGATCAAAGGGGTAGGCAGAGGGCCTGAGCACCTCCCTTGCCTTCCTGTAGTAGGGCTCAAGGTCCTTCCTCGACAGGGGCCACCCTGCAAAGGTCCCTTCAGGCTTCTCTATGGAGATGCTCGAGTAGATGAGGGAACCTCCGCCAAGGCCGCTTGCCGTGAGGATGTCTATCTCCCTGAAACTCCTGTAGTCGTAGAGCCCGTAGAGGCCGTCATCAGGGTCCCAGAAGGCGGATCTCAGGCTGTGTATCCCCCTCGGGAAGCCTCCAGGAGGGTACTCCCTGCCCCTCTCAAGGAGCAGGACCGCAAGGCCTGCCTCAGAGAGCCGACAGCTCACCACAGACCCTCCAAAACCGGAACCGATCACCACTGCATCGTAGAGGGCATCCATCTTCACAGGATGAGGTAGGAAAGGATGGTCATCACAAGGAGGGTTGCAAGGGTTGCGCTCCCCTCGAAGATGGGCGGGGCCTCGAGATCTTCCCTCTCCATCACCAGCCTCGGGAGCATACCACCTGCCACCCACAGGATCGTTACAATGGCGGTTGCCACGAGGGTTGCCACGGGGGAGCCGTTCCTCGTGACCGCAAAGAGGTAGAGCCCGACAATACTCAGGGGAGGGAGGAAGACAAGGGCAAGGACTGCGAGGGATGCCCCGTGGTTCTCCTCATACCTCGTCATGAGGTAGAACTGGATGGACTGGAGCAGCACAAGCATGGCGCTGTAAAGGGCCACACCACCCGCATACATGAGTGGGCCCCTGTTGAAGCTGAGGAGTTCCATGAGTGCCGTGAAGGGCCCCCCTTCCATCACTCCCTCCCTTTCAGGACCTCATCTATGAGCCCTTCAGCCCTGTTTATGGCCGACTCTCCGAGGCCGTAGTGGTAGAAGCCTGGCTCCCTTCCGGTGAGTAGGTAGACGGCCATGGTTATGAACCTCATGGGGTCCCTGCCCTGATGGGTGAAGTGGCCTGTCCTCACCACCCTTCCCCCTGCCCCCCTCACCAGGTGGTTCAGCTGGGCCAGGCTCCGTCTCCACAGCCCCCTGCAGACCACATAGGTTACCACATCCCTTCCCTCCAGAAGCCCCTTTGCCCCTTCCATCCGGAAGAGGGCCTTCACAGGTAGCGAAAGGTTCACCCACCATGTCTGCCCTCCGATGATGACGAGGGAGTACCTCCCTTCAGGGATGGATACGGGCCTTATGGGGACCTTCCTGTTTGCTATGACAAGCCATGTGATGCGGAAGAACTGGAGAGGGCTGCGGAAGGGGAAGGTGAAAAGGTCTGATTCCGGTTCTATCCTCACCGACTCCACCTTCCATCCCCTCTCCTTAAGCCTCCTTCCCATCGCCTCTGCCACACGCTCTGCCTGATCGGTCATGGAGAAGTAGAGGATGAGGGCCTCCTTCTCCCCGGGGCCGATTGGTCCATCGGGTGTGAAGGTCCCGCTGTGCTTCATGCAGTAGAGGCCGAAGAGGAAGGCAAAGGTAAGGTCGAAGAGGCCGGCAGGGAGGAAGAGGGGCGACAGATCCATGAAGGCCGTGTAGTAGATGATGAGGAGAGCGAAGATGAGCTTTCCCCACAGCCCTATCTTTATGATCCCCAGGTTTTCAAGGGGCCTCCTGTAGACCATGTAGTAGCCGATCCCGAATACCATGGACAGGGCAGCGGCGGACTGGAAGAAGGCGGGAAAGACGGGATACTCCTGGTAGGGAGGGAAGGCCACCCCTCCCATCTCAAGGATCCTCCGGTGGAAGAGGAGGAGGGCACCCGCCCCTCCTCCATTGGCCAGGGCCGCTGCAAGGAAGACCCTCCTGAAGAAGGTCTCTTTGAGGGGTACCCCCTCTACATCCCTACCGATCCGTCCCATACCTCGAAGTCCCTTCCCGTCCGCTCCCTCTCCCATCCCTCGTAGAAGAGGGCGTAGCTTATGGTCTTTAGGGGGGCGAAGGGAACGACCCTCTTCCTCGGCTCACCCATCACGATCCTCCGCCTCCAGGTGCCGGTGTTTATGTAGAACCTTCCCCCTCCAGCTTCATCCACAAGGTGTATCCTCGGTTCATGGGTGTGGCCGAAGAGGACGTACCTGCAACCCTTCTCCTCCATATACTCCCCTGCCTTCCGTA
>WGFJ01000067.1 GCA_015492305.1 Deltaproteobacteria bacterium
CAGGGAGGAGTTCCTGCACCTTGCCCGTGACAGGGACTTCATAAGGTCCCTTGGTCTTGAGGGGGATAGCCTCGAGGGATACCTCTTCCCGGATACCTACCGCTTCAACAGGCTCATGGGTCCTGAGGGGATCATAAGGAAGATGGTAGCCGCCTTCAGGAGGGCATACAGGAAGGTGGAAGGGGATGCAAAGAAGATGGGCCTCACCATGAGGGAGGTGGTAACCCTTGCCTCCATCATAGAGAAGGAGGCCATACTGGAAGAGGAGAAACCCCTCATCTCTGCGGTCTTCCACAACCGTCTGCAGAGGGGGCTCAAACTCCAGAGTGATCCAACCGTCATCTATGGCCTTCCATCCTTTGATGGAGATCTGAGGAAGGATGACCTCCGGTACCCCAGTCCATACAACACCTATGTGGTAAAGGGGCTTCCTCCCGGCCCTATATCCAATCCCGGTCTATCATCCCTCATTGCCGCTGTAAGGCCTGCCCCTGTGGATTACCTCTACTTCGTCTCAAAGAACGACGGCTCCCACTACTTTTCAAGGACCCTGAAGGATCACAACAAGGCGGTGATGATCTACCAGAAAGGCAGGTAGCCTCAAAGGGGTTTAAAGAGCCTCTTGAAGCCAGGAGACATCCAGACCCTTCCCCTGTCATCGACCACCATCCCCTCCACCCCTTCCAGCCCCTCTATAAGCCTCATACCCCTCTGCCTGCCCATGACGAATACCGCGGTGGCAAGGGCATCGGCATACCAGGCCTCAGGGGCAAGGATGGTAACGCTTTCCACCCCCCGGGCAGGCATGCCTGTCCTGGGATCGAGGATGTGGTGGTACCTTACGCCGTCCTTGATAAAAAACCTCTCATAGTCTCCGGAGGTGGCAACAGCACCATTCGATAGCTCTATGATCCCAAGGAGCCCATTTCTCTTTCTCGGATGCTGGATGCCGATACGCCACCTCTTTCCCTTCCCCATCACCCTTATGTCTCCACCTGCATTGATGAGGGCATCCCCTATCCCTTCGGACCTGAGGACCTCCATCGCCCTGTCCACTATGTAACCCTTGGCTATCCCGCCAAGGGTAAGGCTCATACCCTTTCTCTCAAGCCTTATGGCCGATCTTTCCGGTATGAGCTCTATCTCCCTGTAGTCCACAAGGGGAAGAAGGGCCTCAAGCTCCTTCCTCTCAGGGACCCTGCCCCTCTCGAAGTCCCAGACCCTGCCAAGGGTACCTACTGTGATATCGAAGGCCCCATCGGAAAGCCGCGACACCTTCACGGCCTTTGAGACCACCTCAAAAAGCTCTGGAGAGACCTCCACCTCCTCCGGGGCCATCCTCTCCACAAGGGAGACCTCACTATCCTCCCTGTAGTTGCTCATCATCTTCTCAAGCCTCTCCATCTCGGAAAAGGCCCTGTCTATGGCCCTGAGAACGGTTTGCCTCTCATCCCCATAGGCCTTTATCTCCACAAAGGTGCCCATGAGGATGCGGGTCTTGCTGAACTCCTTGGCAGATGGGTGGGATGGTAACAGGAGGGTGAACAGGATGGAAAGGAGGAGGGCTAATCCCTTCATTCCTCTTCTTCGAACTCCGTCATGTCAGGCCTTCCTATGAACTCCGGCCCCTCGTAGACCTTCCTCTTCCCGTGTTCCCTCTCGTCCCGCGTCTTGCAATCGATGCACACCCTTGTAAAGGGCATCGCCCTCAAACGCCTCTCCTCGATGGGCTCCCCACATTCCTCACATATGCCGTAGGTGCCCTCATCTATCCTCCTCAGGGCCTCGTCTATCTCCTTGAGCTTCTGCCTGTCCCTGTCACCGAGGATGAGGTTCAACTCCCTCTCCCTCTCGCTGCTTGCCTGATCGTATATATCCCCTATCTCGAACCTGGAGGTGTCACTCTCTGTGCGCACATCCTTCTCTATATGGGTGAGGAGGTCCTGCCTCATCTTAAGGAGCTGTTTCTTTATGGACTTCAAAAAGGTCGTCTTCACCATTGTCTTACCCCTTTCCAGGTCTTTAGAAGATAAGCAGTATACACAAAAGCCAGGGTTTGTCAAACAAATTCTCCCCGTGGATAGTGGTTGAAGGGCCACGGTCAATGGGGTATGATCCCCATAGGAACCCAAGGAGGGATGTGTGGATCTCCTCATCATCAGGAGGGGCTGCCCGAACTGTAACGGGGCCATAGGCGACGGGAGGCTCTTGAAGGGCCTTCCCTGCCCTGGATGCCTGCCTCAAGAGGTGGAGGATGTGTGCGGTGCCCTGGCCACCCTTAAGAGGCTCAAGGGGCTGCGGCCATATTGCGAGACAGAGAGAAGGCTTCGCGACTTTGAGGCCTTCTTCGAGAAGGCAATGGGTTCAAGGCCCTGGGGCCTTCAGAGGCTCTGGGCAAAGCGGGTCTTCATGGGAAGGTCCTTTGCAATGGTCGCTCCAACCGGTGTGGGGAAGACCACCTTTGGCCTTGTGACCTCCCTTTTCCTGGAGAAGAGGTCCCTCTTCATATTCCCCACCAGGATGCTCTCCCATCAGGCCTCTGAAAGGCTGGGCCAGCTGATGGAGAGGCTCGGCACAAGGAAAAGGGTCCTTTTCTATGAATCCAGAAGGGTGAAGGAACAGTTCCTTGCCGGGGATTTCGATATCCTCTGTGGAACAAATGCCTTCTTTCACAGGAACATAGAAAAGCTGATGAACTTCAGGTTTGGCTTTATCTTCATAGATGACACGGATGCCTTCCTCAAGAGATCAAGGAACATAGACAACCTCTTCAGGCTCCTGGGCTTCTCCCATGGAGAGATAGAAAAGGCCCTGAGGCCCGAAAAGGAGGACCTCTCCAGCCTCAGGAAGAAGTTGGATACGGTCCTCATAGTCTCTTCGGCAACCCTCAAGCCCCGGGGCAGGAGGGTTACCCTCTTCAGGAACCTCCTTGGCTTTGATATCCAGAGGGCCGTTACAGGGATAAGGAACATCGTGGATGTTGCAGGCCCTGTAAGGGACCTTGCAGAGGCAATGGAGGAGTCGGCACGGCTCATAAGGAGGCTTGGAAGGGGTGGCCTTGTCTATCTATCCGCCTTCTACGGGAAGGAGAAGGTTGAAGAGGTGGCCCGATTCTACAGGAAGAGGGGGATCAGGGCTGTAAGCTACCTGGAGCACGAACCCCGGGAACTCTATGAGATCCTGAAAAAAGGAGATTTCCATGTTGCCATCGGCATATCCCACATGGCAAACCCCCTTGTGAGGGGGATCGACCTCCCTGAGGTGATAAGGTACGCCATCTTCCTCGATGTGCCCAAACAGTCCTTCCCCATCCGCCTGACCCCTGAACCACCTCTCCTTTACTCCGTACTCCTCACCCTCCTCAACATCTTCGAGGAGAAGGACCGCCTCAAGGCCATGGAATACACGGCATACCTGAGGAGGTACCTTACCCTGAAGGCCAAGGACCTTGATAGGTACCCGAGGATAAAGGAAAGGCTCCAGGAGATAAGGTCCTTCCTTGAGGGATTCCTGAGGGACCGGGAATTCCTTAAGAGGATTGCCGATTCAGAGGATATCTCCCTCCTCCACAGGGATGGGGAACTCTTCCTTGTAACAGGGGATGCCAACGCCTATGTACAGGCCTCTGGAAGGACCTCACGCCTTACAGGTGGTAGGATGGCAAGGGGGCTTTCCGTGCTGCTTTACTCCGACAAAAAGGCCTTCAGATCCCTGAGAAAGAGGCTCAGCACATACTTCATGCAGTCAGATGTTGAGTTCAGACCCCTGGAAGAGGTGGATATGGCAGGTCTGATAAAGGATATAGAGGAGGAGAGGAAAGGGGCCAGAAGGTTGGAAGGGGAACCCTTCAGGGCAACCCTCATAGTGGTAGAGTCGCCCAACAAGGCAAGGACCATTGCAGGCTTCTTCGGAAGGCCTCAGATAAGGCTTGTAAGGGAGACCATGGCCTATGAGGTCCCCCTGGGTGAGAGGTTCCTGGTGATCACCGCATCCCTTGGTCACCTCCTTGACCTTGTAACAGACGAGGGCCTTTTCGGGGTCAGGGAGGAGGGAGGGAGATACATACCCATCTATGACACCATAAAGGTCTGCAGGGAAGAAGGGATCCAGCACACAGATCTCAGGTATCTCAGGGAAAGGTGCAGGGGAAGGATCCAGGACAGGTTTGAGATCGTCGAGGGACTCAGGGAGATGGGCTACGAGATGGACGATATCCTCATAGCCACAGACCCGGATGCAGAGGGGGAGAAGATAGCCTATGACCTCCTTGTCCTCCTGAGGCCCTTCAATGAGAATGTGAGGCGCATCGAATTCCACGAAGTCACCAGAAAGGCATTTCTCAAGGCCCTTGAGAACCCGAGGCACTTCGATCAAGACCGGGTTAAGGCCCAGCTCGTCAGGAGGATACTGGACAGGTGGGTAGGCTTTGGTCTCTCACGGATCCTGTGGAGGGCCTTCAAGAGGAAGTGGTTCTCTGCAGGGAGGGTCCAGACACCTGTTCTTGGCTGGGTGATAGACAGGCACAGGGAATCGAAACAGAAGAAGGGGGAGATCCTCTTCGAGGTCAATGGCTATCCCTTCAGGATCGAGATAGAGGACCCTGCCAGGGGAAAGGAGATCTACAGAAGACTTGAAGAGGCAAGGATGGGGCTTTGCTGCCCTCAGGTTGCCGAGAAGAACCCCCTTCCACCCTATTCAACGGACACCTTACTTCAGGATGGAAGCGAGAGGTTGCACCTTCCAGGCACCAGGATCATGGCAATACTCCAGAACCTCTTTGAAACAGGGCTCATAACATACCACAGGACGGACTCAACAAGGGTCTCTGAGGCAGGCAGATACCTTGTGGCAAGGCCCTATGTAACCGAGAGGTTCGGGGAGGAGTACTTCCACCCCAGGGCCTGGGATGCAGGCGGTGCCCATGAGTGCATAAGACCCACAAGGCCCCTGGAGCCTTCAAACCTCCGGCTCTCCATCACCGCAGGGCTTATAGACCTGAAGGAGCCATGGAAGGCCCTGAGGCTGTACGAACTGATATTCCAGCGCTTTATGGCCTCCCAGATGAGACCGGCAAGGGTCCTTACCGAGAGGTTCCGCCTGGAACTGCCCCCTTATACCCATGAAGAGGAGGTCGTAACCGGGGTGGTGGAAAGGGGTTTTGACCTGCTGCTGCCCACCTTCAGGGTGCTTGAGAAAGGGGAAGGGCTCCGTCTCACCGGCAAGGGGTACAGGGAGGTCCCAGGGGTCCTTCCCTTCACCCAGGGGATGCTCATCCATGAGATGAAGAAAAGGGGCCTTGGAAGACCCTCAACCTATGCACACATCACACAGACCCTCCTTGAGAGGGGCTATGTAAGGGAGGTGAGGGGAAGGCTCATACCCACGAAGATGGGCATAGAGGTCTATAGCTACCTCAGGGAGCACTATCCCGGATACACCAGCGATGAACTGACCAGGGAACTTGAAGAGGCCATGGACAGGATAGAAAGGGGAGAACTCGATTACACCGAGGTCCTCCTCAGGGTCTCTGCAATAAAGGATCTCCTGGAGGGTGTGGAAGACCTGCCCGAAGGCCCCTATCCCCCTTAGTGTTGAATCCCTTTTCAAGGACCTCTGTTTGTAGTACACTAATGGGTATGCTGACCATACCCCTTATCCTTTTCCTTACCATCTTCTTCCTCCCGGAGCCTGCCCTTGCATGGGGCGCAGCCACCCACCTTGAACTGGGTTCAAGGGTCCTTGATAACCTCTTCCTCCTCTCACCGGCTGTGAGGGAGATCATCGGGAGGTTCCCCTTTGACTACCTCTACGGGTGCATAAATGCAGATATAGTGATCGGCAAGAACCTTGTCCCTGAACTCCAGCACTGCCACAACTGGAGGATGGGCTTCAAGATCCTCAAGAGGGCCGAAAGGGACCCCCAGAAGGCCTTCGCCTACGGCTACCTGAGTCACCTTGCTGCAGATACCATCGCCCACAACTACTTCATCCCCCTGAAGATGGTCACAACCTTCTCAACCAGGATGCTTCGCCACCTCTACTGGGAGATGCGCTTTGATGCCCTGGCCAACAAGGAGGTATGGCTCCTTGTGGAAGAGATAGCGGAAAGGGTAGACAGGGGAAACGACTCCCTTCTCAAGGACGCACTGAAGGATACACCCCTTCCCTTCAGGACCAACAAGACCATCTTCAACAGCCTGCTCCTGATCCAGAAGATGGAGAGGTGGCACAGGATGATCGAAACCCTTTCCAGTCGCTCAAGATGGGTCCTCAAGGAGGAGGAGAGGGAAGGTTTCTTCCTCCTCTCCCTTGGTTCCATCCTTGACCTCTTCCACGAGGGTAACAGGGCACCCTGTGTCGAGGAGGACCCCTCTGGCAGAGGGAAGATCGCAAGGGCAAAGAGGCTGAGGAGGGATCTGAGGAGCCTCAAGAGGAGAGGGCTCCCGTGGAAAGGACCCCTTGAAGAGGCCATCCATGAACTCTGTGGAGAGGCGTGGGCAAGGGAGTTGAGGATACCTGATCTCGAAGTGGTCAGGGGTTAACCTTGGAACCTCCCTTTATCAAGTTCCTTGGCACAGCAGGGGCCCGTTATGTCGTGGCAAAGCAGTTGAGGGCCTCAGGGGGGATCTACATCTTCGGTGAGGGGAAGAGGATCATCCTTGATCCAGGGCCAGGAACCCTTGTGAGATGTGCCACCTCAAGGCCAAAGATAGACATCACCACCCTTGATGGCCTCATCCTCACCCACAGCCACATAGACCACTCAAACGATGTGAACATCCTTATCGACGGCATGACCGAAGGGGGCTTCAAGAAGAGGGGGGTCCTCTTCGCACCAAGGCAGGC
>WGFJ01000068.1 GCA_015492305.1 Deltaproteobacteria bacterium
AACGAGGGAGGGGGGAAATCTCTACTGGTACCACGATCCATTGCCCACAAACTGTGTGGCCGACTGGGTATGCCCGGGAGGAACTGGGAGGGGTTATCCCAGGTACTGCCACTCACCTGGACCTGAATTCGGCTACAGGAACCTTGCCGTATTCTACCATGCCTGCTCCTTCAACTGTCTCTACTGTCAGAACTGGCACTTCAGGGAGGAGACCCTCAGGGGCGGCCGTGTAAGTGCCGAGGAGCTTGCAGGTGCCGTGGATGAGAGGACAAGCTGCATCTGCTACTTCGGTGGAGACCCCACACCACAGCTGCCCCATGCCATAGCAACATCAAGGATCGCCATCAAGAGGGCCAGGGGGAGGATACTGCGCATATGCTGGGAGACAAACGGCACCATGAACCCCGCCTATCTCAAGGCCATGGTGGACCTGTCGCTCCCCTCAGGGGGGTGCATAAAGTTTGACCTCAAGGCATGGAGTGAGGAGGTGAGCCTTGTCCTCTGCGGCCAGACAAACAGAAGGACCATAGAAAACTTCAGGACCCTTTCCAGGTGGGTGGGGGAGAGACCCGATCCTCCCCTCCTTGTTGCCAGCACCCTCCTTGTGCCTGGCTACATAGACGAAGAGGAGGTTGAGGGGATTGCGGGTTTCATAGCATCCCTTGATCCAGGGATACCATATGCCCTCCTTGCCTTCTATCCCCACTTCTACATGAAGGACCTCCCCACAACATCGAGGAGACATGCCCTGAGGTGCAAGGCCATAGCCGAGTCAAAGGGGTTGAGGGATGTAAGGATCGGCAATGTCCACCTCCTCTCCTGAGACCATCTACTCCATAGGGACCAGCTCAAGGGGACCGGAGGAGTTCCTGAAGGTCCTGAAGGCATACAGGATAGAGCGGGTTGTGGACGTGAGACGGTTTCCAACGAGCAGATACGAGCACTTCAAGAGGGAGAACCTGAAGGATCTTCTTGAATCGGAGGGGATCGAGTACATCTACATGGGAAGGGAACTCGGGGGATACAGGAGGGGTGGATACGAGGCCTACATGGAGAGGGAGGAGTTCAAAGAGGCCATCGGGTTGCTCGAGACCCTTGGAAGGGAGAAGACAACGGCCTTTCTCTGTTCCGAGAGGCTTCCCTGGAGGTGTCACAGGAGGTTTATAGGGATGGCCCTTGCAAGGAGGGGATGGGAGGTGATCCACATCATAGAGGAGGGAAGGGTGTGGCTGCCTTCCCGTTAAACCCTGAGGTCCATCACAAGGAGTGATTCGAGGTGTGGTGTCTGGGGATAGAAGTCAAAGCCCTGAAGGCTCCTTATGGTGTAGAGCCCCTTGAGGAGGCTGTAGTCCCTTGCCTGGGTTGCAGGGTTGCATGAGAGGTAGATGATCCTCTCCGGTCTTGCACGGAGTATCCTCTTTATCACCTTCTTGTGGACCCCTGCCCTTGGAGGATCAAGGAGAAGTACCCCTGCCCTTGAGAGGAGTTCCTCATCCACATCCTCTGCCATCCCCTCGATGATCCTGTATCCTTCCACCTCCAGTCTCCTTGCATTCATTGCCGCATACTCGGATGAGACAGGATCGGACTCAACGGCATAGACCTCCTTGCAGAGATCCTTGACAAGAAGCCCTATCACACCCACACCGCTGTAAAGCTCAACCACCCTTCCCGCCCCATCCACCCACTTCCTCATCTCCTCTATGGACCTCTCGAAGAGGGGTATGTGGTTCTGGAAGAAGCCATTGAAGGGATAGAGGAAGGGCCTGCCGAGGATCACCTCCTCAAGGTGGGTCTTGCCCTTTGTGGCAAGGGTCTCTGTAAGGACCGATGTGGGGGAGAGGGGATCCGAATAGGCGAGGATGAAACCATCCAGCCCTTCAAGGTCCTCCATGACGGATGGCTCCACCTCCTTGCTCTTCACAAAGAGGGTGGCTATGAGCTCCCCCCTTCCCTTGCTCTCCCTCACAACCAGGTGTTTTAGGTCATCGATCCTCACCCCCCTTTCGTTGAGGAGATCCACGATGGAAAGGGCCACTCTGTTCATCCTTTCGCTTCCGAGGATACAGCCCTCCTTAAGGGGTATCTTCCTGAAGGGGTTGCCCCTCTCATGGAAGGCAAGGGCGATCCTTCCATCCTGAACGGTGAAGGAGTACTCTATCTTTGTCCTGTATCCACAGGTCTCCTGTGAGGGGTGAAACCCATCGATCTCTACAGACTCCTTTGACATCTGGTAGAATACCTCCCTCAGGATCTCCTCCTTGAACCTCAGTTGATCTTCATAGCCCATGATCTGCCAGGGAGAGCAACTGAGGTAATGGTCTTCAAGGGGTTCCCTCCTCAGGGGGGAGGCCTTGAGGATCTCCTTCGGGTTGCAGAGTAGATAGGTCCTCTTCCTCTTCTTCACCTCCACAAGGGCCCTTTCCCCTGGAAGGACCCCGTAGGCAAATACCACCTTCCCCCTGTACCTTCCCAGGGTCCTCCCCTCCGGGACGATCTTCTCGAAGTCCACAACCATCTCCCTCTCATGGATAGCCTTTACAGACACAGGCTACCCTCCCGGGCAAGCTTTTCCCTGAGGAACCTGCCAGTATAGGAGGCCTCCACCTCAACCACCTCCTCAGGGGTCCCGCAGGCAACCACCCATCCCCCCTCATCACCCCCCTCTGGCCCGAGGTCTATCAGGTAGTCTGCAGACTTCACAACATCAAGGTTGTGCTCTATGACGATCACCGTGTTTCCCGCATCAACAAGGGCATGGAGGACATTGAGGAGCTTCTTCACATCGTGGAAGTGCAGGCCTGTTGTGGGTTCATCCAGGATGTAGACGGTCTTTCCCGTCCCCTTCTTCGAGAGTTCCCTTGAGAGCTTAAGCCTCTGGGCCTCACCACCAGACAGGGTCGTTGCAGGCTGTCCAAGCCTTATATAGCCAAGACCCACATCGTTCAGAACCGAGAGCTTCCTCTTGAGATGTGGGACGGGCTCAAAGAACTGAAGGGCCTCTGAGACGGTCATCTCAAGGATGTTCGATATGTCCTTTCCCCTGTACTTTATGGCCAGGGTCTCGGGGTTGTACCTCTTCCCGTTGCACTGATCACAGGTGACATACACATCCGGCAGGAAGTGCATCTCCACCTTCATCACCCCTGCCCCCCTGCACCTCTCGCACCTTCCCCCCTTCACATTGAAGCTGAACCTGCCGGGCCTGTATCCCCTCATCCTTGCCTCAGGGAGCATGGAGAAGAGTTCCCTGATGAAGGTGAAGGCACCTGTGTAGGTGGCTGGGTTGGACCTTGGTGTCCTCCCGATGGGTGACTGATCTATGTTTATCACCCTGTCAATGTATTCCAGGCCCTCTATGGCCTCGTACCTTCCATCTTCTTCCCTTTCACCATGGAGGTGGCTGTAAAGGGCCCTGTAAAGGGTGTCCATCACAAGGGAGCTCTTTCCAGAACCGGATACCCCTGTCACGCAGATGAACAGACCCAGGGGAAAGGACACGGTGATGCCCTTGAGGTTGTTTGTCCTCACACCCTTGATCACAAGGTGTCTCTTTCCTGGCCTCCTCCTCTTCGGAACAGGGATGGTGAGATCACCCTTGAGGTACCTCCCTGTGAGGGATCTGGGATCTTCCATGATATCCTGGAGGGTCCCCTGGGAGACCACCTCACCCCCTTCCTCCCCGGCCCCTGGCCCCATATCGATTATGTGGTCTGCAGAGCGTATTGTCTCCTCGTCATGCTCAACAACGATCACCGTGTTCCCCATATCCCTCAACCTCTTCAGGGCCTGTAGCAGCCTCACATTGTCCCTTGGATGGAGGCCTACTGTGGGCTCATCAAGGACGTAGAGGACCCCTGAGAGGTCGGAGGCTATCTGGGAGGCGAGTCTCACCCTGTTGGATTCCCCTCCAGAGAGGGTGTAGGCAGGCCTGTCCATGGTCAGGTAACCAAGACCAACCTCCACAAGGATCTTCAACCTCTCCACCATCTCCCTCAGTATCTTCCTCCCCACCTCCTCCATGCCCTTCCTGAATCTCAGGGACCTCAAGAACCTCATCAGTTCCGTTACCGACATGGAGGCAAGGTCTGCAATGGATCTTCCCCTTATCCTTATGTAAAGGGCCTCCTTCCTCAACCTTGTGCCCTTGCACTCCTCACAGACGGCCTCCACCACCTCCGGGAGGAGTTCCTCTTCCTCAGGTAGCTCCACCCTCGATATCACACCAAGGCCCTTGCAGGCAGGGCAGGCACCGTCAGGGCTGTTGAAGGAAAAGAAGGTGGGGGTTATCTCTGGATAGCCTATCCCGCAATCGACACAGTAGAGCTTCTCGTTGAAGAGGATGGAGCCAGAGGGCCTCAATCCCACCTTTCCTCCCCTGTAGTACTCTACAAGCACCATCCCCCTGGCAAGGCCCGTTGCCCTCTCAAGGGCCTCTGACAGCCTCTGCCTCACAGAGGGCTTGAGGTAGAGCCTGTCGATGACCACATCTATGTAGTGGCGCTTCATCCTGTCCAGGACTATCTCCTCCATGAGATCCCTCATCTCCCCATCTATCCTCACCTTCGAGAAGCCATCCCTTCTCAGGGCATCAAGCTCCTTCCTGTATTCCCCCTTCCTGCCCCTTACAATGGGGGCATATACGATGAGGAGGGACCCCTCAGGAAGCCTCTCAACGCGCCTTATCATCTCCTCAAGGGTCTGTGACCTTATCTCCTTCCCGCAGTTGTAACAGTAGGGTCTGCCGAAGTGGGTGTAGAGGAGCCTCAGGTAGTTGTAGACCTCTGTCACCGTTCCCACTGTTGATCTCAATCCCCTTGAAGCGGTCCTCTGATCTATGGAGATGGCAGGTGAAAGGCCTTCTATGGATTCCACATCCGGTTTCTCCAGCTTCTCCATGAACTGCCTTGCATAGGTGGAGAGGGATTCGACGTACCTCCTCTGCCCCTCGGCATAGAGGGTGTCGAAGGCAAGGGTGGATTTGCCCGAACCGCTTATCCCTGTGATGACCACAAACCTGTCCCTCGGGATCTCAAGGTCTATGTCCTTGAGGTTGTGCTCCCTTGCACCCTTTATGATGATCCTTTTCAGTGGACCCGAAAGGTCAACCTCTGGCAGGCCCTCTATGCCCTTGAGCCTCACGAACCCCTCCCCTTCATCGATGAGGCAAGCCTTATGGCCTCAAGGAGGCTTGATGGATCTGCCACACCCCTGCCAGCGATGTCGTAAGCCGTTCCGTGGTCGACCGATGTCCTTATGATGGGAAGCCCGAGGGTGACATTTACGGCCCTGCCGAAGGCAAGGAGCTTGACAGGTATGAGCCCCTGATCGTGGTACATGGCCACAACCCCGTGGAACTCCCCCTTTTTTGCCCTGTAGAAGGCTGTATCAGAGGGCAGGGGACCGATGGCATCTATGCCCTCACTTCTTGCCTCCTCCACAGCAGGACCTATGATCTCTATCTCCTCCCTGCCGAAGTGGCCTCCCTCCCCTGCATGTGGGTTTAGACCGCAGACCCCTATCCTCGGATCCGGGATGGAGAAGCGGTCCACAAGGCACCTGTGGGTGAGCCTTATGGTCTTCAACACCCTTTCCTTCCTCACACCTTCGATGGCCTCCCTCAGGGAGAGGTGGATGGTGACAAGGGTGACCTTCAGCCCCCCTCCCACCATCATCATGGCGAAGTCCCTTGTCCCTGTAAGGTGGGCAAGGAACTCGGTATGGCCAGGGAAGGGGAAGCCCACCGCCTTGAGGGACTCCTTGTTCACAGGACAGGTGACGATGCCGTGGACCTTTCCTTCGAGGGCCATCCTGACGGCCTCTTCAATATACCTTATGGAGGCAAGGGATGCCTCCCTCATCGGTTTCCCGGGGACCACCTTCCCCCCGAGCCTTGAAGGGGAGACGATCCTGTACCTTGAACCTGCCACATCGATGGTATCCCCTTCAAACCTGACAGGTATGGAGAGCCTCCTCCCCATCCCTTCGAGGAAGGGGCCATCGCCCACCACAAGGGGCTCACAGATCTCCGATACCTCCCCATCCCTCAGGACCTTGAGGAGGATCTCTGGACCCACACCGGCTGGATCACCCATTGTTATGGCAAGGCCTGGTCTCAAAATCTCACCTCTATGTAGGATCTCTTCTTCATGTCCTCAATCCACTCCCTGTAAAGCCTCTCGCCTTTCTTCTGGAAGAGGATGGCCCTTATCTCTTCCTTCACCTCCTCAAAGGGCCTCACCCCTCCCCTTTGTTCAAGGGCCTGTAGTATGTGGATTCCCTCATCGGTCTCCACAGGTCTTGAGATCTCCCCGGGTTTCAGCTTGAAGGCTACCTCCTCGATGGCAGGGTCCAGTTCACCCTTCTTCACATACCCTATATCACCGCCCTCTTTGCGGCCAGGCCCCTTTGAGAACTCCCGGGCAAGGCTTGCAAAGTCTTCCCCTTTCTTGAGCCTCTCGTATATATCCATGGCCAGTGACCTTGCCTTCTCCTTGCCAAGGAAGGAGTTGTCAGGAAAGGGGATGAATATGTCCCTCAGCCTCACCTCAAGGGGCCTTGAGAAGTCCTTTCTGTGTTTTCTGTAATAGGCCTTCACCTCCTCTTCCCTTACGGTGATCCTCGGGTTGATCACCCTCTCTATGAATCTTACCTGTGTGAGGTCCCTTCTCACCTTCCTCCTGAACTCTCCATATTCGACCCCATTTTTCCTGAGGAGCCTTCTGAAGGTCTCCTCATCGAGTCCGTTCTTCTCCATGAGGTCCTTTATGGCCCTGTCCACCTCCCTCTCCGTCGGGGCTATGCCCATCCTCTGGGCGGCCTGTTCCACGAGCTTCTCCTCTATGAGGGCCTTCAGGATCTGCCTCTCGATGGATCCATCATGGTCCAGCCTCTTGCCCTCAAGCTGGGCAAGGAAGGCAGAGGTGGCGGTCTTTAGCTCAGAGAGGGTGATTATTTCTCCATTTACGACCGCAACGATCCTCTCCACCACCTCCCCGTATAGCGGGGACGAGAGGAGGAGGGCAAGCAGGATGGGCAGGATCCTCTTCATCCGCACCTCCCTGGGGAAAGACTCGATCCCTGCTTCTCAAACCATCTCAGCACCTCATGGGCCCCTTTTATGCCCCTTCCAGCCAGGTCCACCCTCAGCCTCTGGTCAGGGGTGAAGACGGCCTTTCCCGGGTGGGTATCCAGGAAGGAGAGGAGCACCCGGGGTGGTATCCTCCGGGCCTCATCCGAGAAGGAGAGGACCAGTTCCTTCCTGCCAAGGAGGACCTCCCTGATCCCGAGTCCCTTTGCAAGGATCTTGAGCTCCATCATGGCCATCAGGTTTGCCGCCTGAGGTGGCATCTTCCCGTACCTGTCCCTTACCTCTTCCTCAAGGGCCTTCAGTTCATCGAGGCTTGAGGCCGAGGCAAGGCGCATGTATATGGAGAGCCTCTCCCTCTCCTTTGGCACATAGTCCCTTGGAAGGTAACAGGGAAGATGGACCCTTATCTCTGGTTCCACCTCTTCAGCTATCCTCTCCCCCTTGAGCTCCCTCACAGCCTCCTCAAGGAGCTTCATGTACATGTCGAGCCCCACCTTTTCCACATGGCCTGACTGGGCAGTGCCCAGGATCTCCCCGGCCCCCCTTATCTCAAGATCCCATGTTGCAAGGGCAAGGCCTGAGCCAAGGTCACTGAGTTCCTCCATGCACCTGAGCCTCTTCCTTCCCTCCTCTGTTAGGGCCTCTTCACCTGGTATCAGGAGGTAGGCATAGGCCTGCCTGTAGGACCTCCCCACCCTTCCCCTCAGTTGATAGAGCTGGGCAAGGCCGAAGGTATCAGCCCTGTCTATGAGGATGGTGTTCACAGATGGTATATCGAGACCTGACTCTATGATGGATGTGGTGACGAGGAGATCGTACCTCCTGTGGTAGAAGTCCCACATGATCCTCTCAAGCTCGTCGTCACCCATCTGTCCATGGGCAACCCCTATCCTTATCCCCGGGAGGAGATCGCTGAGGAACCCAGCCATCCTGTATATGGTCTTCACCCTGTTGTGGACGAAGAAGACCTGTCCCCCCCTTTCAACCTCCCTCAGGATGGCCTCCCTTATGAGGTCCTTGTCGAACTTCACCACATAGGTTTTTACAGAGAGCCTGTTTTCCGGAGGGGTGTTTATGATACTCACATCCCTTATACCTGAGAGGCACATCTGCAGTGTCCTTGGGATGGGGGTTGCTGTGAGGGTGAGGACATCGACAAGCCTCCTCATCTCCTTGAGCCTCTCCTTGTCCCTGACACCGAAGCGGTGCTCCTCATCTATGATCACGAGGCCAAGGTCCTTGAAGGCCACATCCCTCTGAAGGAGTCTGTGGGTCCCTATGATGATGTCCACCTCACCCCTCTTGAGCCTTTCAAGGATCTCCTTCTGCTCCTTCCTTGTCCTGAACCTGCTGAGGACTTCCACATTCACGGGATAGGGGGCAAACCTGTACCTGAAGGTCTCGTAATGCTGCTGGGCAAGGATGGTTGTGGGGACAAGGAAGGCCACCTGTTTTCCATGGAGGACGGCCTTGAAGGAGGCCCTGAGGGCCACCTCTGTCTTCCCGTAACCAACGTCTCCACAGACGAGCCTGTCCATAGGCCTTGGGGACTCCATGTCCCTGAGGACATCCTCTATGGCCCTCCTCTGATCAGGGGTCTCCTCGTACTCGAAGGAGGAGGAGAACTCCTCGAAGAGCCTGTCCGTACCTGAGAAGGCATAGCCCTTCAGGGCCTTCCTCTCTGCATATAGCCTGAGGAGTTCCCTTGCCACCTTCTCGGCTGCCTTCTTTACCCTCCTCTTTGTCCTTGCCCATGTGGCACCACCGAGTCTGTCCAGGGGTGGAGAGGCCCCTTCACCCCCCTTGTAACGCTGTATGAGGGATAGCTTGTGGGCAGGGAGATAGAGCCTGTCACCCCCTGCATACTCGATGATGAGGTAGTCCCCTTCCTCTTCCTCCACCTTGAGCCTTGTGAGTCCGATGTACCTTCCGATACCGTGGAAGGAGTGGACAACGAGGTCCCCTTCACCTATCTCAGAGAGGCTCCTGAGGAAGGCCTCACCCCTCTTTGGCAGGGGCAGGAGGGGCCTCTTCGGACCCAGGACCTCCTCTTCCGTTACCGTGGATAGCCGAAAGGCTGGAAAGGAGAAGCCCTCAGAGAGCCTTCCCACCCTGATGGAGACCCTGTCAGAGGGGATGCGGTACCCCTCGAGGATCTCGGTGAATCTCTCCTTCTGCCCCTCACTCCTTACGACGATCTCCACAGAGAGCCCCTCTTCAAGCCAGCCTTCTATCTTTCGGGAGAGGACCTCAAAGGGGGAGAGGTCCTTCCGGGAGGCTATGAGCCTCCTCAGCTCCTCCCTTCCAGAGGTGTCGAATGTAAAGATCCTGACATCCCTTTCGTGGATGGTCAGGAGATCGAGGTAGACCACCTTTCTTTCCCTCAGAAGATCCCTCAGGGGAAGGCCGAATCTCTCTGCCTCCTCCCTGACAAAGGCCCTATCCTTTATAAAGAGGAGGTGGCAGGGGAGCCCTGAGGGAGAGAGTCCCCTTCCCTTGCCCGGGGAAAGGAGCCTCAATTCCTCCAGTTCCGAGACGGACCTCTGGGTGGAGGGATCAAAGGTCCTTATGGATTCAACCTCATTTCCGATGAACTCAAGACGGACAGGGCTGTCATAGAGGGGTGGGAAGAGGTCCACTATGTAACCCCTCACAGCCACCTCTCCCCTTCCCTCCACCATGTCTACAACCCTGTATCCCATGCCTGTAAGGTCCTCCATAAGGAGGTCCCTTTCGACCTCCGTGCCTTTCCTGAGGACCTTCAGGGCCTGAGACCCATCGGGTAGTTCCTGGGAAAGGGTTCTCGGGGTGGCAACGAGGATGGAGTCTTTACTGTTTGAGAATCGATAGAGGACTTCTGACCTCTGGAAGGCACTTTCCTCGGCCTCAAGGGGAGGGAGGTACAGGACAGGAAGGCCCGAGAAGTGTTCCAAGTCCCTTGCAGCCCTCTCCCCCTCCTTCTCAGGGGCGATGAAGAGGGCCCTCCCCCCTATGGAATCTGCGATCTTGCTGGCAAGGAAGAAGGAGGAAGATCCCTTGAGGCCTGTGATATGGATGGCCTCACCCGGTCCTGTCCTCTCGATCCCCTCAAGGACCTCTTCAAGGGTGGTTCCTCTCTTCAGGGCCAAGGATTCCATGGTCGAATCAATCCCTCGGGATGGATAGCATCCTGTCCAGGGCCTTCTTTGCCGGTTCCCTCACCCCCTCAGGGACATAGACCACATTCTCCATCTTCTCCAGGGCCTCAAGGACATCCTCAAGGGTGGTGAGCTTCATGTTCGGGCATATGAGGCTCTGTGAGGGGAGGATAAACTCCTTGTCAGGGTTCTCCTTCCTGAGCCTGTACAGTATTCCCATCTCTGTGCCAACGATGATCCTCTTTGCCTTTGTCTCCTTTGCAAAGCTGTACATCCCTGAGGTGCTGCACACATGGTCCGCAAGGTCCACCACCTCTGGTCTACACTCGGGATGGCAGACAAACAGGGCATCAGGGTATCTCTCCTTCCACTCCAGCACCTCCTCTGGCCTCAGGAGGTGGTGGGTGGGACAGAAGCCCCTGTAGGGTATGACCTCCTTGTCCACGAACCTGCTCACATAGTGGGCAAGGTTCATATCAGGGACGAAGAGCACCCTTTCCTGGGGAAGGGACCTTACCACACTCACCGCATTTGCGGAGGTGCAGCATATGTCGCTGAGGGCCTTCACCTCGGCTGTGGAGTTCACATAGGTGACTACAGGGACACCTGGGTATCTTTCCTTCTCCCTCAGCAGCTTTTCAGGGGTGATCATGTCAGCCATGGGGCACCCTGCATCCATCCTCGGGAGGATCACCGTCTTGTCAGGGGAGAGGATGGAGGCACTCTCTGCCATGAAATGGACCCCGCAGAAGACGATTACCTTGGCATCGGTCTTTGCAGCAGCCATACTGAGGCCCAGGGAGTCCCCGCACAGATCGGCCATCTCCTGGATCTCGTCCCTCTGGTAGTTGTGGGACAGCATGATGGCCTTCCTCTCCTTCAGGAGCTTCCTTATGTCCTCTTTGAGCCTCTGGATCATGACCTCTTCCTTCAAAGGGTTTTTCAGAAAGAACTATAATACCTCACTTTGGAAGGGGAAGTCAAACAGGGGGAGGTATGACCTTGACAATGCTTTCCATTTCTTAGTAGTATTACAGACTGGTGTGGGTGTAGTAATATAGATGAAACATCGGGGACTTTACCTACTCTTTCTGCTCATCGTAACCATC
Source organism: Deltaproteobacteria bacterium (assembly GCA_015492305.1). Taxonomy (GTDB): domain Bacteria; phylum Desulfobacterota; class GWC2-55-46; order S146-80; family S146-80; genus S146-80. The sequence goes on from WGFJ01000068.1 coordinate 11,337, forward strand.
CTTCCCTACGGATGTGAGGAGTGGGTGGGGGTCAAGCGTGTGAAGAGCCTTGAAGAGGTAGCTCCACATCCTGGACTGGATACGATACCCAACTATCCAAGGCGTTCCTATGCCTTCAATACCAAGGCTGCACTGGAGAGGCTTAAGAAAAAGGAGGAGAAGAAGACAAAGGAAGAGGCGGTATTGATCGAGGAGTTGAGGAAGAGGTTCGGGGAGAGGCTTGCCACCCTCAATATACCTGATCCATGGTTGCCCCCTCCTTCCCCTCCGGAGATGCCCCTTGCCCTTAAGTTCCTGCCGAAGGATGCCTATGGATACGTAAACTGGGCCGATGCGGTAAGGAAGAAGCTGATAAACCCCAAGGAGTCACTGAGGGGAAAGAATGGGGATGAAGAGGAATCCATCCCTGAATTCGACAGGGATATCATCTACAATATCAATGACCGCTACATGGCGGATGTGAAGTTTTCCCACAAGATCCACAACTTCTGGTTCAGCTGCAACAACTGCCATCCTGCCATATTCATCGACAAGAAGGGGGCTAACCCTGCCACCATGTATGACATATGGGCCGGCAAGTACTGCGGCAGATGCCATGGCAAAGTGGCCTTCATGGCAAAGGGTTTCGAGAATTGCAGAAGATGTCATAGTGTGAGAAAGGGTCAGAGGAGATAGCCATCCTATAGGCCCTTTTCACCTTTCTTAGCGATGGGAAAGACCCTTGTCCGATCCTTTGTTCTGGTCCTGTTGGTCGGAGGGATGGTTTTTTCAGCCCTTCAGGCCTGGTCCTTTGTCTGCAGTGAGGACGATTCCCTGTGCAGGGGGAAGAAGGCCTACGATCGCTATTGTGCCCACTGCCATGGGGTCTCTGGGAGGGGTGATGGTGAAGGGGCCCTTATAAGGGGGGTCCCGATGGGTGATCTCACGAACAAGGCCTATATGTCCCTCCTCTCAGACCAGGAGCTTTACGAGAGGATCGCCTACGGGGAGGAGAAGTTCCCATATCTCCAGATGCCGGGGTGGAAGAACATCCTTTCCTCCCGTACCATCTGGGATATCATAAGGTATATCCGTACCTTGGAGGTGGACAGGGGGCCCCTTAAAGGGCCCACACCCCAGGAAAGGGCGGAGAGGTTCAGGAAGGACCCACTGGAAAGGGGGAGGATCTATTACCTCAGATACTGCTCTCAGTGCCATGGCAAGAACGGGGATGGAAGGGGATGGGCTGCAAAGAATCTCCTCAGCAAGCCCATCGAT
>WGFJ01000069.1 GCA_015492305.1 Deltaproteobacteria bacterium
CCTTCGCCTCAGCACAACCACGCGCAGCCAATACCTTCGTTATCGCACTCGTCAACGTCGTCTTACCATGATCCACATGACCTATCGTCCCTACATTAATATGAGGCTTCCTCCTCTCAAACCTGGCCTTCGCCATTACTACTACCTCCTTGAGTTGATACTAAAAGGTGATACTATACCAGATTCCCAAAATTATGCAAGTAGATGTTACGCTGTAAGCCTGTTTACAATTCCCTCAGAGATAGATGCAGGGACCTGCTCGTAATGAGAGAATTGCATGGTGTAGGTGGCCCTTCCCTGGGTCATGGACCTGAGGTCCGTGGAGTAACCGAACATCTCCGCAAGGGGAACATGGGCACGGATGACCTGGACATTGCCCCTGGGCTCCATGCCCAATATCTTCCCCCTCCTTGAATTGAGGTCCCCTATCACATCACCCATGAACTCTTCAGGCACAACAACCTCAACCTCCATGACAGGCTCAAGCAAGACAGGGTTTGCCCTCTTTGCCCCTTCCTTGAAGCCCATGGAGGCAGCGATCTTGAAGGCAAGCTCCGAAGAATCCACCTCGTGATAGGAGCCATCAAAGAGGGTTACCTTTACATCCACCACAGGGTAGCCGGCAAGGATACCAGACTCCATGGCCTCCCTCACCCCTGCCTCAACAGCAGGGATGAACTCCTTGGGTATCACACCACCTGTGATCTTGTTTATGAATTCAAAGCCCTTACCAGGCTCGTTCGGTTCTATCTCGAGCCACACGTGTCCATACTGTCCCCTACCACCGGTCTGCTTTATGTATTTGCCCTCAGACCTGACCTTCTTTGTGATCGTCTCCTTGTAGGCAACCTGTGGCCTACCCACATTGGCCTCTACCTTGAATTCCCTGAGGAGCCTGTCGACGATGACCTCAAGGTGGAGTTCACCCATACCGGAGATGATGGTCTGGTTCGTTTCCGGATCGGTGCTCACCCTGAAGGAGGGATCCTCAAGGGCAAGCTTTGCAAGGGATTCGCCGAGTTTGTCCTGGTCTGCCTTTGTCTTCGGCTCGATGGCAATGGAGATGACCGGCTCGGGGAACTCCATGGCCTCAAGGATTATGGGAGCACTCTCATCGCAGAGGGTATCCCCTGTTGTGGTGTTCCTGAGGCCCACGGCTGCAACGATATCGCCTGAATAGACATCCTTGACCTCTTCCCTCTTGTTGGCATGCATCTTAAGGAGACGGCCAATCCTCTCCTTGACCCCCTTGGTTGAGTTGTAGACATAGGAGCCGGAATGAAGGGACCCGGAATATACCCTCAAGAAGGTAAGCTGCCCAACAAAGGGGTCTGTCATGATCTTGAAGGCAAGGGCAGCAAAGGGGGCATCATCAGAGGCCACCCTCTCCTCTGATTCCCTTGTGTCAGGATGCCATCCCTTAACAGGGGGTATATCCACAGGTGAAGGGAGATAATCTACCACTGCATCAAGGAGGGGCTGGATCCCCTTATTCTTGAAGGCAGCCCCACAGAGGACAGGGGTAACCTTCAGGGAAAGTGTTGCCTTCCTTATGGCATCCTTTATCGTCTTCTCATCTATCTCCTTGCCCTCAAGGTAGTCCTCCATCAGCCTCTCATCAAAGTCTGCAAGGACCTCTATGAGTTTCTCCCTGTACTCTGCAACCTGATCGGCCATATCGGAGGGAATCTCCTCAAAATGATACTTGGCACCAAGGGTACTCTCATCCCAGACCACCGCCTTCTGGGTTATGAGGTCTATCACCCCTCTGAAGGAATCCTCCGCACCGTAGGGAAGCTGGATTACGAGAGGATTGGCCCCAAGCCTCTCCTTCATCATATCCACAACCCTGAAGAAGTTGGCCCCGACCCTGTCCATCTTGTTAACAAAGGCAATCCTTGGGACCTTATACTTGTCGGCCTGCCTCCACACCGTCTCTGACTGGGGTTCCACCCCTCCAACAGAGCAGAAGACGGCAATGGCCCCGTCAAGGACCCTCAAAGACCTCTCCACCTCTATGGTGAAGTCCACATGGCCGGGGGTATCTATGATGTTTATACGGTGATCCTTCCAGAAGCAGGTTGTCGCAGCAGAGGTTATGGTGATCCCCCTCTCCTTTTCCTGCTCCATCCAGTCCATGACAGCGGTCCCTTCGTGGACCTCGCCTATCTTATAGGACACACCTGTGTAATAGAGGATCCTCTCGGTGGTCGTCGTCTTGCCCGCATCTATGTGGGCCATTATCCCTATATTCCTTGTCTTCTCTATCGGAACCTTCCTCGCCATGTCACACTCCCTTACCAGCGATAGTGGGCAAAGGCCTTGTTGGCTTCTGCCATCCTGTGGACCTCTTCCTTCTTCTTGACAGCCCCGCCCCTCCCGTTGTAGGCATCTATCAACTCCTCTGCAAGTTTCTCTACCATGGGTCTGCCGGTCTTGATCTTGGCATAGTATACAAGCCATCTCAATGCAAGGGAGAGGCTCCTTTCAGGTCTTACCTCTATGGGGACCTGGTAGGTTGCACCACCAACCCTCCTTGATCTGACCTCAAGGAGGGGCCGTGCGTTTTCAACGGCCTTCTTGAAGACCTTCAAAGGATCTTCCTTTGTCCGCTCCTTTATGAGGTCAAAGGCCCCATAGACTATCTTCTCAGCAACACTCTTCTTGCCCCTTCTCATGACCATGTTGATAAACTTGGATACAAGCTTATCACCATATATGGGGTCTGGCATGACCTCTCTTCTCTCTACCTTCCCTTTCCTTGGCATATCTTACCCCTTATGACTTTGGCTTCTTTGTGCCGTACTTGGACCTGCCCTTTCTCCTGTCCTGGACACCTGCGGCATCCAGCGTTCCCCTTACTATGTGATACCTCACACCAGGAAGGTCCTTAACCCTGCCTCCCCTTACAAGGACAACGGAGTGTTCCTGCAGGTTGTGACCTATACCAGGGATATAGGCTGTAACCTCTATGCCATTTGTAAGCCTCACCCTGGCAACCTTCCTCAAGGCGGAGTTGGGCTTCTTGGGGGTCGTGGTGTATACCCTCACACATACCCCCCTTTTCTGAGGACACCCCTTAAGGGCAGGGGCAGCAGTCCTCTTCTCCACCTTTGTGCGCCCTTTTCTAACAAGCTGATTTATCGTAGGCATCCTTCCTCCCTTTAGACAGGTCGGCCCTCCACATCCAGCAGGGTGTAAAGGGCCCCCTACAAAATTTTTAAAGTTTACAATCTCTTTAAGTCTCTGTCAAGATATTTTTAAGAAGCCGGCTCCAAGGGGAGAGGTTCCTCTTCTGCCTCCTCTTCCGCCTCTATCCTGATATCCACACCCCTGTAACCCGGGAAGCCTGTCCCGGCAGGTATGAGCTTCCCTACTATCACATTCTCCTTAAGTCCCCTGAGGTGGTCCACCTTCCCGTAGACGCTTGCATCGGTAAGGACCTTGGTTGTCTCCTGGAAGGAGGCAGCAGAGATGAAGCTCTCTGTGCTCAGAGAGGCCTTTGTGATCCCCTGCAGTATGGGTTCGGCCACTGCAGGGCGCCCTCCCTTGGCCATTACCTTCTCATTCTCCTCTTCAAAGACCCACTTATCCACATACTCATCAACAAGGAAGTCCGTATCACCAGGGTCCTTTATCTTCACCTTCTTGAGCATCTGCCTCACTATGATCTCTATGTGCTTATCGTTTATCTTCACACCCTGGAGCCTGTAGACCTCCTGGACCTCATCAACAAGGTACTTTGCCAGGGCCTTCACACCAAGGACCCTGAGTATATCATGGGGGTTGGCAGATCCATCCATGAGGGGTTCCCCTGCCTTTACCACATCCCCTTCCTTGACACTTATGTGTTTGCCCCTCGGGATGAGGTACTCCTTTGGCTCCCCAACCTCTGGGGTGACAATGACCTTCCTCTTGCCCTTTGTATCCTTTCCGAAGGAGACAACCCCGTCTATCTCGCTGATGATTGCACAGTCCTTGGGCTTTCTCGCCTCAAAGAGCTCCGTTACCCTCGGAAGACCTCCTGTGATATCCTTTGTCTTCATGGTCTCCCTGGGGATCTTCGCTATGACATCGCCAGCCTTCACCATATCCCCTTCAGAGACGGTGATAACGGCCCCTATGGGCAAGGGGTAACGAGCAAAGGACCCTGTGGTGGGTATCCTTGCGGTCTTGCCTGTCTCATCCTTTATGGAGACCCTGGGGCGGAAGTCCATGCTCTTGTAAGCCACAACCACCTTCCTGGAAAGACCCGTTACCTCATCCACCTGTTCCCTTATGGTTACACCTTCTATGAGATCACCGAACTTGACCTTTCCATCGCAATCTGTAAGGATGGGAACCGTGTAAGGATCCCATTCAACAAGGATCTTTCCAGCCTTTACCCTCTCACCCTCTTTGACCTTCAGCTTGGCACCGTAGACAACGGGGTGACGCTCCCTGTCACGTCCCTCCTCATCCTGGATGGCGATCTCCCCGTTCCTGTTCATTGCCACCGTCTCACCATAGGAGTTCACGGCTGTCCTGAGGTTGTAGAACTTGACAATACCATCGTTTTTGGCGGCTATGGTAGTCTGCTCTGCCCTGCGGCTGGCAGCACCTCCTATGTGGAAGGTCCTCATGGTAAGCTGGGTGCCAGGCTCGCCTATGGACTGGGCAGCTATTATACCAACCGCCTCCCCGAGGTTGACCATCCTACCCCGGGCAAGGTCCCTGCCGTAGCACCTGGCACAGACCCCCCTCCTTGACCTGCAGGTCAGAACGGACCTGATCCTCACCCTGTTTATCCCGGCTGCCTCTATCCTCTCAACATGTTCCTCCCTTATCTCCTCATTGGCCTTTACAATCACCTCCCCTGTGAAGGGGTCAAGGATGTCTTCCAGTGCAACCCGACCAAGTATCCTTTCACCTATCGGCTCTATAACCTCACCTGCCTCTATGAGGGAGGTCATCTCTATCCCGTCCACGGTCCCGCAATCCTCCTCAACAACCACCACATCCTGGGCCACATCAACAAGCCTCCTTGTGAGGTACCCTGAATTGGCGGTCTTGAGGGCCGTGTCTGCAAGACCCTTTCTGGCACCATGGGTGGATATGAAGTACTGGATAACGTTTAGGCCCTCCCTGAAGTTTGCGGTGATGGGCGTCTCTATGATCTCACCCGATGGCTTTGCCATAAGGCCCCTCATACCGGCAAGCTGTCTGATCTGCTGTGGGCCTCCTCTGGCACCTGAATCGGCCATCATGTATATGGAGTTGAAACTCGGGACCCTTATCTCCTTTCCGTCCTTTGTCTTTACAACCTCTGTCCCGAGTTCCTTGAACATCTCCTGGGCGATGTCCTCTGTAGCCTGGGCCCATATGTCTATCACCTTGTTGTACCTCTCACCATCGGTGATAAGACCCTCGTTGTACTGCTCCTGGATGGCCTGAACCTCCTTATAGGCCCTTTCAAGGATCTTCTCCTTCTTGGAGGGGATGACCATGTCATCGATGGAGATGGATATACCACCGAGGGTGCTGTAGTAGTAGCCCATATCCTTCAGCTTGTCGGCAAGGATCACGGTCTTCTTCTCCCCTGCCTTGCGATAGGAAAGGTCGATGAGGTTTGCTATCTCCTTCTTCGTCATCACCCTGTTCACAGCATCAAAGGGGATCTCTTCAGGCACTATCTCTTTCAGAAGGACCCTTCCAACCGTTGTATCCACAAGGGAGCCATCCATCCTCACCTTTATCTTTGCATGGAGGGCCACCTCCCCGGCGTCGTAGGCGATCCTTACCTCCTTGGGATCGGAGAAGATCTTCCCCTCACCCTTGCTCCCGACCCTCTCCCTCGTCAGGTAGTAGAGGCCCAATACTATATCCTGGGTAGGGACTATAATGGGCTTTCCATGGGCAGGTGAGAGTATGTTGTTTGTGGACATCATGAGCACCCTTGCCTCTGTCTGGGCCTCCACAGAGAGGGGGACATGGACAGCCATCTGATCGCCATCGAAGTCAGCATTGAAGGCCGTACAGACAAGGGGATGGAGCTGGATGGCCTTACCCTCTATGAGGATGGGTTCAAAGGCCTGGATACCAAGGCGATGCAAGGTTGGAGCCCTGTTGAGCAGAACAGGGTGTTCCTTTATTACCTCCTCAAGGGCCTCCCACACCTCTGGCCTCTGCCTTTCCACCAGTTTCTTTGCACTCTTTATGGTGGTGGCATAGCCCTTTGCCTCAAGCCTGTTGTAGATGAAGGGCTTGAAGAGCTCAAGGGCCATGATCTTTGGAAGACCGCATTGATGGAGCCTGAGTTCAGGCCCTATCACTATGACGGTCCTTCCTGAATAATCAACCCTCTTGCCGAGGAGGTTCTGCCTGAACCTTCCGCCTTTGCCCCTTATGGAGTCGCTAAGGGACTTAAGGGGACGCCTGTTCTGCCCCGTTATCACAACGCCCCTTCTACCGTTATCAAAGAGGGCATCCACCGCCTCCTGGAGCATCCTCTTCTCATTCCTTATGATGATGTCAGGGGCATCGAGTTCTATGAGCCTCTTGAGCCTGTTGTTCCTGTTTATGACCCTCCTGTAAAGGTCGTTCAGATCGGAGGTAGCAAACCTGCCACCATCAAGGGGTACAAGGGGCCTCAGGTCAGGAGGTAGCACCGGTATGGCCTCGAGGATCATCCACTCAGGCTTGTTCCCAGAATTGAGGAATGCCTCCACACACTTGAGCCTCTTTATGAGCTTCTTCCTCCTGGCACTGGATGCGGTATCCTTTATCTCCCTCCTGAGTTCCTCAGAGAGCTTCTTCAGATCGAGCTTCCGGAGGAGTTCCCTTATGGCCTCAGCCCCCATGCCTGCCACAAAGGAGTCAGGACCCCAGGTCTCGATCGCCTTCTGGTATCTCTCCTCTGTAAGGAGCTCCTTCTCCATGAGATCCGTCTTCTTCGGATCTATCACGATGTAGGACTCGAAGTAGAGGACCCTCTCCAGATCCCTCAGGGTCATGTCCAGGAGAAGGCCGATCCTGCTGGGAAGGCTCCTCAGGAACCAGACATGGGCCACAGGGGCAGCAAGCTCTATATGGCCGAGCCTTTCACGCCTAACCTTGGAGGGTATGACCTCAACACCGCACTTCTCACAGACAATACCCCTGTGCTTCATCCTCTTGTATTTACCGCAGTTGCACTCGTAGTCCTTGACAGGACCGAATATCTTTGCACAGAAAAGGCCATCCCTCTCGGGCTTGAAGGTCCTGTAGTTTATGGTTTCAGGCTTCTTCACCTCACCATAGGACCATCCCTCCCCCTTCCTTGCATCTCCCCGTATGAGGTCAGGGGGGGCAATGGATATCCTTATGGCATCGAAGTCCTTTATCCTCCTACCCTTGTTCTGGTCGAAGAGTGAAATCAAACCATCCAAGATGAATACCCCCTTTCAGACCGAAGGTTCAACTTCGGTTCATTATATCTCCTTCTCCGGTTCCTCCAGAGGCACCTCTTCAGACTCTTTCAGGAGCTGCACATTGAGACAGAGGGCCTGGAGCTCCTTTATCAGGACCCTGAAGGACTCAGGTATCCCTGGTTCAAAGGTATAGTCTCCCTTTACAATGGATTCATACATCCTGGTCCTTCCCCCTATGTCGTCGGACTTGACGGTCAGAAACTCCTGGAGGCTGTAAGCCGCACCGTATGCCTCAAGGGCCCATACCTCCATCTCTCCCAGTCTCTGACCCCCAAACTGGGCCTTACCACCCAGGGGCTGCTGGGTGACAAGGGAGTAAGGACCGGTGGATCTGGCATGTATCTTGTCATCCACAAGGTGATGGAGCTTGAGCATGTACATGATCCCCACCGTTACCCTCTGGTGGAAGGGTTCACCCGTCCTTCCATCGTAGAGCACCACCTTTCCATCCTTTGGCTGTCCGACCTTTTCCAGATACTCCTTTATGTCCTTTTCAGTGGCACCATCAAAGACAGGGCTTGCCATGTAGATGCCCTTCCTCATCCTCTTTGCCACCTCAAGGACCTCTTCATCGCTCAGGGAGTCCATGAACCTGTTGAACTCCTCGCTCCTGTAAATCTCCTTTATGTACTCCCTCACCTTTGAAGGGTTGTAATGGTCGTCTATCATCCTTCCTATGGCCTCCCCGAGCTTCCTGCTGGCCCATCCAAGGTGGGTCTCAAGTATCTGACCCACATTCATCCTGGAAGGAACACCAAGGGGATTGAGGACCATATCAACAGGTGTCCCATCCTCAAGGTAGGGCATATCCTCCTCAGGGAGGATCCTGGAGATGACGCCCTTGTTTCCATGCCTTCCGGCCATCTTGTCACCAACAGAGAGCTTCCTCTTCATCGCCACATAGACCTTGACCATCTTGAAGACACCCGGAGGAAGCTCATCACCTTTCTTGAGCTTATTTATCCTCTCCTCGAATATGACATTTATGAGATCGATCTGCTCCTTGAGGTGCTCAAGGATCCTTCCGATCTCCTCGTTTGTCTGATCGTCTGTCGTTATGATCTCGTCCCATCTGTCCCTGGGGATCCTTGCAAGGATGTCGTCGGTGATGACAGCCCTTTTTTTCAGGACCTTCTCTCCATCCACCTCCACATCGTGGGCTGCCTTCTTTCCTCTCAGGATCTTCCTTATCTTCTCATAGGTCCCTGCCCTGAGGATCTTTATCTCATCTTCCTGATCCTTGAGGAGTTTCTTAAGCTCCTGATCCTGTATGTACTTCGTCCTCTCGTCCTTGTCCGCCCCTTTTCTGGAGAAGACCTTTGCATCTATCACAATACCCTGGATGCCAGGAGGCACCCTGAGGGAGGTATCCTTCACATCGCTTGCCTTCTCACCAAAGATGGCCCTGAGGAGCTTCTCCTCTGGTGAGAGCTGGGTCTCTCCCTTTGGTGTGATCTTGCCCACCAGTATATCGCCTGGCTTCACCTCTGCACCTATCCTGATGATCCCGCTCTCATCGAGGTTCTTCAGGGCCTCCTCACCCACATTGGGGATATCCCTTGTGATCTCTTCCTTTCCAAGCTTTGTCTCCCTTGCAAGGACCTCAAACTCCTCGATATGGACAGAGGTATAGAGGTCCTCCTTCACAAGGCGCTCGCTCACAAGGATGGAGTCTTCAAAGTTGTACCCTCCCCATGGCATGAAGGCAACAAGGACATTGCGGCCAAGGGCAAGCTCCCCGAACTTTGTGGCAGGTCCATCGGCGATGATCTCGCCCTTCTTAACCCTGTCGCCCTTCCTTACAAGGGGCTTCTGGTTTATGCATGTATTCTGGTTTGACCTCTGGAACTTTACAAGGTTGTATATGTCCACCCCTGTCTCACCTGCAGCCCCATCTGCCCTCACCACTATACGGGTGGCATCCACACTCTCCACCACCCCATCCCTCTTGCAGACTATAGTGACCCCTGAATCCTTTGCAACCTTTTCCTCCATACCCGTTCCAACAAGGGGAGGCTCTGTGGTTATAAGGGGCACGGCCTGCCTCTGCATGTTGGAACCCATAAGGGCCCTGTTGGCATCATCGTTCTCAAGGAACGGTATAAGGGTGGTGGAAACGCTGACAAGCTGGTTTGGAGACAGGTCCATGAAATCCACCTCATCAGCCCGGGCAAGGATGAACTCGCCACCCTTCCTTGCAGAGACGAATTCCGTAAGGAATCTCCCGTCTTTATCCACAGGGGCATTTGCCTGGGCGATCACATAGTCCTCCTCATCCAGGGCAGAAAGGTACCTCACCCTGTTTGTGACCCGCCCATTTTCCACCTCTCGATATGGTGTCTCGATGAAGCCGAACTCGTTCACCCTTGCATAGGTGCTCAAGGAGACTATGAGACCGATGTTGGGGCCTTCCGGGGTCTCGATGGGACAGATCCTGCCGTAATGGGTGGCATGTACATCCCTCACTTCAAAGCCTGCCCGCTCCCTGGTGAGTCCACCTGGTCCCAAGGCAGAGAGCCTCCTCTTGTGGATGACCTCTGACAAGGGGTTTGTCTGGTCAAGGAACTGGGAAAGCTGGCTGCTTCCAAAGAACTCCTTGATGGCCGCAGTAACGGGCTTGGGATTGACAAGGTCGCTTGGCATGAGGGTATCTATATCCTGGACGCTCATCCTCTCCTTTACGGCCCTCTCCATTCTGACAAGCCCCATCCTGACCTGATTCTCGAGCAACTCCCCAACGGTACGGACCCTCCTGTTGCCCAGGTGGTCTATATCATCCACAGTACCCCTTCCGTCCTTCAGATCTACAAGGTACTTGACGGTGGCAAGGATATCCTCCTTTGTCAGGGTGGTGTGCTCAAGGGGGATATTGAGCCCGAGCTTCTTGTTCATCTTGAGCCTTCCCACCTTTGAGAGATCGTACCTATCGGGATTGAAGAAGAGGTTGTAAAGGAGGGTCTTTGCCGTCTCAAGGGTGGGGGGCTCACCTGGCCTCAGGCGCTTGTAGATCTCTGTTATGGCCTTTTCAGGCGTTGGGGTCCTGTCGATGAGAAGGGTCTCCCTTATGTAGGGGCCATAGGTAAGACCATCTATGAAGAGGAGTTTGAACTCCTTGATCCCCTTCTCGTAGAACTCCTCAAGCTTCTCCCTCACAAGGGGTTGATTCGCCTCAAGGAGGACCTCCCCTGTCTCAGGGTCCACTATATCATCGGCAGCGAACCTTCCGAGTATCTCCTCCATCTCGATGGGGATCTCCTTTATCCCCTCATCGAGGAGCTTCTTTATAGCAGCCCTTGTGATCTTCCTTCCCTTCCTTACAATGTACTCCCCCTTAGAGGACCTTATATCCTTGCCAGCCCTCTGGCCCAGCAGGATATTGGGATCCATCTCCTTGTAGAACTTCTTATCCTTTATTACTATCCTCTCACTGGGGTAGAAGTAGTTGAGGAGTTCCTTCTCAGTATAACCAAGGGCCTTGAGGAGGACCGTAACGGGGATCTTCCTCCTCTTATCTATCCTCACATAGACAAGTTCCTTGTGGTCGAATTCAAAATCAAGCCACGATCCCCTGTAGGGGATGATCCTTGCGGAGTAAAGGAGTTTGCCTGCCGTTACCCCCTTGCTCTTGTCGTATTCGAAGAAGACACCCGGAGATCTGTGCAACTGGTTCACTATGACCCGTTCCACACCGTTTACAATGAAGGTCCCCCTCTCGGTCATAAGGGGCATCTCGCCGAAATAGATCTCCTGCTCCTTTATGTCCCTTACCCTCTTCTCCTCACCCTTCTCCCACACAACAAGACGGACCGTCACCCGCAGGGGGGCACCATAGGTCATCCCCTTATCCTTGCACTCCTCAATGGTATACTTGGGGCTATCCAGGGTGTACTTCACAAACTCGAGAGAGGCCGTGCCGGTGAAGTCCTTTATGGGGAATACGCTTTTAAATACACCCTGAAGCCCTACATCCCTCCTCTCTTCAGGCTTGAGGTGGGCCTGAAGGAAATCGCGGAAGGAGTTCTTCTGAATCTCTATAAGGTCGGGGACCTCAAGGATCTTCGGTATCCTTGAAAAGTCCTTCCTGAAAATGCCCCTATCTATGTAATCAAAGGAAAAACTCATCTATCTCCCTCCCCTCACACCCGGAAGATGCGAGGCTGGAATCAGCTACCTATAGGTTGTGGGATTTTGGTGAAAGGTCCAAAGGAGATCCTTACTTTATCTCTACCTCAGCACCTACATCCCTGAGCTTCTTGGCTATCTCTTCGGCCTCTTCCTTCGAGACCCCCTCCTTCACATTGGCCGGGGCCCCTTCTACAAGGTCCTTTGCCTCTTTGAGACCGAGGCCGGTTATGGCCCTTACCTCCTTGATGACCTGGATCTTCTTGTCACCAACACTCTTGAGGACAACGGTGAACTCCGTCTTCTCCTCAGCAGGGGCTGCACCTGCCTCGGCACCTGCAGCCGCAGGGGCAGCCACAGCCACAGGGGCAGCAGCGGTAACCCCGAACCTCTCTTCCAGTTCCTTCACGAACTCGGAGAGCTCAAGGACCGTCATGCCCTCAATGAACTTTATCACATCCTCCCTTGTTATATTCTTCTCTGCCATCTCCAAACCTCCTTATATTTTTAAGATTGGGATTGACCTTTCTTCTCCTCCAGGGCCTTCAGCGTGAGCAGCAGCTTCTGGAGAAGGCCGTGGAAGACGTAAACCATCCTTGCGGGGAGCGTATTCAGCCCACCAACAACCTGGGCAAGGAGCACCTCCCTTGGAGGGAGCTTAGACAGCCTCTCTACATCCTCGACCTTAAGGACCTTTTCCCCAAGAAGCCCCCCTTTGAGCTTCAGGGCTGGATATTCGTCAAGGAAGTCCTTGAGGGCCTTTGCAACCTGTACAGGCTCACCGTTGACAATGGCAACGGCCGTTGGCCCTTCTACAAAGTCCTCCAGGCTGCAGAGGTGGCCATCCTTTATGGCCCTCCGCATAAGGGTGTTCTTGACCACCCTGTATTCCGTATCCAGTTCCCTGAGGCGCTTTCTCAGTTCTGTCATCTCTGCCACATTTAGGCCCCTGTAATCCGAAACGAAGACAGCCCTTGCCCTTTCCAGGCTCTGCCTCAGGTCGGAAACTATCCTCTCCTTCTCTGCCCTTGTCTTATGCAAGAACCCTACCCTCCTTTCTTATACCAGGTTTCTTACCTCCAGGGGGTCTATCTTTATGCCAGGCCCCATCGTGGTGGATACGGTGATTGCCTTGAGATAGGTACCCTTGCTGCTTGGAGGCTTCGCCCTGATCACACTCCTCATAAGGGCAAGGAAGTTCTCCTTGAGCTTCTCCGGACCAAAGGACACCTTACCGATCGGGGCATGGACATTTCCACCCTTGTCGACCTTGTACTCTATCTTTCCTGCCTTGATCTCCTTGATGGCCTTTGCCACATCCTGGGTGACTGTCCCTGTCTTTGGGTTTGGCATGAGCCCCCTTGGCCCAAGGACCCTTCCAAGCCTTCCCACAAGGGGCATCATATCAGGGGTGGCAACGGCCCTATCAAACTCGAGCCAGCCGGAGGAGATCTTCTCCACAAGATCCTCGGCTCCCACATAATCGGCACCGGCCTCTTCTGCCTCTTTTGCCTTTTCACCCCTGGCAAAGACAAGGACCTTCACCGACTTGCCTGTCCCGTGGGGGAGGACAACAGTACCCCTTACCATCTGATCTGCCTTCCTTGGATCCACCCCGAGCCTTACAGCCACTTCCACAGTCTCATCGAACCTGGCAGAAGCGATCTCTGGAATCAACCGGAAGGCCTCATCAACGGAATATACCTTCTTTGTATCTACCTTCTCAAGGAGGGCCCTGTATCTCTTTCCCCCCTTCAGCACCTTTGCCTCTACGGCCATAGAAACCTCCTCCAATCAGCCTTCTTCGATGACGATACCCATGCTCTTTGCAGTTCCTTCTATGGTCTTTATCGCTGCCTTAAGGCTCTTTACATTGAGATCAGGCATCTTTGTCTTTGCAATCTCCTCGATCTGCTTTCTTGTTACCTTGCCAACCTTCTCCTTGTTCGGAACGCTCGACCCCTTTTCTATACCAGCGGCCTTCTTGAGGAGTATGGAGGCAGGGGGGGTCTTCGTAACAAAGGTGAAGGATCTATCAGCATAGACCGTTATCACCACAGGTATGATCATCCCTGCCTGGTTCTGGGTCTGGGCATTAAAGGCCTTGCAGAACTCCATGATGTTTACCCCGTGCTGCCCGAGGGCAGGGCCAACCGGTGGGGCTGGATTTGCCTGTCCCGCCGGTATCTGAAGCTTTATGGTTGTGAGTACCTTTTTACCCTTCGCCATCTTATCTCCCTTTCATCAAACCTTTTCTACCTGAATGAAATCGAGTTCAACAGGGGTGGGCCTGCCGAATATGCTCACAAGGACCTTTACCTTCCCCTTCTCTGGCTTCACCTCTTCGACGACACCGTTGAAGTTTATAAATGGCCCCTCAACCACCCTTACATGCTCACCCTTCTCGAACATGACCTTTGGCCTCGGTTTCACAGCCCTTTCCTCCACCTGCTGGGTAATCTTCTTTACCTCTTCCTCAGAGATGGGGGTAGGCTTGGTGCCCCCCACAAAGCCTGTAACCTTCGGTATGCTTCTCACTATGTGCCATGTCTCGTCGTTGAGCTCCATGTTCACAAGTATGTAGCCCGGAAAGAAGCGCCTGCTGGAGGTCCTCTTCTGGCCCTTCACCATCTCAACCACCTTCTCTGTGGGCACAAGGATGTCACCAAAGTACTCCTCCTTGTGGAGGGCCTTTATCCTCTCCTCCAGAGCAGCCTTTACCCTGTTCTCATACCCAGAGTAGGTATGAACGACGTACCACTTCTTGGCCATTTTAGCTTATTATAGCCCTCACTATCTTAGAGACTATAAAATCGACAAACCCGAGGAAAAGGGCTATCAAGAAGACAAAGGCAAGCACTACCGAGGTGGAGGCCACTGTGTGCCTCCTGCTTGGCCAGACGACCTTCTTTAACTCCTGCTTTGCCTCTCTCAGGAACTGTAACAATCTTTCCATGGTTAAAAATAATCTGGCAGGCCAGGGAGGACTCGAACCCCCAACCCGCGGTTTTGGAGACCGCTGCTCTCCCAGTTGAGCTACTGGCCTGCTTCTATTTTACCTCCCTGTGGAGGGTGTGTCTCCTGCAGAACTTGCAGTACTTCCTCAGTTCAAGCCTCTCAGGATGCTTCTTCTTGTTCTTCGTTGTGGTGTAGTTCCTGTTCTTACACTCTGTACAGGCAAGGGTGATGATCTCCTGCATCTCTCTACTCCAGTATCTCGCTTACTACACCTGCACCTACTGTCCTTCCACCCTCCCTTATGGCAAACCTCAACTCCTTCTCCAACGCTATCGGCGTTATCAACTCAACCTCCATCTCCACATTGTCCCCAGGCATCACCATCTC
>WGFJ01000070.1 GCA_015492305.1 Deltaproteobacteria bacterium
CCATATCTGGCAAGGGCAGCTGTTGCCTGCGGGGTGGACGGCATCTTCATGGAGGTCCACACCGATCCTGAAAGGGCCCTCTGTGATGGTCCCAATTCCTTCCCCCTTGAGGGGCTTTCCCCCCTCCTCAGGGTCCTCAAGGACATCGATCTCATGGTCAAGACCTCTCTGCCTGCGGAGGTGTAGATGGGGGATATCATTGAGGCTGCAAAGAGGGTTCTCACCATAGAGGCCGAGGCCGTAAGGGCCCTTATCGATAAGATCGATGAGTCCTTTGAAAGGGCTGTAAGGCTCATACTCGAGGCAAGGGGGAGGGTGGTTGTCACAGGGATAGGCAAGTCTGGCCTCATAGGCAAGAAGATAGCCTCTACCCTTGCAAGTACAGGTACACCTGCCCTCTTCCTCCACCCTGCAGAGGGTCTACACGGTGACCTCGGTGTGGTGATGAAGGAGGATGTGGTCATAGCCATATCCAACAGCGGTGAGACGAACGAGGTCATCGGCATACTGCCGGTTATAAAGAGGATGGGCATAAGGCTTGTGGCCATGACGGGCAACCCCTCTTCCACACTTGGAAGGGCAAGCGATGTTGTCCTTGATGTGGGTGTGAGGGAGGAGGCCTGTCCCCTTGGCCTTGCCCCGACGGCAAGCACCACAGCCACCCTTGCCATGGGGGATGCCCTGGCCGTTGCCCTCCTCCTCAAGAGGGGCTTCAAGGAGGAGGACTTTGCCCTCCTCCATCCAGGGGGAAGCCTCGGCAGGAGGCTCCTCAGGGTGAAGGACCTCATGCACACAGGGGAGGCCGTGCCCCTTGTGAGGAGGGATGTGCTGGTAAAGGATGCGATCCTTGAGATCACCACAAAGAGGCTCGGGATCACCGGTGTTGTAGACGAAAGGGGTCTCCTTGTGGGGGTCATTACCGACGGTGACCTCAGGAGGGCCCTGGAGAAGGGGGATAACATCATCTCAAGGCCCGTCACAGAGGCCATGACAACAAACCCAAAGGTCATAGAGTGTGATGCCCTTGCTGCAAAGGCCCTTGAGAGGATGGAGGCCCATTCCATCACTGCCCTCTTCGTCCACGATGGGAGGAAGGAGAGGGTCCCCATAGGGATCATCCATATCCACGATCTCCTGAAGGCAGGGGTTGTATGAATCTCGAAGAGAGGATAAAGAGGGTAAGGCTTCTGCTCCTTGATGTGGATGGTGTCCTCACAGACGGGAGGATCATCTACGATGGCAATGGAAATGAGTGGAAGGCCTTCGATGTGAAGGATGGCCACGGTATCAAGCTCCTCATGAGGGGGGGAGTGGATGTGGGCATCATCACATCAAGGGAATCAAAGGTGGTTGCAAGGAGGGCCGAGGAGCTCGGCATCAAGGTGCTTTACCAGAGGGCGGTGGACAAGCTCTCCGTCTTCAAAAGGATCAAGGAAGACAGGGGACTTTCCGAAGAAGAGATGGCCTTCATGGGTGACGACTTCGTGGATATACCGGTCTTGAGGGAGGTGGGCCTCTCCATAGCCCCTTCGGATGCCACCGAGGAGGTGAAGGGCATCGTCCACTATGTAACGAGGAACCCCGGGGGAAGGGGGGCTGTGAGGGAGGTCTGTGAACTCATCCTCAAGGCAAAGGGCAGATGGGAGGAGGTCATAAGCCGGTATTATAGACCTTTACCCTG
Organism: Deltaproteobacteria bacterium; assembly: GCA_015492305.1. Taxonomy (GTDB): domain Bacteria; phylum Desulfobacterota; class GWC2-55-46; order S146-80; family S146-80; genus S146-80. The sequence continues at coordinate 1,682 of WGFJ01000070.1, forward strand.
AGGGTCATCGGTGATATAATGAAGCGTCAGGCAGGTTATCTCCTCCTTTTCATATTCCTTGCCCTCTCCTCTGTGATAGCCCTTTCCCTCTTCAAGAAGCTTGGAGAGAGGGAGGGGGGCAGGGTGGTAAGGGTAGAGGCCGATCTTGCGGTAAGGGGGATAGACCTGAAGGAGATGGATGGGGAGAGGCTTGTATGGGAGCTCAGGGCAGATGAAGGGCGGTACTACAGGGACAGGGGGTATGTTGAGTTGAGGGGGGTGAGGATGAGGTTCTATTCGAAGGACGGGAAGACATACGACCTTTCAGGCAAAGAGGGAAGGTACTATCAGGGAAAGGGAGACCTCTCCCTTTCAGGGGATGTGGTTGGCATAAGCAGCGATGGCTACCGCATAGAAACGGACTCACTCCTCTACAGGGCAAAGGAGGGGATCATAGAGACAGAAGACATGGTGAGCATAAGGGGAAAGGATATGAAGGTAAGAGGGAAGGGGCTCTGGATAGATGTGAAAAGATCCCTCTTCTCCTTGAAGGGACAGGTGAGGACCTCCCTTGAAGGAGGGCTTGAATGAGGAGGATCTTGTTTGTAACCCTTGTTCTGCTCCTTCTTCCATCACCCCTTTTCGGGGCCTCTCCCATAGATATCACCTCCGACAGCATGGTGGTCGAGAGGGGACAGGGCCTTGTCACCTTCAAGGGCAATGTGGTTGCCAGGAAGGATGATCTCCTCATAAAGGCAGAGGAGTTGAGGGTCTTTTACGGAAAGGAGAGGGACATAGATAGGATAGTGGCCCTTGGAAAGGTGAGGATAGAGAAGGGGGATACCACTGCATGGAGCGAAAAGGCAGAGTTCTTCAACAAAGAGGACAAGCTTGTCCTTACAGGGGATCCAAAGGTGGTTGAGGGGAAGAACAGCGTGGAAGGCGAGAGGATAACCCTCTTCCTTAAGGAGGGGAGGAGCATAGTGGAGGGAGGGGAGAAGAGGCGTGTAAGGGCCATCTTCGTTCCCAGGGAGGGCGGCAAGGAATGAGGCTTTCTGCAAGGGGACTTGTGAAGGCCTTCAGGGGAAGGAGGGTGGTCGATGGGGTGAGCCTCCACATAGAGAAGGGGGAGATCGTCGGGCTCCTTGGTCCCAACGGTGCCGGCAAGACAACCACCTTCTACATGATAACCGGCTTCTTGAGGCCCGATGAAGGGGAGATATACCTTGATGACAGCCCCATAACCCACCTGCCTGTCCATGAAAGGGCAAGAAAGGGTCTCTGCTACCTTCCACAGGAGCCTTCCGTATTCAGGGGGCTCACCGTGGAGGAGAACCTCCTTGCCATACTGGAGTATCTCCCCATACCGGAAGATGAGATGAAGCTCAGGGCAGAGGATCTGCTCAAGGAACTTGGCATATTCCACCTTGCCGGGAGCAGGGCATCCACCCTCTCAGGTGGTGAGAGGAGGAGGGTTGAGATCGCAAGGGCCCTTACCATATCGCCTTCCTTCATCCTCCTTGATGAGCCCTTTGCCGGCATCGATCCCATAGCCGTTAAGGACCTGCAGAGGACCATCTCCCGTCTCAGGGAAAGGGGTATAGGCATCCTCATCACTGACCACAATGTGAGAGAAACCTTGAACATTTGCGACAGGGCCTATATACTAAATGAAGGGAAGGTCATTGAATCAGGGCCTCCGGAGAGGATCATATTCAGCAAGGAGGCCAGGGCCGTGTATCTCGGTGATGGCTTCAGGCTTTAAGGTGCTAAGATGGCTCAGGAACTCAGACAGGATCTCAAGCTAAGCCAGCAGCTGATAATAACACCCCAGCTTCAACTCGCCATAAGGCTCCTTCAGCTTTCCAGACTCGAGCTCCTTGACACCATAAAGGAAGAGATCCAGACAAACCCCCTCCTTGAGCTTGAGGAACCGGCCCCATCCACGGATCTTTCCCGGGATAAGGCAGACACAGAGGAGGCCCAGAACCTCTCCGAACTTTACGACTACCTCACAGGCGACAGTGATGCCTCCTTTGCCGTGTGGAGCGGCAGCGAGGATGAGACCTCCCATGAGAGTTTCATCACCAGGAGTCCGAGCCTGTCAGACCATCTCCTGTGGCAGCTGCGGTTGAGCAGGTTTACCCCTGAGGAGGAGGAGATAGGGGTATACCTCATCGGCAACATAGATGACGATGGCTATCTCAGGGTGGATCTACAGGAGGTGGCCGACCTCTTCAAGACCTCGGTGGACAGGGTTGAAGGGGTCCTCAAGAGGATACAGAGGTTCGACCCTGTCGGTGTGGGGGCAAGGGATCTCAAGGAGTGCCTCCTTGTGCAGCTCGAGGTCCTGGACAGGAAGGACCCCTTTGTGGAGCGCTTGATAACCCATCACCTCCACGAACTGGATAGAAGGGATCTTAAAGGGCTGGCCAGGAGGCTGGGGGTCTCTGAAGGGGAGATCATCGGTGCCCTTGAGGTCATATCACTCCTTGATCCAAAGCCCGGCCGCATATACAGTTCTGAGGAGACCCACTACATAGTTCCCGATGTCTACATCCAGAAGGTGGGGGACGAGTTTGTGGTCTTCCTCAACGATGATGGGATGCCCAAGCTCAGGCTGAGCCGGTACTACAGGGACCTCATGAAGAAGGAAGAGGTCCTCAACGATGAGGCAAGGTCCTTCCTGAAGGAGAAGTTCAAGTCTGCCCTGTGGTTCATAAAGAGCATCCACCAGAGGCAGAGGACCCTCTACAAGGTTGCATCCTGCATAGCCCGGTTCCAGAGGGAGTTTCTGGAGAAGGGGATAGACCATCTCAAGCCCCTCATCCTCAAGGATGTGGCCGAGGCAGTGGGTGTCCATGAGTCCACGGTGAGCAGGGTCACCACCAACAAGTACGCCTACACCCCCCAGGGGATCTTTGAGCTCAAGTTCTTCTTCAACAAGGGCTACGAGATGGGCGGGGAGAACGTCTCCGTTGAGGCGGTGAAGGAGAAGATAAGGAGGATCATAGCCTCTGAGGATCCAAAGAAGCCCTACACCGATCAGGCCATCGTGAGGATCCTCAGGAAGGAAAACATCGACATAGCACGAAGGACCGTGGCAAAATACAGGGAACTTATGGGCATCCCGCCTTCAAGTAAGAGGCGAAAGTCTTAAAGACCAGAGACTTATCTTCTGCCTCGACGATTCCTGAATAAAAGTGAGTTTTTCCTTGATGATTGACAAGAAGGATGGTTTTATTTATGATTTAAATTTTACCTTTACCGGTAATATCCAAGACCAGGGGTGAGTGATGCAGATAGCCGTTACATTCAGGCACATGGAACCTTCAGAGCCTTTAAGGCAGTATGTAACGCAGAAGATGGGGAAGGTGAAGAAGTACCTGAGGGAGCCCATAGATGTTCACTGTGTCCTCTCGGTGGAGAAGTTCAGGCACATTGCCGATGTGACCATAAACTCCAACGGTGTGACCATAAAGGGGCAGGAGGTTACAGAGGACATGTACTCGGCCATAGACCTTGTGACCTCCAAGATAGAGAGACAGGTAAGCAGGTACAGGGACAGGCTCAAGGAGCACAAACCGGAAGGCCCCCCTCCTGTGAGGGTCCAGATACTTCCGGGCGAGGAGCCGAAGGTGATCGAGACGGAGAGCTACTTCCTCAAGCCCATGGCACTTGAGGAGGCTGTGATGGAGATGGATCTATCCACAAGGGACTTTATCGTGTTCAGGAACTCGGAGACGGGAAGGTTCAACGTGCTATACAGAAGGAAGGACGGGAACTACGGTCTCATCGAGCCTGAGGGTTGATAAGGGGTGAGGGATGAAGATAACCGATGTGATGGAGAAGGAGTACATAATACCGGATCTCAAGAGCGAGGACAAGCGAGGGGTGCTGGAGGAGATGGTTGATCATGTGGCCTCTAAGGTGGAGGGCCTTGATCGGGAGACGGTCCTTGAGGTCCTCCTTGAGAGGGAGAAGCTCGGGAGCACAGGGATAGGCCATGGTGTTGCCATACCCCATGGCAAGCTGAAGGACCTTGACCACCTGATCGTGGCCTTCGGAAGGAGCCTGAAGGGTGTGGACTTCCAGTCCCTTGATGATAAACCGGCACACCTCTTTTTCCTCATCCTTGCCCCTGAAAACTCCACAACGGCCCATCTCAAGATCCTTGCCAGGATATCAAGGCTCCTCAACGACCCCTCTTTCAGGAAGAGGCTCCTTGAGTGCAAGGGCCGGGAGGAGATATACCAGACCATACGGGAAGAGGATGAAAGGCACTGATCCATGGCAACCCTCACGGTTGAAGAGTTCATAAAGCTCCAGGGAAAGGAGCTCAGGCTCTCCCTGGTTGCTGGAAAGGAAGGTCTTGACAGGGAGATAAGATCACCGCAGATCCAGAAACCAGGCCTCATACTGACAGGCTTCATATCCGATATCAAGTCGGACAGGATCCAGGTCTTTGGCCTCTCGGAGATAAGGTACCTCAACTCCCTGCCCGAAAGCCATAAGGTGAACCTCCTGAAACACCTTGCCTCCCTTCCCATACCATGTGTCATCGTCACAAGGGGGTTGAGGATACCCAGGGTCTTGAGGGACTTTGCCGAGGACTCCAGGATACCCCTTCTGAGGTCCACCCTCACAAGTGCTGTCTTCATAGATAAGGTCCTGAAGTTCCTCGAGGACAGGCTTGCCCCATCCACACTCTTCCACGGCGTCCTTGTGGATGTCCTCGGTATAGGCATCCTCATCTTCGGGAAGAGCGGCATAGGTAAGAGCGAGTGTGCCCTTGACCTTGTATCAAGGGGCTACAGGCTTGTGGCAGACGATGTTGTGGAGATATGGAGGAGGGAACCCTCCACCCTCTTCGGCAGGGGTAAGGGTGTGATAAAATACCACATGGAGGTAAGGGGTCTTGGCATCATCAATATAAAGGACATATTCGGTATCACCGCCATAAGGGAGAAGAAGCAGATCGACTTGGCGGTGGAGCTCATAGAGTGGAACCCTGAGGAGGACTACGAGAGGATAGGTTTTGAGAAGGAGACCATCACCATCCTCGATGTGAAGCTCCCCCTTCTCAGGATACCCGTGTGCCCTGGCAGGAGCGTTGCAACCATAATAGAGGTGGCTGCGAGGAACCACATACTGAAGATCATGGGGAGGGATGCGGCAAGGGAGTTCATGGATGAGCTGGACAGGGCGATCCGCATCAACCGGAGGAAGATAGAGAAAGGGAGGGAAGAGGGCTGAAGAAGGGGCCGAGGGTTGTCATAATAAGCGGTCTTTCTGGAGCGGGAAAGAGTTCTGCCCTGAGGGTCCTTGAGGACATCGGTTTCTTCTGTGTCGATAACCTTCCCCTTGCACTCCTTCCCAAGTTCCTGGAGCTGTGCAGCCAGTCCACAGGGATAGACAGGGTTGCCATGGTGGTCGATGTGCGGGAAGGGGAGTTCCTGAAGGACCTTGATCGCATCTTCGATGAGCTCACGGAGGAGGGTTACCGGTTTGAGATAATCTTCCTTGAGTCAGATGATGAGATCCTCATAAGGAGGTTCAAGGAGACAAGGAGGAAGCATCCCCTGGCGCAGGATGAATCTGTCCTTGAGGGCATAAAGCTGGAGAGGGAGAAGCTCCTTACCATAAAGGAGAGGGCAGACAAGATAATAGACACGTCTGACTTCAACATCCACAGGTTGAGGGAGACCCTCCATGGGTACTTCTGCCCCCTTCCTGAGGGCAAGGAGATGGCCATAAACCTTGTGTCCTTCAGCTACAAGTACGGTGTGCCAACGGATGCGGATATCATGCTCGATGTGAGGTTCCTGCCGAATCCGTACTTCGTGGATTCCCTGAGGGACCTTGATGGGGACAACAGGGAGGTCCAGGACTACATACTCCACAGGGAGGAGACCAGGATCTTCCTGGAGAAGGTCAAGTCCCTTCTGCGGTACCTGGTACCCCTCTATGTGAAGGAGGGGAAGCCCTATCTCACGATAGCCATTGGATGTACAGGCGGGAGACACAGGTCCGTATGCATAGTCAACCACCTCTACGACTACCTCAGGGGGCTTGGATACCTGGTGAACAAAAGACACAGGGATGTGGGAAGGTGAGAGATGGTAGGTGTTGTGTTGATAACCCATGGAGACCTTGCCAAGGCCTTTGTTGAAACGGCAGAGGAGATCGTTGGCAGGCTTGAGAGGATTGCCTGGGTCTGCGTCAGGGAGAGGCACAGGGTGGAGGAGATAAGAAAAGAGCTTGAAAAGGCCATAAAGAAGGTGGACACGGGCTACGGTGTCCTCATCATAACGGACATGTTCGGCGGGACACCCTCCAACCTTGCCCTCACCTTCCTTGAGAAGGGGAAGGTGGAGATCCTCACAGGGATGAACCTTCCCATGGTCCTGAAACTTGCCACCTGCAGGGAGGGAAGGGATCTTTCCAGTGTGGCGGATTACCTGAAGGACTACGGAAAGGATGCCATATCGGTGGCCTCCGAGATCCTGGAGGGTAAGGGTGGGTAGGGTTGTCCTTGTAAGGGTGGATGACAGGTTTGTCCATGGCCAGGTCCTTGAGGGATGGGTGCCCTACACAAGGGCAAATGCCATCCTTATCATAAGTGATGAATTGAGCAGGGACGAGTATCGAAAGAGGGCCATGACCCTTTCAGCCCCCCAGGGGGTTGAGGTGCTGGTGAAGGACACGGTCCATGGCCTTGAATACCTCAAGGGCCTCAACGAGACAAAGGAATCCTACAGGCTCATGAGGAGGTTGAGGCTCCACAGGGAAAGGAGGGTCCTTGTCATATTCGGAGACCTCAAGGATGCCCTTTCAGCGTACCACAGGGGATTCCACTTCGAGAGCCTCAACATCGGAAACCTCCATCACCCTGATTACACCAAGGCCCTCTCCAAGTCGGTCTTCCTCAATGAGGAGGACCTAAGGATACTGGCCGAACTTGAGGAAGAGGGGGTGGCAATAGATGTCAGGGCTGTACCTGTCCACAAGAAAGGGCTTAGGGGTGTGAGGAGATGACCTTCGTCTATGCCACTGTCACAGCCCTGATAGGGGGTGTGTTGAACCTGGACAGGACCGCCCTGCTCCAGATAATGGTATCGAGACCCCTTGTTGCCTCGGGCATCATAGGGGCCTTGATAGGGGATCTTCACCATGGCCTTGTCATAGGGGTCCTTCTGGAGTTGCTGTGGCTCGGGGAATTGCCTGTCGGGGCCCATGTGACCACCAACGAGACGGCCCTGACAGCGGTCATAACCGCTGTTGCCCTCCTTTCAGCCCCTTCACCCGGTGGGGTCGATCGGGGACTTATCGCCTTTGTGATCCTCCTCTTCCTTCCCCTTGGCCTTGTCTTCAGGAGGGTTGACGAGGCTGTGAGGAGGTTCAACAACAGGGTCTCAAGGGAGGTTGCAGAATCGGCAGGAAGGGAAGGGGAGAGGGCCATAAGGAGGGGACTCATAAAGGGAGTCATGGCCTTCCTCCTGCCGAACCTCCTTCTTATATGGCTCTCCATCCTTGCAGGTGTGTATGTGGTCAGGTCCCTTTACCCGGTGCTTGAGGGAAGTGTGCCCTTTGAGGGGATATTCTTCATCATCCCCCTTGTGGGGATAGGTTCTGTCCTCTCCTCCCTCAAGGTGAAGGGCTATCCCCTCATATTCGGGCTTGGTGTGATCCTGTTTTCTATCCTTTTCTTGCAGGATTGAGGGGTGGATAGGTTGGTGAAGGTCTTTTTGAGATCCTTTGCGATTCAGGGAGCATGGAACTTCGAGAACATGCAGAACATAGGTTTTGCCTACTCCCTCGTGCCCTTTCTCAGGGACAGGAAGGCCCTGGTGAGGCACCTTTCCTACTTCAATACCCATCCTTACATGGCCTCTCCCATCCTCGGGGCTGTGGGAAGGATGGAGGAGGAAGGGGCCGGGGAGGAGGAGATAGGCACCACGAAGAGGACGCTCATGGGCTCTTTCGGGGCCATTGGCGATGCCTTCTTCTGGGGGACCATGAGACCCCTGTCAGCGGTTGCGGCCATCATCTTCACCCTATTCCACTGGAATCTATGGGGACTGGTCCTCTTCCTCATCCTCTACAACACACCCCATCTCTGGTTGAGGTGGAGGGGACTTGTGGAAGGATACACAAGGGGTAAAGGGGTGATCGACTATGTGGAGGGTCTCAGGTTGCCGGTATGGACGATGAGGGGAAGGAAGCTCCTTCTCGTGCTCCTTTCCCTGCTCTTTGTCCTCTTTTTGAGGATGGCATGGGTCGGTGGGAGGCCTGTCCTTGCATCCGCTGCTGGTGGTTTCCTCCTTGTCCTTCTGGCCTCCTATCTCTTTGAGAAGGGCTTTGGTGCTGCCGAGGTGGTCTATCTTTACTCGGTGATATTCATCCTGGGGTCTATGGCGATATGAAGCAGGATACGAAGAAGAGGGCGGAGGGCACCTTTGTGATCGAGAACAAGCTCGGTCTCCATGCAAGGGCTGCTTCCCGTTTCGTTCTCCTTGCAAACAAGTTCAAATCGGACATCTTCGTTGAGAAGAACGGCAAGGAGGTGAACGGGAAGAGCATCATGGGCCTTATGATGCTTGCCGCTGCAAAGGGCTCAAGGCTCAGGATAAGGGCGGAAGGTGAAGACGCCCACAGGGCGGTGGAGAGCCTTGGCGAACTGATAAGATCAAGATTCGGGGAGGAGTAAGCTGAAGAGGATCAGAAAGGAAACGGTCCTGAAGGGTATCCCTGCCTCTCCAGGGATCGCCATCGGGAAGGTCTACCTCCTGGACAGGGGAACCGTTGAGACCCCTGCCCTCTGCCACCTTGAGGAGGACAAGGTACTTGCAGAGGTGAGGCGCTTCGAGGAGGCCATAAGGAGGTCCAAGGAGCAGCTCCAGAGGGTGAAGGAGAGGATCGCTGAGAGGAAGGAGGGCAAGGAGCACGCCTACATAATAGATGCCCACATCATGATCCTTGAGGACAGAATGCTCATCGACGACACCATAAAGACCATAAAGGAAGAGAAGGTGAACGCCGAGTGGGCCTTCCGGACCGTCCTGAAGAGGTTTGTGGAGATATTCAACAGCATAGACGATGAGTACCTGAGGGAAAGGGTCTCGGACATAGAGCATGTAGGAGAGAGGGTCCTGAGGAACCTCACAGGCACCCTCCACGAAGGCCTCCACTACCTCAAGGAGAACGTGGTCGTGGTGGCCCACGATCTCTCCCCGGCTGACACGGCCCAGATGGTAAAGGAGAAGGTCCTTGGCTTTGCCACAGACATGGGAAGCAGGACATCCCACACCGCCATCATAGCAAGATCCCTTGAGATACCCGCAGTGGTCGGGCTGGAGAAGATCACCTACACCGTCGAGCCCCACGACACCATCATCATAGACGGGATCGAGGGGAAGGTCATAATCAACCCCTTCCAGAAGACCCTCGACAGATACCTTGCCATACAGAAGCGGTATGCCCTTTATGAGAGGGAACTCCTTCAGCTGAGGGATCTGCCCGCTGTAACAAAGGATGGAAGGGTCATCAAGCTCATGGGGAACATCGAGCTTGTGGAGGAGGTCTCTTCCGTCATAGACCACGGTGGTGAGGGCATAGGCCTTTACAGGACCGAGTTCCTCTACCTCAACAGAAAGGACTTCCCCACCGAAGAGGAACACTTTGAGACCTACAGGAAGGTCGTGGAGGCAATGGCCCCGAAGCCGGTGACCATAAGGACCCTTGACATCGGTGGGGACAAGTTCGTCCACTGGGGAGGAGGCGGAGAGGTCAACCCTGCCCTGGGATTGAGGGCCATAAGGTTCTGCCTCAAGAGGAAGGACATCTTCAAGACCCAGTTGAGGGGGATACTCAGGGCAAGCGCCTTTGGAAAGGTGAGGATCATGTTCCCCCTGATCTCGGGTGTGGAGGAGTTGAGGGAGGTGAAGAAGGTACTGAGGGAGGTCCAGGAGGAGTTGAAGGAAAGGGGTATACCCTTTGACAGGGATGTGCCTGTGGGTATCATGGTGGAGGTCCCGTCAGCGGCCATGATAGCCGACCGCCTTGCAAGGGAGGTGGACTTCTTCAGCATCGGAACAAATGACCTCCTCCAGTACACCCTTGCCATTGACAGGGTCAATGAACATGTGGCATATCTATACGAACCCTTCCACCCTTCCATACTCAGACTCATAAAAGGGGTTGTAGATGGAGGCCACAGACACGGTATCGAGGTGGGTATATGCGGTGAGATGGCCGGTGATCCTGAATACGTGGTGATACTCCTTGGCCTTGGGCTCGACCAGTTCAGCATGAACGCCCTCTCCATACCGGCTGTAAAGAGGCTGATAAGGGAGATGGTCTATGAGAAGGCAAGGGAGGTTGCGGAAAGGGCCCTTGAGTGTTCGACCGCCTCAGAGGTAAGGAGACTCCTAAAGAGGGAGAGGCTCTTTGTGGAAAGGGAGTTCCTACCCCTGGAGGGATAGAAAGTAACCGATAACATAAGGAGGAAGCCTATGGGGATGAAAGAATACCTCTTCACATCCGAATCTGTTACAGAGGGTCACCCTGACAAGGTGGCTGATCAGATATCGGATGCCATACTGGATGCCCTGATCAGGGAAGACCCCAGGAGCAGGGTTGCCTGTGAGACCCTTGTGACGACGGGTCTTGCCCTTGTAGCAGGCGAGATAACCACAAGGGCATCCATAAACTACACCGATGTGGTGAGGGAGACCATAAAGGAGATAGGCTACACAGATGCGTCGATGGGTTTCGACTGGGAGACCTGCGGGGTCCTGATCACCCTTGACAGGCAGTCCCCTGACATTGCCATGGGTGTGGACGAGGGTGAGGGCAAGGAGCAGGGTGCAGGGGATCAGGGCCTTATGTTCGGCTATGCCTGTGATCACACCCCTGAATACATGCCCATGCCCATAATCCTTGCCCACAAGCTCACGAAGAGGCTTGCAGATGTGAGGAAAGGTGGAGTCCTCGACTTCCTGAGGCCCGATGGAAAGGCCCAGGTGACGATCCAGTATGTGGATGGACAGCCAAGGCGGGTGGACACGGTGGTGGTCTCTGCCCAGCACACCCCTGATGTGAGCAGGGAGACCCTTGTTGAGGGGATAAGGGAGGAGGTCATCAAGAAGGTGATCCCCGAAGGGCTCCTCGATGAGAGGACCAGGTACTTCATCAATCCAACGGGCAGGTTCGTCATAGGTGGTCCCCACGGGGACTGCGGCCTTACGGGCAGGAAGATAATCGTCGACACCTATGGGGGCCACGGGAGCCACGGGGGTGGTGCCTTCTCCGGGAAGGACCCATCCAAGGTGGACCGCTCGGCATCCTACATGGCAAGGTACATTGCCAAGAACGTGGTTGCCGCAGGTCTTGCCTCTGAATGCGAGATCCAGATAGCCTACGCCATAGGTGTTGCAGAGCCTGTCTCCATAATGGTTGACACCTTCGGGACCGGCAAGATACCTTCCGAGAGGATAGCCGAGATCATCAGGGAGGTCTTTCCCCTCAAGCCAGCGGAGATCATAAGGACCCTTGACCTCCTGAGACCCATCTACAAGAAGACAGCGGCCTACGGACACTTCGGCAGGAACGAGCCCGAGTTCACCTGGGAGAGGACAGACAGGGTCGAGGACCTCAGGAAGGCCGCAGGGATCTGAGAAAGACCCTTCAAATTTCAAGAAAGGAGAAGGAAAAGTGGAATACCATGTGAAGGATTTAGGCCTTGCAGAGAAGGGGAGATTGAGGATCGAATGGGCAGACCAGAGCATGCCCGTTTTGAGACTTGTAAGGGAAAGGTTTGAGAAGGAGAAACCCCTTGAAGGGATTGTCCTCGGTGCATGCCTCCATGTGACCACGGAGACGGCAAACCTGGCCATCACGCTCAAGGCAGGGGGTGCAAAGGTGCTGCTCTGTGCATCCAACCCCCTGAGCACCCAGGACGATGTGGCTGCATCCCTTGTGAAGGACTTCGGCATCCCTGTCTATGCCATAAAGGGTGAGGACAAGGAGACCTATTACAAACACATCCATGCGGTCCTTGATGGAAGGCCCAACATCACCATGGATGATGGGGCAGATCTCGTCTCCACCATCCACTCCGAGAGGAGGGAACTCTTAGAGGGCATCATCGGCGGAACAGAGGAGACCACCACAGGGGTTATAAGGCTCAAGAGCATGGGCGAGAAGGGGGTCCTTGGCTTCCCCATAATCGCCGTGAACGATGCCATGACAAAGCACCTCTTCGACAACAGATACGGAACAGGCCAGTCCACCATAGACGGCATCATAAGGGCAACCAACAGGCTCCTTGCGGGAAGCACCTTCGTTGTCTCTGGATACGGGTGGTGCGGAAGGGGTGTGGCCATGAGGGCAAGGGGCATGGGCGCAAAGGTGATCGTCACCGAAGTGGACCCCCTCAAGGCCCTCGAGGCCGTCATGGACGGCTACACCGTGATGCCCATGTCAGAGGCCGCAAAGGTAGGGGACATATTCTGCACCGTCACAGGAGACCTCCACGTCATAAGGGAGGAGCACTACAGGGTGATGAAGGACGGGGCCATAGTGTGCAACTCAGGCCACTTCAATGTGGAGCTCGACATCGATGCACTGGAAAGACTCGCCGTGAAGAAGAGGAGGATAAGGGACTTCGTGGATGAATACACCCTTTCCGACGGAAGGAGGATAAACCTCCTTGGCGAGGGAAGACTCATAAACCTGGCCGCTGCAGAGGGGCATCCGGCAAGTGTCATGGACATGAGCTTTGCCAACCAGGCCCTCTCTGCAGAGTACCTCGTGAAGGAGGGCAAGGGGCTTGAAAAGAAGGTCTACAGGGTCCCTGAGGAGATAGATAGCGAGATTGCAAGGCTCAAGCTGAAGAGCATGGGCGTCAGGATCGACACCCTCACGGAGGAGCAGAAGGAATACCTCGTCTCCTGGGAGATGGGAACGTAGTTCTACCTCACGTGGATGAGGAGGAGCCCGGAAAGGGCAAGGAAGGACAGGTTTGGAAGCCATGAGGCAAGGAGGGGTGGCAGCACCCCTCCATAGCCAAGGGCCGTTGAAAGGGCCTGGATCAGCCAGTAGGAGAAGGAAAAGACAACGGCCAGCGGAAGTGACAGGGTCAACCCTCCCCTTATCCTTGCAAGACCAAAGGATATCCCCAGGAGGGCCATGACGAATATCCCGAAGGGAAGGGAGACCTTGTTGTAAAGGTCCACCCTGTAGGATGTGGAATCGTACCCCTCCTCTTCTATCTTGTCTATGTAGCTCTTCAGCTTCAGTATATCCATACCCCTTGCCGATGCCTTGAGATCCTTCAGGTCCTCCGGTCTTTCCCTCAGGGGAAGCTCCCTCCTCTCCACCTCCTCCTTCTTTATCCCTTCCCCTCCAAGGCGCATGATCCTCACCCCCCTGCCCACCCACCTTCCATCCATCCACAGGGCCTCCCTCACATCCATCTTCTCAAGGAGCCTTCCCTCACGGATGGTGAATATGGTCAGGCCGCTCATCCTCCCCTTCTCCGGTTCAACGAGCCTCACATTGTATATCCTGTCCCCATCCTTGAGCCACACCTTCAGTTGCCTGAATATGGCCTCCTTCGATCTCCCCTCAACCCAGACCATCTTCATCCTCTCCACCTCCCTTGAGAGGTCGGTCACCATGTACTCGTTGTAGAAGAAGTAGAGGATGGAGAGGAGAAAGGCAAAGGCCGCCACAGGCAGGGCCAGCATGAGGGGCCCTATCCCCATTGCCTCTGCCGCCATGATCTCCCTTGACCTTGAGAGAAGACCAAGGGCAAGGATCACCCCTATAAGGGTGGAGAAGGGCAGCATCTGGGAGAGGATAAGGGGCACCTCCAGGAGGAAGTACTTCACGATGATCCCCGTCCCTGCCCCGTGCTCTATCAGATTATCCACCTTCTCGAAGACCTCTATCACCAGGTAGAGGCCCACAAGGGCAACCGTTGTGAGGGTGAAAAGGAGGATGACCTCCCTGAGTATGTACCTTGAAAGGGTCCTCATCCCATCTATGATACAGCCTTACCCCCTCCCTTGCAAGGCAGGAATTGGAGACCCGTGCACCTTCCCCTTGACCATGCCCCTCATGTGTAGTATAGAGAAGATAGCGATTTTATGCTATTAGAGCTATAAGAGGTTGCAGATGGCGGTGAACCCCTTTGCCCCTGGAAGGACCATCGATCCTGAGCTCTTTGCCGGAAGGAGGGAGGAGATAGAGAGGTTCAGGACCTTCCTTAAGAGCACCATGGAGGGGAACCCCATGCACCTTGCCATCCTTGGTGAGAGGGGCATAGGCAAGTCCTCCCTCCTGAGGAAGTGGGAGACCATGGCAAGGGCAGAAAGGTGCATCACCGTAAGGCTTGACCTTGACCCCTCCGTAGACTCCATAGACTCCCTCCTCTACCACATCCTGAGGGGGATAAAGAGGGAAGGGGCCCTCCACTCAAGGCTCTTTTCCCTCTCCAGGAAGGTGAGGGACTTCTTCGATGAATACGAGGTTACTATAGGGGTCCTGGGGTCATCCCTCCAGGTGGGCAGGAAGGCCCTTTCCCCCTCCCTGGAGGCGAGGGATGAGTTCAGGGGCATATGGGATGGGATCCACCCCTCCATCCCTGCGGTGGTGATCATGATGGACGAGGCAGAGCACCTCGAGAAGATAGAGGGGAGCCTCCAGTTCCTGAGGAACCTCTTCTCAAGGCTCGCTGAGGAGGGGTGCGGATACATGCTCATCCTCTCCGGGAAGCTTGCCCTCTTCAAGCAGATAAAGAGGATCCACTCCCCTCTGGCAAGGTTCTTCAATCCCATCACCCTCAGGGAACTGACAGGGGAAGAGAGGATAGAGGCCATAGAGAAGCCCCTATCCTACTCCTCCTTCACCATGACAGGGGAGGTAAAGGAACTCATAGCCGATGTCAGCGAAGGGCATCCATACATAATCCAGCTCTTCGGCTACTACCTGTGCGAGAATGCCGTGGACCGCCGCATCGACAGGGATGTCTACTGGGCGTGCTTTCCCGTCATCCTCGATAGACTGGCCAGCCAGCTCTTCGACGATCTCTATTCATCGGCAAGCCCGAAGGAACGGGAGGTATTGCATGCGATTGCAGAGAGCAGGGCCAGGGTGGTGAGTGTGGGAGAGGTTGCCAGGAGCCTGGGGAAGAGGAGCAGGGAGATAACCTACCTCTTCAACCGCCTCTGCGAGAAGGACTGTCTGAAGAGGCACGGCAGGGGGAGATACTCCCTCTTCCATGGCCTCTTCAGGGAATACATAAGGAGGAAGGCCCACTGAGGGCCGGAAGTACAATCACAAAGGAGTCTGGATCATGAAGGAACTCTTTATCTCCGTTGCCGTCTTCATCTCCATCCTGGCCCTTCTCAACATCATCCGTCTCAAGGTGGGAAGCAGGCTCGAGATAAGGAATACAGACATCCTCATCGCAATAATCCCCGTGGCCCTGTGGCTCGTTCTCACAGGCAAGATACAGAGGCTTGAATTCGGGGACTTCAAGATAGAGGCCGCCTTCATACAGGCATCCACCACCTCGGTGGAAAGGCAGATCACCCCCATCAAACTCCCTGTGGAGCCCATTGTGATGAGCCTCAAGGGAGGGGTGGAGAGGATCCCTGAGCTTGTAGCAGACAGGACAGAGGCCCTTGTCTTTCGGCTCGGCTACAGCGGGTACTACTGGCGTGCCATCATGGAGTACCTCGGGGAGCTTACAAAGTACCCCTTCTTCAAATACGTGGTGATCACCGAGAAGGATGGGAGGTTCTTTGGCCTTGCAGATGGTAGGGCACTCTACTCCCTCTTCCGCTTCAGGAGGGCAGGCCCGGATCCCAGGGACTTTGAAAGGTGGCTTAAGACCTCTGACAGGGACTCCCTGTCAGGGCTTCCCGGTTTCATCTCAAAGGATCACACCATCTCCAGGGATACTGACAAGAAGACGGCCCTTGAGCTCATGGAAAGACTCGGCGTCGATACATTGCCAGTGGTGGATGGGGGTGGAAGGCTTGTGGGCGTGGTTGAAAGGGCAAGGCTCACGGCAAGCCTCATCATAGATGTGGCAGAGGAGCTGAAGCAGTGACACACCCGTTCCGGCCAGCATCTATTTCCCCTGATGACCTTTTTGACCCTTTGAGCTGCCCCTCACGGGAACCTTCCCTTTCAAAGAGGGGCTTGACCTCTGTAGGCAGTACCTTCATAATGGAGAGGGAGTGATAGCGGAACCATAGCCACTAAGCCGGAAGGTCACTTGTCAACCCTTTTAGTGACTACCGCACCTTAGTTATGGAGGATAAAATATGACGACAATATACCAAGTGGAGAAGGAGTGTGCTGTCTGTGGTAAGAGTAACAAGTATACAGAGATTGGCTCTACCAATACTTTTGGGCCATTAGACTTAGATACCAGACCACCTGAAATGGTGCGATCAACGATCAGTGAGTGGATCCAGAGGTGTCCGGAATGTGGATACTGTGCTCCAGATATATCCGAAAGGCTTGAAAAGGCCTCAGAAATAGTTCACAGCGATCTTTATCGACAGCAACTCAATAACCCAGAATTTCCAGAACTGGCGAATGCATTTCTTTGTTTTTCACTAATTCAGGAAAGCGCTGGTAAATACGCAGATGCAGGATGGGCGTGTATTCATGCTGCTTGGGCATGTGATGATGCTGGTTCTGATGCCAGTGCACAAAAATGTCGGAAGAAGGCAGTAACCTTATTGCAAAAGGCAAAGGAAAATGGCCAAAAGTTTGCTGAACAGACCGGTGTAGAGGAGGCCATAATGGTTGATTTGCTGAGACGCTCAGGTCAGTTTGAGCTGGCTCTCAGGATATGTGAAGATGGATTAAAGAAAAAGCCAGATAAATTGATCTCAGATATTTTGCAGTTTCAGAAAATACTTATTGGCAAGGCCGATGTTGCTCGTCACACAGTTGCGGAGGCAACTGACGCCCTGTAGATCTACCTAAAGGAGGACTGTCTCATAAACTGGGTAATACATAAAAGTGTAAATTTACTTGAGCCAAAAGAAAAGGCTTATCCTTCCAGTGCCCAAACATTACCAAGGGTTTTAGACCCAGGAAAGGAGGACAAGCCTTATGGGGAGTATAGCCAAATAAGGTAGAGCCTTGTCCAGAGGAA
>WGFJ01000071.1 GCA_015492305.1 Deltaproteobacteria bacterium
GATTCGATCACCTTGTCGCCATCCGAATCCACCCCGTAAGCAAACTGTATATCCTCTATCCCTGTTGCAACCACCTGCCTTCCGTTACCCCTTAGCCTTGTCAGATCCTCTGCTGCAAGGCATGGATACGTTGCTGAACATCCTGTAAGGTCTGTTGCTATGGAATACGTCACGGCCTGTATGATGTAGACAGGGGTGCCGTCGGGATAGTTCCTGTCGAGGGCGCTGTTGATGTCAAGCCTCTTTCCGGCCCCTGCCCCGCAGGTGGTGCCGGGCACAGCGGTTACGGTCCTGTAGAGCATGCCGTTTATGCTGATGTGCCTGCGGTTGTTCAGGGTGCTTGCCGCAATCCCTGTGAAATCGGAATCATCGCCGATACAGATGTAGGTGTTGCCCTGGACGTTCTCACCGCTTGATGCCCCAACAAGGGTTGCCGTCTCGTAACCAAGGCCGAGGAGGGTGATGCTATCCGGCCCTGTGGTGCTGTTGGTGAAGGTCACAGGGGCAGAAAGGTAGAGGTCATCAGCGCTGTCCCCATCACTGTCAAACCCCAGACTGAAGGGAGGATCAGGAAGCCCGAAACCTGCCACCCTGATATCCCTTGATAGCCTGTCCATGGCAACCCTTGCATTCTGCTGGGCCTCTGAGAGGTCGTCATTGATGTTGTAGAGCCGGTCTGCGGCAAGGAATATGGAATAGCCTGCTGCCGCAACAAAGAGGGAGACGGCAAGGCCTATCAGTATCTCTATGAGGGAAAAGCCCTTCTCCCCTATCAGATAACCTTTCCTCATGAGAGCCATGTCTCCATGATGGTGGTGAAGGTAACACTCCTGGTTACAACCCTTCCCCATGTTACCGTAACCGTTATGGTCGCCGTATTGTTCAGAGGGGAATCGTCTGTAACCGAAACCGTCCCTGTAACCCCTGGCAAACCGGTGGTGCTGTCCTCAAGCCTTGACTTCCACTGGGTACAGTCCCCTGAAGCCGGTGCCGTGAGGGCCCCGCAGTTTGAGGTGTCAAGGCCGTTGTAAACCCCTGGATTGCTCCCTCCGTTCATCCTTATCCTTTCGGCCATCTCCTCGGCAAGCTGGATGGCCATGGTCATATCTGTAGCAGCCCTGTTCCCTGTGACTGCCGTTGTCTGCATCCCTGCAAGGGTGACAAGCCCTATGGCTATTATGGCTATGGATATGAGGACCTCAAGGAGGGTAAAGCCCCCCTCCCCCTTGAAGCCTTCTTTAACACGCCGAACCATCTACGACCCTCACATTACCCGTTGTTGAACTTATACACAGGGACATGGTCCTTGTTCCCCCTGAAAGGGTGATCCTGCTGCCCTGGGCGGTCCCGTCAGGGTTGAATACCACCCTGTCTCCGGCTGCCCCTGAGGAATCGATGGTAACACCGGCATACTCACTGCCTATGTCCACCGTCTTTACTATCGTGTCATCACTGTTGTTGAAGGTGCCGTCTGCCCCATCGTCCCTTATGGTGTAGGTGTTCCCTGAGAACTGGAGGGCCCAGGCCTTGTTCTCCTTCAGGGACTTCAACCTTGCAAGCTGCAGGTCGGAGTAGATGGTTGCTGCAGCTCCCCTCACCCTGTAGTTCATGATCATGCCCCTCCCGCTCCACAGGGCCACCCCGCCGATAACGGCTATAAGGGCTATGGCAACGAGCAACTCAAGGAGTGTGAGTCCATGGTTGCCGGCCACTCTCGTGATAAAGACCTTCATCCCAAAGCACCCATCAAAAGGATTTTGCAAAGTGTATGCCACAATCCGGGAAGGGATCCGGTGTTGAAGGGTGCTGATCTTCTAAAGGGAAGGGGACCTCAAGGTGTGAAGATTGTGAAGAGATTATGAAATTTTTTCATACTTATGTACTGAGGAGGGGTCTTGCAAAAGCCTCCCACTATTCCATACCGTACTCCTTCAGCTTGTAGAGCAAGGCCCTGTAGCTTATCTCAAGGAGCCTTGCAGCCCTGCTCTTGTTGCCCTTTGCCTCCTTCAGGGCCTCCCTTATGAGTCGCTTCTCAAGCTCCTTCTGGGCCTCCTTCAGGGAAAGGCCACAAATCTCCCTTCCCTGCGGAGCCTCCTCCAGCAGGAAAGAGAGACTCTCACCGGTTATGTAATCCCCATCCTCCAGGATCACGGCCCTCTCCACTGCGTTTTCAAGCTCCCTCACATTGCCAGGCCAGTTGTAGGTGGTAAGGACCCTCATGGCTTCAGGGGTGAAACCCTTGAGTAACTTACCGGTCTTGGCTGTGTAGATCTTCAGAAAGTGCTCTGCAAGAAGGGGGATATCCTCCTTCCTCTCCCGGAGGGGCGGGATGTGGATGGGTATCACCCTCAACCGGTAGTAGAGGTCCTCCCTGAACCTTCCCTCCCTCACCTCTGCTGCAAGGTCCCTTGCGGTGGCGGCTATGATCCTCACATCCACCCTCAAGGGCCTTGTATCCCCAAGCCTCCTTATCTCCCCCTCCTGCAAGGCCCTGAGGAGTTTTACCTGAAGTTCCTTTGGCAATTCCCCTATCTCATCGAGGAAGAGGGTCCCCTTGTCGGCCTCCTCAAAAAGTCCCTTCTTTGTCCTCTGGGCATCGGTAAAGGCACCTTTAACAAAGCCAAAGAGTTCGCTCTCAAGGAGGGACTCGGGTATGGCCCCGCAGTTTACAGGGACGAAGGGACCTTCTCTCCTTGAGCTGTTGTAATGGATCGCCCTTGCAACGAGCTCCTTTCCCACCCCGCTCTCACCTGTTATAAGGACCGTAGTGTCATAGCCTGCCACCTTCTTTATGATCTCAAAGACCTCCAGCATCTTATGGCTCTTTGCCACTATGCTGGAGAAGGCGTACTCCCTCTGGACCTCCTTCCTCAGCCTCCTTACCTCCCTTCTCAACCTCTCCCGCTCCTCTGCCTTCCTCAGGGTAAGGACGATCTCATCCTTCCTGAAGGGCTTTGCAATGTAGTCATAGGCCCCGAGTTTCATGCACTCTATTGCGGTATCAACGGTTCCATAGGCAGACATCATGATGACCGTTGTATCCAGCCCAGGCCTCTCCCTCAAACGCTTCAGGAACCCGAGGCCATCAAGGCCTGGCATCTTGATGTCGCAGAGGACAAAGTCATACCTTTCCCTCTCAAGGGCCTCAAGGGCCCTTTCACCATCTTCCACAGCCTCCACATCATACCCCTCCTTCCTCAGGAGGAGGGATAGCATGTGGCGCATGGACTCTTCATCATCGACTACAAGTACCCTTCTGTGATCCATAGCTACCAGACTGGGAGAAGGACCTCAAAGGTGCTACCCTTCCCCCTCTCGCTCCTTACCCTTATATCCCCTCCAAAGGCCTGGATGATACCAAGGGATATGGCAAGGCCAAGGCCCGTCCCCTTGCCCGGGGCCTTTGTTGTAAAGAAGGGATTGAATATCTGCCTCATCGTCTGCCTGTCCATCCCGCACCCTGTGTCCTCAACCATGATCTTCACCCATCTCCTCGCGCCCTTCAGGGGAGGCGGTATCTTCCTCTTGTGGGTAAAATCGAGGTACGGGGGATCTCCCTTCCTCCTCCTTGCAAAGATGGATGGGCCACCCTCATCCACGCATGTCTTTATGGTGAGCCTCCCCCTTCCATCCATGGCATCCCTTGCATTGAGCATGAGGTTCACAAGGACCTGTTCAAGCCCCCTTGGATCGATCCTGACATGGGGCAGGCCCTCATCAAGGATGAGTTCAAGGTCTATGCCCTTGAGGGTCCCTTTGAGGAAGTCGGCCGTTTCCGCAACCACCCTGTTCACATCCACATCCCTTAGCTCCCCTTTGAAGGGCCTTGACAGCTCAAGGAGCCTTCCCACTGTCTCCCTCAACCTCTCGATCTCCCTGCCAACCCTCTCAAGGATCTCCTTTGCTTCCTGAGGGTCCCCATCCTTCAGTATCTCCACATAACCAAGGATGGCCCCAAGGGGATTACCTATCTCATGGGCGATGGCAGAGGCAAGCCTGCCGATGGATGCCATCTTCTCTGCATGGACCACAAGGTCCTGCATCTGGGCCATCTCCTGATTCCTCCTCTCAAGGCTCTCTATCTTCTCAAGCAGTGCAACCCGCATCCTCTCAATGGATGAGGCAAGCTCACCTATCTCATCCCCCCTCTCCACCCTTACAGGGAGATGTAGCTGTCCGTCAGAAACCTTCCTGGCAAGTCCCTCCACCTTCCTGAGGGGGCCTATTACATGGTATCTCATGACCAGGTACCCTGCAACAAGGAGGAAGAGGCCGTAGGAGAGGATGAGGATGATTATGACCCTCCTAACATACCCTATCTCCTCCTTGAGCCCCCTGAGGGAGACAAGGACCCCGAGCCTGTACCCCCCAACATCCCCCCAGTAGACCATGGTATCTCCCATCCCGAGGAGGGACCTCTCCGGGAAACTCACCCCCTCCATGGGCCCTGTCCCTGCAAGGAGTGAGACGCCCTCCCTGCTGCCCCATCTCTCAAGTATGCCTCCATCCCTGCCCCGAAGGATATAGGCCTTCACATCCCTCCTCTTGAGAAGGAGGAGGAAGGCCCTGCCTTGAGATCCATCCCTGGCATTCTCAAGGAGGAGGGCCAGATCGTCGTAGAGGGCCCCTATCTCCCTCACCTTTGCCCTGACGAGGAAAAACTCCCCCAGCCTCAACCCCATGAAGCCTATGAAGATAAAGGCTGCCACCGAAAGGATGGTAAAGGTGAGCAGGACCTTCTGTTGCAGACCAGACCATCTCATCTTCCCTCACCCAAGATCGCCCAGGAGGTAGACCACCGCCCCGAGGGAAAGGAAGGGACCAAAGGGCACAGGTTGATGCCTCAAGGACCTCCCCTTAAGGATGGACAGAATGACACCCACAATGCTACCTGTTGCAGAACCTATGAAGAGGGAGTAGAAGACCCCCCTCCATCCAAGAAAGGCCCCTATCATGGCAAGGAGCTTCACATCCCCTCCGCCCATACCCTCCTTACCCGTGAAGTGGTAATAGAGGATGGCAATAGAAAGCAGCAACCCTCCCCCAAGAAGGGCTCCGAAAAGGGCCTCCTTCAGGCCGGTTGTAAGGGGTGAAAGGAGCAGACCCAGGACCAGAAGGGGGATACTTATGGAATCGGGTATGATCCCCTTCCTTGCATCCACAAAGGCGATAACCAGAAGGGCCGAAAGGAAGAGGAAGTAGACAGGCACCTTCAGGGACCATCCAAACCTCAAGAAGAGCAGGATCAGGAAGAGACCGCTTATGCCCTCAACAACTGGATACTGGATGGATATCCTTGAACCACAGTGCCTGCACCTTCCCCTGAGGATGAAGTAGCTTACAAGGGGCAGGTTGTCGTAAGGGGCGATCCTGCTGCCACATGAAGGGCAGCGGGAAGAGGGAAAGACGATGGACTCACCCTTGGGTATACGGTGTATGCACACATTGAGGAAGCTTCCAAAGGCTGCGCCAAGGAGAAAAAGGAAGAGGTACTCCATCAGACCTCATAGGAAGGTATGTGTTCCTTGTGCTTTCCCTCAACCAGTCTCAGAAGGTCAAAGGCTATCTGAAGGGCCTCCTTTGAGTCCTTTTCCCCGATTATCTCGGCCGGTATTCCCCCTGGAAGTATATCGGGATACCTTGATGTCTTGTAGTAGATATCCAGTCTGCCTGCCCTCTCGGAGAGGGCCTTGAAGTCCTCACTGTAGACGATACACCTGTCAAGGAGTTCTGCAACGGAAAGCCTGTAGACCTGATCCTCCCCCTCCATGTAGAGGAAGGCCCTCAGGGCCTTGCTTGCACCCTGCTGGGACCAGAAACAGACAGAGAAGTGATAGCCCCCTTCAAGGCACCACTCCGCCACCTTGAGATCGTACTGGGCCTGTCTCAGCCACCTCTCTGCCTCCTTGGAAAGACCCTTCATATCAACCTCCTCTATCCTGTTTTGCTATGTCCTGTAGGCAGCGTTTATGTGGACATACTCAGGGGTGAGATCGGTCGTGAGGACCCTTGCCTCACCACTCCCGAGACCAAGATCCACAAGGATGTGTACCCTCCTGCCTCCCATGGCCTCCCTGAGCCGCTCCTCGTTCCTTTCAGGGGATGCCATCCCCCCTTCCACAACGGGAAGGCCCATGATCTCTATCCTCACCCTCTCCTCCTCAAGGTCTTCCAGGACACTTCCCAGGGCGGCCATTATCCTCCCCCAGTTTGGATCGCAGCCATAGATGGCGGTCTTGACAAGGAGGGAATTGGCTATCCTGAAGGCAGCCCTCTTCGCATCCCCTTCATTAAAGGCCCCTCTCACCTCCACCTCAACAACCTTTGTTGCACCCTCCCCATCTTCAACTATGAGCCTTGAAAGGGTCTCACACCCCTCCATCAGGAGTTCCTTGAAGGAACTGTAATCCTTTCCCTCGAGCCTCCTGCCCATCCCGTTTGCAAGGATGAGGACCGTATCGTTTGTGCTCATCTCCCCGTCGACGGTGATACGGTTGAAGGTCCTTTCCACGGATTCGCCAAGCATCTCCTGGAGGGCCTCCCTGTCAATGCCTGCATCGGTCACGAAGAAGGCAAGCATGGTGGCCATGTTGGGCATTATCATACCCGCTCCTTTTGCGATGCCAAGGAGCGAGACCTCACCATCCCCTATCCCCTTCTTCCCGAAGAAGACCTTGGGCCTTGTATCGGTTGTCATTATCGCCCTCGCAGCATCATCCCATCCATCCTCTGAAAGGGCCTCAAAGAGGGGGAGCATTCCACTCCTTATCCTCTCCATGGGCAGGGGTTCACCTATCACACCCGTTGATGCCACGAGGACAAGCCCCTCATCGATACCTGC
>WGFJ01000072.1 GCA_015492305.1 Deltaproteobacteria bacterium
CCTGACAAGGAGCTCCTCTGCCCTCTCTCTTGCCTCCTCCCTGTCCATCCTTGCAATGAGACAGGGCATCATCACGTTCTCAAGGGCCGTGAACTCATTGAGGAGGTGGTGGAACTGGAAGACGAAACCTACCTCCCTGTTCCTGTAGGTGGCCAGTTCCTCCTCCGACCCCCTGAATATGGAATCCCCCCTGTACAGGACATCCCCCTTATCAGGCCTGTCAAGGCCTCCGAGGAGGTGGAGGAGGGTACTCTTCCCTGCCCCTGAGGCCCCCACTATGGAAAGGAGTTCCCCCTCTTTCACCTCCATGGTGATACCCTTCAGGACCTCAAGGTCACCGAACCTTCTATGGAGGTCTACAGCCTTCAGTATGGTCATTCGTACCTTATGGCCTCTATGATGTTTAGAGATGAGGCCTTCCAGGCCGGATACAGGGTGGAGAGGAAGGTGATGAGGAAGGAGGCAAGGGTAACGGAGATGAATATGAGAGGGTCGATGGTCACAGGCAGAAACTCTATGTAGTAAACATCCTGAGGGAGCCTCACGATGTGGTACCTTGCAATGAGGAGATCGAGGACAAGCCCTCCAGCCACCCCGAGGATCGTTCCCGTGACCCCGATGATGGACCCCTCCACCATGAAGATCCTCATTATCCCTCTCCTTGGAGCACCCATGGCCCTCAGTATGGCGATCTCCTTCGATTTATCCATAACCGTCATTATGAGGGTTCCAACGATATTGAAGGCTGCCACAAGGATGATCAGGGTAAGGATGATGAACATGGTCATCCTCTCAAGCTTGAGGGCGGAAAAGAGGTTCCTGTTCATCTCCATCCAGTCCCTCACCACGTAGAGGGGACCGAAGTCCCTGCTCAGCAGGGCTCTTATCCTGTCACCTATCTCCTTTGTATCGAATATGTCCCTCACCTTCACCTCTATCCCTGTGACACCCTGTAACCCCCCTATTGCCCGGGCTGTCTTCAGTGATGTAAAGGCAAGGTTGGAATCGTACTCGTACATACCGAACCTGAATATCCCCCTCACAACAAGCCGTGCCCTTGCAGGCACCATACCATAGGGGGTGGGTATACCTGAAGGGGAGAGGAGTTCCACCCTGTCACCCACATCCAGTCCAAGGTCCTTTGCAAGTTCCTCCCCCACAAGGACACCAGGCCCTTCCTCCAGGGCCTCAATGGAACCCCTTACAATCCTCTCTGGCAGGACGGTCACATCCCTCACCCCTTCCACATCCACCCCTTTGAGGAGAACCCCCCTTGTCATCCTGCCTGATATAAGCATGCCCTGAAGGTATACGAAAGGTGAGGCACCCACAACCCCATCCACCCCCCTGACCTTCCTTAAGATCTCCCTGTAGTCACCCATCTCTCCACCGAGGCGGAGTATCACTATATGGGCGTTGGCCCCGAGGATCTTGTCCCTCAGGTCCTTCTCAAAGCCCTTCATCACCGAGAGGACCACTATGAGGGCCATCACCCCGAGCATAACCCCCAGGATGGATATGGCCGTGGTGAGGGAGAGGAAGGCCTCCTTCCTCTTTGCCTTGAAGTGCCTCAGAGCAACAAAGATCTCATAGATCATCCCTCAGGGGTCCTCTCGTGATTCGGGTCTTAAAAGGGGGAAGAGGATGACCTCCCTTATGGAGTGGGAGTTGGTGAGTAACATCACAAGCCTGTCTATACCTATGCCCTCCCCTGCTGCAGGTGGCATCCCGTGCTCAAGGGCCCTCAGGAAGTCCTCATCTATGGATGCACCCTCTTCCTTCTCCTCCACCTGCTTTTCAAACCTCCTCCTCTGGTCTATGGGGTCTGTTAGCTCGGAGAAGGCATTTGCTATCTCCCTTCCACATATGAGGAGCTCAAACCTGTCGGTCACTGTAGGGTCCTCCTCGTTCCTCTTTGCAAGGGGCGAGACATCAACAGGGTAATGGGTAACAAAGGTTGGGTTCACAAGCCTGGGCTCCACAAGCTTCTCAAAGACCTCAAGGTGCATCTTTCCAAGGGGCTCATTGCCCTTGAGATCCACCCCCTTCTCCCTGGCAAAGGCAAACACCTCTTCACGGTCATCAAGGATGGCCCCATCCATGCCTGCATACTTCACAAGGGCATCCCTGAAGGCTATCCTCTCCCATGGAGGGGTGAGGTCTATCTTTCTTCCCTGATACTCGATCACGAGATCACCCACCACCTCCCCTGCAAGGCCGGATATCATCTCCTCCGTGAGGGCCATAAGGTCCTCATAGGTGGCATAGGCCTGGTAGAACTCGAGCATGGTGAACTCGGGGTTGTGCTGGGTGGAGAGGCCTTCGTTCCTGAAGTTCCTGTTTATCTCGTAAACCTTCTCGAACCCTCCAACAAGGAGCCTTTTCAGGTAGAGTTCCGGGGCTATCCTGAGATAGAGTTCCATCCCGAGGGCGTTGTGATAGGTCTTGAAGGGCCTTGCCGTTGCACCACCTGGCAGGGGATGCATCATGGGTGTTTCCACCTCAACAAAGCCCCTTTCATTGAGAAAGTCCCTTATGTACTGGATGATCCTCACCCTCTTTTGAAAGACCTCCCTTACACCCGGATTTACAAGGAGGTCAAGGTATCTCCTCCTGAACCTCAGTTCCACATCGGTAAGGCCATGCCACTTCTCAGGCAGGGGCCGTAGGGACTTTGTGAGGAGGAGCACATCCTCAACCATGACGGTCAACTCCCCCGTCTTTGTCCTGAAGGGCCTTCCCCTTATGCCGATTATGTCGCCTATATCGAACCTCCTGAAGATCCTGTAAAGCCTCTCACCTACTACATCCTTCTTTATGTAGCCCTGGATCCTTCCCTTCTCATCCTGTATGTGAAAGAAGGTGGCCTTACCGAAACTCCTCAGGGCCATGATCCTTCCAGCAACGGAAAGGCTGTCGTTTACGGTCTCAAGCTCCTCGGTTGAAAGTCCTCCGTACCTCTTGTGTATATCCTCTGTGGTATGTTCCCTCCTGAAGGCGTTGGAGTAGGGCCTTACCCCCTCCTCCTCAAGCTCCCTCATCTTCTTCATCCTCTGAAGGATGATCTCCTTTTCTCCCATTCCTTCTCCTCCTTACGCTCCTGAAGCCTCTACCTTCTCAGCGCCCTTCATGAGGAAGGCCTCTATGAAGGGGTCCAGTTCCCCGTCAAGGACGGCATCCACATCTCCCACCTCTACCCCTGTCCTGTGATCCTTCACCAGCCTGTAGGGCTGAAGGATGTAGGAGCGGATCTGACTGCCCCAGGCTATCTCCTTCTTCTCGTGGAGGTGTTTCATCTCCTCTTCCCTCTTCTTCAGGGCCAGTTCGTAGAGCCTTGCCTTCAAGATCTTCATGGCCATTGCCCTGTTCTTGTGCTGGGACCTCTCGTTCTGGCACTGGACAACTATCCCCGTGGGGATATGGGTGATCCTGACAGCCGAGTCTGTCTTGTTGACATGCTGTCCCCCTGCACCACTTGCCCTGAAGGTGTCTATCCTGAGATCCGTCTCCTTTATATCCACCTCCACATCCTCCACCTCGGGATACACGAAGACCGCTGCAAAGGATGTGTGCCTCCTCTTGCTCGCATCAAAGGGGGATATCCTGACAAGCCTGTGGATTCCAACCTCTGCCTTCAGGTAACCGTATGCATAGGGTCCTTCAACGGTGAAGGTAACGCTCTTTACACCTGCCTCCTCACCTGGGAGGATATCCACTACCTCTGTCTTAAAGCCCTTCTTCTCACACCACCTGAGGTACATCCTGAGGAGCATCTCTGCCCAGTCCTGGGCCTCTGTACCGCCTGCCCCGGCATGGATGGAGACTATGGCATTGTCCCTGTCATGCTCTCCGCTCAGCATGGTCTCGATCTCAAGGCTTCTTACCCGCTTCATGAGGTCCTTTACGGTATCCGAGACCTCCTTCAATGCCTCCTCGTCGTTTTCCTCCATCGAGAGTTCGAGGAGCACAGAGGCATCATCGATCTGCCTTTTGACCTCTTCCCACTTCCCTATATCACCCTTGAGTCTGGATACCTCTATGAGGAGGGATTGGGCCTCCTTTGTCCCCCAATCCTTTATCTGGGAGAGCCTCTTTTCAAGGACAGACAGCTTCTTCCTCTTGCCTTCTACGTCAAAGACACCCCCTTAGGAATTCCATCCTCTCCCTTAGCATGCCAAGTTTCTCCATGACCTCTTCCACCGTCAAGACCTCCTTAAATGAGAGTTTTAAGCCCTTTTTATAACAAATATGAAGGTCAATGAAAAGAGGAGATTTAGCCATGCAAAGAGGTCGCCATACCTTGTGTAGAAGGTCAAAGGGGACCCCCTGAGACCCACCTCCTTGACGAAGGAGGTCCTCTCAAAGATCCCTGTCTTGACAAGGACCCTCCCATCAGGTCCCACCACCCCGCTTATACCCGTATTTGCACTCCTCACAAGGAAGACCCTGTTCTCAACAGCCCTGAGGACCGCCTGGGAGAAGTGCTGGTAGGGGGCCGATGTCCTTCCGTACCAGGCATCGTTTGTTATATTGATCATGAGGCCGGCCCCGTCTCTAACGAATCTCCTGAAGAGATCAGGGAATATGGCCTCATAGCATATGACAACACCAAATCTCTCCTTTCCAAGCAGTTTGACACCTTTTCCAGGGGAGAAGTCACCTGCACCTGCAACGAGCTTATCGGCAAAGAAGAGGACCCTCCTCAAAGGTACATACTCGCCAAAGGGAACGAGGTGGATCTTGTCGTATCTGCCGAGTATCCCTTCCCTGCCCAGGAGAAAGGCACTGTTGTAGTACCTTACCCTCTTCCCCATCTCAAAGGCAGGGCTCCCTGTGAGAAGGAGGAGGGACTCCTCTCTGACCATTGAGAGTATCTTTGGGGTGTAGACCCTGTCTGTCTGGAGGTAAAAGGGAATGGCCGTCTCTGGCCACACAACGAGGTGAGGGGAATCCTCAAGGAGATTCCTGGTCTCCTCCATATAGATCCTTACCGTCCTATCCCTGTAGGCCTCATTCCACTTAAGGCCCTGAGGGATGTTGCCCTGCACCACCCCCACCCTTACAACCTCCATATCCTTCAAAGCCTCCCTCACCTGCCCCATCCTCACATGGCCATAGGCAAGGACAAGAAGGACAAGGGCTCCTGCAACAAGGAATGGGAGGTACCTCCTCCTTGCAATAAGGAGGAAGAGGCCGGCATTGAAGAGGATGATGATGA
The DNA here is from genome assembly GCA_015492305.1 of Deltaproteobacteria bacterium. Classification (GTDB taxonomy): domain Bacteria; phylum Desulfobacterota; class GWC2-55-46; order S146-80; family S146-80; genus S146-80. The sequence goes on from WGFJ01000072.1 coordinate 5,219, forward strand.
AGGAGATGCCGTAGACACCCGTGATATCGGCTATCTGGAGTATGTGGAGGAACCTCCACTGGGAGTATCCGAGCAGGGCCCATGGAAAGCCTGTAAAGAGATGGCCCCTCAGATACTCCAGGCTGACCCAGAAAAAGGGGATCGAGAGGGGTCCCGGTCTTCCTGCAATGAGTAGGGCAAATAGTGCGGGGTAAAGGCTGAGGTAGAGTAGGAGGAGAAGGTTTATGGAGAGGCTCACAGGAAGGGACAGCCCTCCATATGTCCTCACAGCGTATGATATCCAGTAAAGGATGCCCGTGAAGAAGAGGAGGCCCCAGAGAAGGCCAAGAAGGAAGGCCCCCCTCCTTCTGCTCCCATCAAGGGCCACAAAGAGGGGAACAAAGGCAACCCATGCAAGGGGTTCAAGGTCAAAGGGCGGGAAGGAAAGGACAAGGAGAAGGGATGAGAGGAAGATGTAGAGGACCCTCTTTCTCTCCATCTACAGGACCGAGAATATGTAGAATACGAGTGAGGTGAGCCCTATCCCGAAGAGGCTGCCAAGCACCACCTCCTTCACAGTGTGGATACCTGCAACCAGACGGCTGTGGCTCACCATTGCTGCAAGCCCGAGGGAAAGGAGTATTACAAGGGGGCTGTCGGTAAGGAAGATGAGGGATGTCCAGATGGAGAAGGCCACCGCAGAGTGGCCACTTGGCATCCCGCCATGGAGGGGCTTGCCCTTTCCAAAGTGGGCCTTTGCCATCACCACACCTATGAGCACCACCAGAAGGGCTATGAGTGATATGTATCCGGAAAGCTCCCTTACCCTTCCAATGATGACCGTTCCGTCACCGGATGATATGTATACGACTATCACATAGAGGGTCACAAAGAGGCCAAAGGATGCTATGAGCACGGCCCCGGCTGATATATCCTTGGCAGCCTTTGCCAGGGGATGGAAGTTCTTGGTCCCTATGTCTATGCCCACCTCAATAGCGGTATTCATCATCTCCGCAAAGAGGAGGAGCAGGAAGGAGATGACAAATATGAGAAAGAGGATGATGGGAAGGTTAAGGAGGATGCCGAGGATGAGGGAGGCAAGGGCAATAAGGAAGTGATACCTCATATGCCTCTGGGTCTTTGCGGCGTATATCACCCCTTCGATGGCGCAGTTGAGGTTCTCAAGGAGGTTCCTTGGCCTGAAGGACATCAGATAAGCCCCTTTCCCTTAAGATCCTCCATCATCCTCTTCTCCATACCTTCCATGACCGAGGCCTCCTCATCGCCCTCGTGGTCATAGCCGAATATGTGGAGGATGCCGTGGACAAGGAGCCTTGCCACCTCCTCGTAGAGGGAAAGGCCCCTTTCCTCGGCCACCCTTTTGGCCATCTCCACAGAGATCACCACATCACCGAGAAGCACAGGGACCCCCTCTATCCCCTCCCCCATGGGAAAGGAGATCACATCTGTAGGCCCCTTCCTCCCGAGAAACCTCTCGTTGAGGGCCGCTATCTCCCGGTCATCCACAAGGAGGATACCCAGTTCACCCCTTTGAGACCCCAAGCCTCTTAAGACTTCCCTTGCTACCCTTTCCACCCTCCTTCTGTCTATCCTTTCCACCTTCTGCCTGTCTTGGATGGCTATCTTCATGCCCTGATCTCCCTTTCGTTTCGCCCTCTCTGGTTGGATAAACAGGTTCGTAGTAGTCTATGCGGCTGTGGTACATAGCATTCAGGACCCTGTTGAAGACCTTTGCTATCTCGTGGAGGTCCCTCAAGGTGAGTTCACACTCATCGAGCTGGCCGTCGATGAAGAACTTGTTTATGATGTTGTGGACGGCACCCTGGATCTTTGCAGGGCTGGGGTCCTGGATGGTCTTGCACGCTGCTTCCACAGCGTCGGCAAGCATGACAAGGCCTGCCTCCTTTGTCTGTGGTTTTGGACCAGGGTACCTGAAGTCCTTCTCATCCACCTCGTGGAGGTCGGGGTCCTCCATCTCCTTTGCCTTGTTGTAGAAGTAGGAGATAAGTGAGGTTCCATGGTGCTGCCTTATGACATCGATTATCTCCCTGCCAAGGTCATGTTGCCTTGCAAGCTCCACCCCCTCCTTCACATGGGATATGAGGATGAGGGCACTCATCGTGGGGGTGAGCCTTTCGTGTCTGTTCTCCCCCCTCTGGTTCTCAACGAAATAGAGGGGCTTCTTCACCTTTCCTATGTCATGGTAGTAGGCACTGACCCGGGCAAGGAGGGGGTTTGCATGGACCACCTCGGCTGCGGCCTCCACAAGGCTTCCGATCACAAGGCTGTGGTGATAGGTGCCAGGGGCCTTTATGGAGAGTTCCTTCAGAAGGGGATGGTCGAGCCTTGAGAGCTCAAGGAGCCTTATGTTTGTGGTGTATCCCAGGAGGTGCTCTATGATAGGGGTGATGCTTATCACAAGGAGTGAGGAGAGGATCCCACCTCCAAGGCCAAAGGGCAGATAGAGGAGGTACTGGGAGAGGTTGTAACCCCCCTCTATCATCCACAGGGCCGTTATGAAGAGCGTATTCCCTATGCCTCCAATGATACCGGCCTTTATTATGGTTGTCCTCTGGGCACAATGCTTCAAGAGTCCTGCACTTATGAGGGAGCCTGCAAAGAAGTAAAGGCCATAGCTGAAGTCCCTCTCAAGGAGGAAGGGGCTCAAGAGGCTCGCTACAGTGGCAAAGACAATGGCCGTTTCGGAGTTGAGGAAGAGCCTTACGAGCATGGCACCTGCCATAACAGGTATGGCATAGATGTAGGCCTTCCCGGGGATCAGGGGAAGGCCGGCCTCAAAGGCGTCGCCAAGGAAGACACCAAACCTCACCATCAAGAGGGTGGACACAAGTAGAAGCCCCATGAGGAGGAGGTCCTTTGGCTGGGACCTGAACTTCCTTATGTTCTCTGCAGAGAAGGCATAGGTCGATACAAAGAGCAGGAAGGTGAGGAGGAAGATGCCGATTCCAAGGGTGGGGAGCCTTCCCTTCTTCTCCTCCATGAGGCCCCTTATCTTCAAGAGGTCCTCTTCCCTGATCCTCTCCCCCTCCCTGACTATTATCTCCCCTTTCTTTATCTGGAAGTATACGGGCTTTACCCCTGCAAGGACCTCTTTCCGCCGCTCCTCTGTGGCACTCTTGTTAAAGGTCAGGTTCGGGACAAGGGCATTGCTCGATATCCTGAGGAGCAGGTTCCTGAGGGTCCTCGAAAGCCCCTTTTCGGCCATGGCCCTCCTCTTCAGTTCCTTCCTTGCCTGCCCCAGATCGATGAAGCCCTGAAGATCCGTCACAACCCTTTCCTTCCTGGTCTCAAGGTCCCTCACCACTATTCCCTTCTTCCCTTCAAGGAGCAGTAGCTCCTTGTTGGCAACGATACCCCTGCCATAAAGGGGGGAGAGCCACGAGGCCATCGTCTCTATCAGTGCCGGGTCAAAACCGCTCTTTTCGATCTCCCTGTAGTCCCTCTCCGAAAGGTCAACACCAAGCTTCCTGGAGAGGTCCCTCCTCAGCGTCTCCCCATCCATCCCTCGGTCGTAGCCCTCCTTTGCCTCCTTAAAGGCCTTCTTCCATGCCCTGGTCTTCTCCCTGAGAAGGACGGGATCGAAGTCATAGATGGATCTGACCTTGCCTGTTACCTCCTCCCGCCTCTTCTGGGTGGAGAGGGTGTCCTCGATGAGGAGGTCTCTGGGGGCCTTTATGTCATGGGAGGCTATATCACCCACCTTGTATCTGGGGATGAAGGATTCAGGACCACCTGATATGATGAGGATGATGAGGAGGGAGGTGAAGACCCCTATGATGGCCTTGAGCACAAGGGGGTCCTTCCACCCCCTCTGCCTGAAGGAGAGGATAGTCTCAAGAAGCCTCTTGAAGAGCCTCTTCAGGAAGGAAGGCCTGCCTTTCCTTTCCGTCCCCTTCCTGTCCTCGATGGGTATGACCTTCATGTGGGGATGGTTTCCTTCTTCTCCTTCTCCTCGTAGGCCCTTATTATCTCTTGAACGAGGGGGTGCCTTACCACATCCTTCTCTGTAAAGAAGACAAAGGCAATACCCTCAATCCCCTGGAGGAGTTCCTTTGCCTCGATAAGCCCAGAGGCCCTTGTGCTCGGGAGGTCTATCTGGGTTATATCCCCGGTGATCACCGCCTTTGAGCCGAATCCAAGCCTGGTAAGGAACATCTTCATCTGTTCTGTTGTGGTGTTCTGGGCCTCATCCAGGATGACGAAGGAATCGTTGAGGGTCCTCCCCCTCATGAAGGCAAGGGGAGCCACCTCAATGACACCCCTTTCAACAAGCTTCATGGCCTTGTCGAAGTTCATCATGTCATGGAGGGCATCGTAGAGGGGTCTGAGATAGGGGTTCACCTTCTCCAGTATGTCCCCTGGAAGGAAGCCAAGCTTCTCCCCCGCCTCTACAGCAGGCCGTGTCAGTATGATCCTCTCCACCTCCTTCTTGGAGAGGGCCTCAACAGCCATGGCCATAGCAAGGTATGTCTTGCCTGTTCCAGCAGGTCCTATCCCGAAGACAAGGTCATGCCCCCTTATGGCCTGTATATAGGCCCTCTGGGTTGGACTCTTTGGCACTATTATCTTGTTCTTGAAGGGTATGTAGATACCTTCTGATACGATCTCCTTGAGACTCACACCTTCCCTTTCCATGGTGATCCTCAAAGCATTCCTCACATCGTCCTGGGTGAGGGGATGTCCCTCCTTCAGGAGTTCATAGAGGTCCTGGAGCACCTTCTCAGCGATCCTCACCATCCCCTCCTCCCCCTGTATGAGTGCCATATTCCCCCTCACCCCTATATCGACACCCAGGGTCCTCTCTATAATCCTCACATTCTCCCCGTGTCTTCCGAAGAGGAGGTTCGCAAGGAGGTTTTCTTCAAAGGTCAGCTTAGAGAGGATCTTTTGGGCAGGATCTTTCACAGGGTATTCAGAGGGATTGATTCTCCCGCAGTTTTTTGTATTATAAACCATTGCCAAAGGGATTTCAAGTACCCTCAGGTCTATCCCACTGTTGCAAGGTGGAGGTCCTTCTTCCACCTCATTGCAAGGATCTCTTTAAGATTGGCACACTCCTCATCGCAAAGGCCCTCCACAAGTCTGAAGGCCTCCTTCCTTGCCCTTTCAAGGATATCCACATCATCTATGAGATTCGAGTGGAAGAGCCTTGGAAGCCCTGACTGCCTCGTACCTATAAAATCGCCCGGCCCTCTTATCCTGAGGTCCTCCTCGGCTATCCTGAAACCGTCGGTGCTCTCCTCCATGACCTTCAATCGCCTGTAGGTGTCTTCAGACCCTATCCTGTAGGCTATGAGTATGCAGTAGGATGGATACCTCCCCCTCCCGACCCTTCCCCTTAACTGATGGAGCTGGGAAAGGCCGAAACGCTCGGCATGTTCCACAACCATGACCGTGGCATTCTCTATGTCTATACCCACCTCAACAACCGTTGTGGAGACCAGTATATCTATCCTCCTCTCCTTGAAGTCAGCCATGATCTTTTCCTTCTCCTCTCCCCTCATCCTTCCATGGAGAAGGCCGACCCTGTAGCGGGGAAACACTTCTTCCTGAAGGTGCCTTGCCATGGTGGTGGCATCCCTCACATGAAGCTTCTCCGACTCATCTATGATGGGGTAGATTATAAAGGCCTGTCTTCCACGGGAGAGTTCCCTCCCCACGAGCTCATAGGCCTTTCCCTTCTCACCCTCCCTCAGCACAAGGGTGGTAACCGGTTTCCTTCCAGGGGGGAGTTCATCTATTACGGAATGGTCAAGGTCACCAAAGAGCGTCATCGAGAGGGTCCTTGGTATGGGGGTTGCTGTCATCACAAGGACATCGGGATTCATACCCTTCTCCCTGAGCAAGGCCCTCTGGAGGACACCGAACCTGTGCTGCTCATCTATGATTACCAGTCCAAGGGCCTTGAAGGTCACCCCCTCCTGGATAAGGGCATGGGTACCCACCACAAGGTCTACATCCCCTTCCCTCACACTTTCAAGGGCCTCCTCCTTCCTCCTGCCCTTCACCCTCCCTGTAAGGAGTAAGCCCTTCAGACCCAGGGCCTTGAGGTATGGCTCGGCATTGCGGAAGTGCTGCTCTGCAAGGATCTCGGTCGGGGCCATTATGGCCGCCTGGTACCCGCTGTCTATGGCTATCATCGCAGAGGCAAGGGCAACCACGGTCTTTCCAGAGCCCACATCGCCCTGGATGAGTCTGTTCATCCGGTAGGGTGAGGCCATATCACCCTCGATATCCCTGAGCACCCTCTCCTGGGCAGGGGTAAGATGGAAGGGAAGGGTCCTGATGAACCTCTCCAGAAGGGGTGATGGAAGGGTGAAGCTTATCCCTGCCTCCTCCCCGACCTCCCTCTTCTTGAGGGCAAGGGTCAGTTCAAGGCAGAATAGTTCTTCAAAGATGAGGGTCTTAAGGGGTGGCCAGTCCTTGGGGTCCTTCTTCCACAACTCCCCCGGGAAGTGGGCCTCCCTTATAGCCTCCTCAAGATCGATGAGTCCATACCTCTCCTTCACCTCTCCGGGAATGAGGTCCACTACAAGGTGGGCATACCCTTCAACCACCTGGTGCATCACCCTCCTTAACCTCCTCTGATGGAGCCCCTCGATCTGGGGATACACCGGGACTATGGTATTGAAATGGATGGAGGGGTCTTCCCCCTCCAGGACCTCTATCTCAGGATGGATCACCTCCCTCTGAAGACCAAAGAATCTCATCTCCCCGTAGAGGATGATCTCCCTGTCCTTCTTGAAGAGCCTCATCATTGCCTTTGGATGATAGTTGAACCACTTTGCCCTCACAATACCAGAACCATCGCCCACCACAACCTCAAAGACCCTCCTCTTCCCGTAGTGGACCTCATCTGCGGCAAGGACCTTCCCCTTGAAGGGCACCTTCTCCCCTTCCCTTATGGAGGCTATCCTCCTGAGGCTTCTCCTGTCCTCATACCTTGATGGAAGGAAGTTGAGGAGGTCCCAGAGGGTGGTAAGCCCCCTCTTCCTGAGCCTCCTTTCCATGCCCTTTCCAATGCCATCCAGCCCATCTACAGGTGAGTAGAGCCCCTCAAGCCTCTCCCTCCAGTCTTTGGGGAGGCTGAAGGACCCCTTCCCGAGGCGGCTCCTTAAGGCCTCCAGGGTCCCTTCGATCCTCTTCAGGACCTCCATCTTCCTGGCAGGATCGAGGTTGTCCATGCCAGAGGCCATTGCTTCCACCTCCTTCAGGGGATCGGCCACCTCAGGAAAGAGGGATTGCCCTCTCCTGCAAAGCCTCTTGAAGAAGGGCTCCAGGTTCTTGATATTGGAAAGCCTTGAGGGGTTTCTAAGGGCAAACCTTACCGGCCTTGAGAGGATCTCCAGGAGGCTACCAAGTCCCTCTTTGAGGTCATCCATCTATCCCCTTTATCCTTGCCTTCAGATCCTTGATGAAGCCTTCCACATCAAGGCCATTGGAGACGGCAATGTGCTCAAGGGTCTCCTGGGGAAGTCCCTTACACTCAAGACAGGGAAGCCCGTAGGACCTCAATACCTCCTTCACCTCCCTGGGATACTTCTTGAGGACCTCAAGGAAGAGGCTTTTCCTTCCTATCTCCACCTATACCCTCCTTGTCCTTCCAGCGGTCTTCAGGATCTCATGATAATCCTGAAGGGCCTTTACATCAAGGCCCTCCCTCTTTATGGCCCTGATCGCCTTGGCGGCAGCCTTTGCCCCTGCGATGGTGGTGAAGTAAGGGACATTGTAGATGAGGGCTGTCCTCCTTATGGAGTAAGAATCCCTGTGGGAGGTGGGACCAAGGGGTGTGTTGATCACCATGGCCACCTCCCCGTTCTTTATGTGATCCACTATGTGGGGCCTCCCTTCGGCCACCTTGTTCACAGGCTCGGCAGGGATGAGTCTCTCCTGCAGGTACCTTGCCGTCCCCCTTGTGGCCATGATGGTGAACCCTGCCTCCACCAGATCCCTTGCCACCCCCACTATGGCCTCTTTGTCCTCATCCCTCACACTGATGAAGACCTTGCCCTCCGAGGGGAGGGTGTTTCCAGCCCCTATCTGGGACTTGGCAAAGGCCTTTCCAAAGGTCCCATCCACCCCCATGACCTCACCTGTTGACTTCATCTCCGGACCAAGGAGGGTATCCACACCGGGAAACTTTATGAAGGGGAAGACAGCCTCCTTCACGCAGGTATAGGGGGGGATGACCTCCCTTGTAAAGCCCAGTTCCTCAAGGCTCCTGCCGATCATGATCTTCGTTGCGAGCTTTGCAAGGGGAACGCCTATGGCCTTGCTCACAAAGGGTATGGTCCTCGATGCCCTTGGATTCACCTCAAGGATGTAGACATCATCGTTGATGACGGCGAACTGGACATTTATAAGCCCCCTGACACCAAGCTCAAGGGCTATGAGCCTTACCTGCCTGCAGACCTCCTCCACCACCTCCTCCCTCACCGAGTAGGGTGGAAGGGAGCAGGCAGAATCCCCGGAATGCACTCCCGCCTCCTCTATGTGTTCCATCACCCCTCCGATCACCACCCTTTCCCCGTCACTTATGGCATCCACATCGAGCTCTATGGCCCCTTCAAGGAACTTGTCTATGAGGATCGGATGTTCAGGAGAGGCCTTGACAGCCTGGGAGATGTAGCGCAGAAGCCCCTCCCTGCTGTGGACTATCTCCATGGCCCTGCCACCAAGGACATAGGAGGGCCTCACCATGAGGGGATAGCCTATGAGGTCAGCCACCCTCTCGGCCTCCTCCAGGGACCTTGCCACCCCGCTCCGGGGACGCTTGAGCCCAAGGTCTTCAAGGAGCTGGTCGAACCTCTCCCTGTCCTCGGCCCTGTCTATGCTGTCAGGAGGTGTGCCCAGGACCTTCACACCATGCCTCTCCAGGGGAACGGCAAGCTTTAGAGGGGTCTGTCCCCCGAACTGGAGGATCACCCCCATGGGCCTCTCCTTCTCCACTATGTTCAGGACATCCTCAAGGGTTAGGGGTTCGAAGTAGAGCCTGTCAGATGTGTCGTAATCGGTGCTTACCGTCTCGGGGTTGCAGTTGACCATGATGGACTCTATCCCCTCTTCCCTGAGGGCATAGGAGGCATGGACACAGCAGTAGTCAAACTCTATACCCTGGCCTATCCTGTTCGGTCCACCCCCGAGGATGAGGACCTTCCTCCTTTCGGTGGGCTGGGCCTCACAATCCCCCCCACTCCCCTCCCCGGCCTTGTAAAAAGGTCTTTCATAGGAGGAGTAGAGGTATGGGGTGAAGGCCTCAAACTCGGCAGCGCATGTGTCCACCCTCTTGTAGACAGGCCTTATCGACAGTTCCTCCCTCCTCTTCCTTATATCCTCCTCCTTCAGGCCAAGGAGGGCGGCTATATACCTGTCGGAAAACCCCCACTCCTTCGCCCTGAAGAGGGTCTCCCTGTCAAGGCCATCCCCCTTTATCCTGATGGACTCCTCAAGGAGGACAAGCTCCCTTATCTGGTCCAGAAACCACCTGTCGATGGAGGTGAGGCTGTGGATCTCATCCACATCCATACCCCTCCTCATGGCCTCCCCTATATACCAGATCCTCTCCCAGTTGGGTGTCCTGAGCCTCTCCCTTATCCTGTCCATCTCTTCCTGCCGCCTCTCAAGACCGTAGCTCTCTATCTCAAGGGACCTTATGGCCTTGTGTAAGGATTCCTTGAAGGTCCTGCCTATGGCCATCACCTCGCCCACCGACTTCATCTGGGTTGTGAGCGTCTGATCTGCTTCAGGGAACTTCTCGAAGGCAAACCTCGGTATCTTCACCACAACATAGTCTATAGTGGGCTCAAAGGAGGCAGGGGTCTTCCTTGTGATGTCGTTAGGTATCTCATCGAGGCTGTATCCTACGGCGAGCTTTGCGGCTATCTTTGCTATGGGAAAGCCGGTGGCCTTGCTCGCCAGGGCAGAGCTCCTGGAGACCCTGGGGTTCATCTCTATGACCATCATCCTGCCATCCTCTGGATTTACAGCAAACTGTATGTTCGAACCACCGGTATCGACGCCTATCTCCCTTATTATGGCAAGGGCCGCATCCCTCATAACCTGATATTCCTTATCTGTAAGGGTCTGGGCAGGGGCAACGGTGATGCTATCACCCGTGTGGATACCCATGGGATCGAGGTTCTCTATGGAGCAGATGATGACCACATTGTCCCTGCCATCCCTCATAACTTCAAGCTCAAACTCCTTCCACCCGATGAGGGACTCCTCTATGAGCACCTCCCTGTATGGGCTGCTGTCGAGACCGAGCCTCACATACTCCTCGAACTCCTCCCTGTTGTAGGCAATATTTCCGCCTGTCCCACCGAGGGTAAAGGAGGGCCTTATTATTATAGGGTACTCTATACCCTCAAGGACCTTCATGGCCTCATCTATCGATCTTGCACATCCGCTCCGCGGCACCCTGAGACCGATCCTTTCCATCGACTCCTTGAAGAGTTCCCTGTCTTCTGCCTTCTTTATGGCCTCGTAACTTGCCCCTATCATCTCCACCCCGTACCTATCAAGTATCCCCTCCTCGGCAAGCTTCACAGCCACATTGAGGGCCGTCTGACCACCAAGGGTGGGAAGGAGCGCATCAGGCCTCTCCTTCCTTATAACGGCCTCAACCATCTCCGGGGTGATGGGCTCTATGTAGGTCCTGTCTGCAAAGTCAGGATCGGTCATGATCGTTGCAGGGTTACTGTTTATGAGGATCACACGGTAGCCCTCCTCCTTCAGGGCCTTGCAGGCCTGGGTCCCTGAGTAGTCGAACTCGCAGGCCTGACCTATAACTATCGGGCCAGAGCCTATGATCAGGATACGCCTTATGTCTTCCCGTTTAGGCAATCCTACCTCCTTCCTTCCCGCCCGAAATCCACAGGATCACCATCCCTGTGACACCTGACAGAACCGATGCCGTAAGTATGGCGAGCTTGGTCAGGTCCATGATCCCCTTATCCACAAAGGAAAGGCCTGCTATGAAGAGGGACATGGTAAACCCTATGCCTCCAAGGAAGCCTGCCCCTATGATGTGGGACCACTTCACACCTGCGGGCATGGCAGCAAGCCCCATCCGCACAGCGACACAGGCGACGGCAACGATCCCGAGGGGCTTGCCAAGGAATAGTCCTGTTAAGATACCAAGGCTTACTGGCTCTACGAAGGCCTTTGAGAGATCGAGTTCCCCCAGTGTGACCCCTGCATTGGCCAGTGCAAAGAGGGGGATGATTGCGAAGGCCACCCAGGGATGGAGTGAGTGCTCCAGCCTCTGGAGGGGTGTCTCCACATTGTGGCAGGCAAGCTCGATGGACTGGATGGCATTCAGCTGATCCTTCTTGAGCAGGATGGATCTATTCCCGCTGTTCAGGGAATATTCAAACCTCTTGAGGGCCTTATCCACCTCCTTAAGAAAGGCCTCTGGTTCGTATCTCATCCTTGCCGGTATGAACATGGCCAGTATCACCCCTGCCACCGTTGCATGGAGCCCTGAGCCCAGGATGGCAAGCCACAGGGCTATACCGGCAAGGGCATAGAGGAGGGTCCACCTTATCCACAGGAGGTTCATGGCAAGGAGGATAATGAGGATAAGGACTGCAAGGAGCAGGTAGTTCAGGGATATCTCTTTGGTGTAGAACAGGGCTATCACAAGGACCGCACCGAGGTCATCTGCTATGGCAAAGGCGGCAAGGAAGACCCTGAGACCGGAGGGTATCCTCCTGCCAAGGACGGCAAGGGCACCAAGGGCAAAGGCTATGTCTGTTGCCATTGGGATACCCCAGCCCTTGGCGGTGGGGGTGCCGGCATTAAAGAAGGTGTAGAGGAGGGCCGGCAGGACCATCCCGCCCGTTGCAGCTGCCACAGGGAAGGCGGCCTTCCTGAAGGAGGAGAGTTCACCCACAAGGACCTCCCTCTTGATCTCGAGGCCCACAATGAAGAAGAAGAGGGTCATCAAACCTTCGTCTATCCAGTGCTTGAGATCCTTGCTTATCTCGTATCTCCCGAAGGTGAGGGAGACCTCCTGATACCAGAAGGCGTAATAGGTCTCAGAGAAGAAGGAGTTGGCCCACATGAGGGCAAGGAAGGTGGCACCGAGCAGGACAATAGAGCTTGATACCTCCTTCTTGAAGAATGAGAGAAAGGGTTCAAAGATGGAGTCTATGTTCCTCATCCACACCTCTCCATGAGTTCTACAAACCTCCTGAATAGATAGGTGGAGTCGTGAGGACCGGGTCCGGCTTCAGGGTGGTACTGGACGGAAAAGAGGGGATGGTCCTTAAGGGAAAGGCCCTCTACCGTCCTGTCATTGAGGTTTATATGGGTGAGTTCCGCCAATCCCTTGAGGGAGTCGAGATCAACGGCAAAGCCGTGGTTCTGGACCGTGATCTCCACCTTTCCTGTCTTGAGATCCATAACCGGGTGGTTACCGCCGTGATGGCCAAACTTGAGCTTATAGGTCCTTCCACCAAGGGCAAGGGCAAGGAGTTGATGGCCAAGGCATATCCCGAATATGGGGACCCTCCCTATGAGTCTCCTTATGTTCTCTATGGCGTATGTGACAGCAGCAGGGTCCCCTGGACCGTTTGACAACATCACCCCATCGGGCCTCATCTTCAGAACCTCCTCGGCAGGGGTTGAGGCAGGCACAACGGTGACCTCACAACCTGCTGATGTGAGGTTCCTCAGGATGTTGAATTTCACCCCGAAGTCGTAAACCACCACCCTGTAGTTGAGTTCACAATGGACGGTGTATCCCCTGCCAGGCTCCCATACCCCTTCTGTCCACTTGTAAGGCCTCTCGCAGGTAACCTCCCTTACAAGGTCCCTCCCCTCAAGGCCTGGCAACTGCCTGGCCTTCCTCACAAGGCTTTCAGGATCGAGATCAATGGTGGAGATCACCCCCTCCATGGCCCCCTCCTCCCTTATGTGCCTTGTAAGGGCCCTTGTATCTATCCCTGCTATGCCCACTATGCCATACCTTTTCAGGTAGTCATCAAGGGAGGCCTCTGATCTGAAGTTGCTCGGACAGGGGCAGGGTTCCTTCACAACAAAACCCTCAACCCAGGGCCTTGATGATTCAACATCCTCATGGTTCGTTCCGTAGTTACCTATGTGGGGATAGGTCATCACAACGATCTGTCCCCTGTAGGATGGATCGGTGAGGATCTCCTGATAGCCTGTAAGGGAGGTGTTGAATATGACCTCTCCACACACCTCCCCCTCTGCACCGAAGGAGTAGCCCTCAAAGACGGTTCCATCAGAGAGGGCAAGTAGGGCCTTCTTAACCATAGACCACCTTCCCTTCCAGGATGGTCTTGACCACCTTCCCCTTCATCTTCCACCCCTTAAAGGGGGTATTTCTGCCCCTGGAGTGGAATAGAGAAGGGTCAACCACCCATTCCTTCCCGGGATCGATAAGGACCGCATCGGCCCTTGAACCTTGCCGCAGGCTCCCCCCCTCTATACCGAGTATCCTTGCAGGGTTCACAGTGACCTTCTCAAAGAGGGAGAGGGGTTCAAGGACCCCTTCTTCGACAAGGCGAAGCATCAAAGGCAGTGCCGTCTCAAGGCCCACCATACCAAAGGCGGCAAGATCCATCTCCACTTCCTTTTCCACCGGGCTGTGAGGGGCATGATCGGTGGCTATGACATCGATGGTCCCATCCTTGAGCCCCTCTATGAGGGCCTCTCTGTCCTCCTCTGTCCTAAGAGGGGGGTTCACCTTCGCATTGGTATCGAAATCCTTGAGGGCCTCTTCTGTGAGGGTGAGGTGATGGGGGGTAACCTCTGCCGTCACCTCAATACCCTTTGCCTTTGCCTCTCTTATAAGTTGAACCCCTTCCCTGGTGCTCACATGGGCAATGTGGAGCCTGCCACCTGTAAATCCGGCAAGGGCTATATCCCTTGCAATCATGATCACCTCCGAGATGGATGGGATGCCCTTAAGGCCAAGGAGGGTTGAGACACGGCCCTCATTCATGACACCCCCTTTTGAAAGATCAGGGTCCTCGCAGTGGGAGATGATTGGAAGGTCAAAGGCCTTTGCGTACTCAAGGCCCCTCCTCATGATCTCACTCCTTGCCACAGGCCTTCCATCATCTGAAAGGGCCACCACCCCGGCCTCCCTGAGTTCTCCAATATCTGAGAGGTTCTCCCCCTTCATCCCCCTGGTAAGGGCACCCACAGGGCAGACCCTGCACATGCCCTCCTTTTCCGCCTTTTCCAGGATATACCTTGTTACAGAGGCATCATCGTTTACCGGATCCGTATTGGCCATGGCAACAAGGGCTGTGAAGCCCCCTGCAAGGCCGGCAAGGGTCCCTGTCCTTATGGTTTCCTTGTACTCGTAGCCAGGCTCCCTGAGGTGGCAATGCATGTCTATCATGCCCGGTATCACCCACAGGCCCTCTGCCTCTATGACCTCGCAGCCTTCCACACCTATACTCCCCCTCGGGCCTATCTTCTCCACACGGCCCTCCCTTATGAGGATATCGTATTCCCCATCCAGCCCCTGCGAGGGGTCTATAAGCCTTCCATCCTTTATGAGGATCACTCCTTGCCTCCCAGGAGGTGGTAGAAGATGGCCATCCTCACGGCAAGGCCATTGGTGACCTGGTTGAGTATGAGGGAGTAAGGCCCATCAGCAACCTCTGGGGCTATCTCGATCCCACGGTTTATCGGGCCAGGGTGGAGGATAACCACATCCCTCCTGGCCGACTTGAGCTTCTCCAGGTTCAATCCATAGAGGGCAGAGTACTCCCGAAGGGATGGGAAGAACCCACCTTTCTGCCTCTCAAGCTGGATCCTGAGCATCATGATCACATCCGCATCCTTTATAGCCTCTCCAAGGTCATAGGAGACCTCAACCCCCATGTCCTCTATCCCGTAAGGTATGAGGGTAGGTGGTCCCACGACCCTCACCACTGCCCCCATCTTCTTGAAGGCAAGGATGTTCGACCTTGCCACACGGCTGTGGGCTATGTCCCCTGCAATGACAATGAGAAGGCCCTCTATCCTCCCCTTCTTCTCCTTGACGGTAAGGAGGTCCGAAAGGGCCTGGCTCGGGTGTTCATGGGCTCCATCCCCACCGTTTATGACCGATGCCTTGATCTCCTTTGCTATCATGTGAGGAGCCCCGGGAAAGGGATGTCTTATGACCACTGCATCCGGGTTCATGGCTTCAAGGTTGCGGGCCGTATCCAGGAGGGTCTCCCCCTTCACCACACTGCTTGAGGAGGCCGAGATGTTTATGGTGTCGGCACTCATCCTCTTTGCGGCTATCTCAAAGGATGTCCTCGTCCTTGTGCTCGGCTCGTAGAAGAGGTTTATGATCGTCTTCCCCCTCAGGGTGGGGACCTTCTTTATCTCCCTCTCGGAGACCTCCTTGAACCTCTCTGCCGTCTCAAGGAGGACCTCTATCTCACGGGAGGAAAGGTCCTTTATGCCAAGCAGGTCCTTCCTCATCCCTCATCCCTCTCCTTGAGGACCACCTCATCAACACCATCGCACTCCTTCAGATGGACCCTCACCTCCTCACTCAGGGAGGTGGGTATGTTCTTGCCAACAAAGTCCGGCCTTATGGGCAGTTCCCTGTGCCCCCTGTCAATAAGGACTGCAAGTTGTATCAGCTTGGGTCTCCCGAAGTCCATGAGGGCATCCATGGCAGCCCTCACGGTCCTGCCCGTGTAGAGGACATCATCCACAAGGATCACCTTCTTATCATCTATCGGGAGGGGTATCTCCATCTCCTTCAATGGGGGCTGGGTAGTGGTCCTCCCTATATCATCCCTGTAGAGGGTGGGGTCAATCACCCCGAAGGGCACCTCGATCCCTTCTATCTCCTTTATCTTGTCCCTTATCCTCATGGCAAGGAACCTTCCCCTCGTGGCTATGCCAAGGAGGACCAGATCCTCTGCCCCCTTGTTCCTCTCCAGTATCTCGTGGGAGAGCCTGGTGAGGGTCCTCTCTATATCCCTTCCATCCATTATGATCCTTGCCCGTGCCATACCTACAAAAAAGGCCTTCCCCTGAGGGGAAGGCCTTTAAAGATAAGAGTCCTTTCGCTTCATAGGATGTCTCCCTTCTTAACCTCTCGGGATTAAGTTAAAGGGCTCTATGAGGATAGCATCTAAGGGAAGGGAAAGTCAACCCTATTTCGCTATCAGGCTGTAAGACAGTATCGTAGTTGAAGAGGAGCGGCTGAGGGTCCCTGCCCCTTCCACAAGGAGGATGACAAGGTCCTTCCCACCGTCGTTGTCGAAGTCACCTATCAGGGGACTTCCGACGTAGCCATTCAGGGTCTTTGTCTTCCAGTTCTCCTCAAGGCCCTTGCCATCCCACTCAAGGTCAACGATCTCCCCCTTCTCATAGCCCTTAAGGCCCTTGACGAACCTTGTAAGGGTTGAGATGTTCCTGTTCACTATGATCTCACCTGTGCCATCCCCGTCAAGGTCCATAAAGAGGATGCGTCCCTTTATGTCCTCAAGCCTCATGGCATCAGGGTTCCTTGTCCCTTCCGGTCCCAGCTTCATCGTGTTTATCGTGCCCCCGTAGAAGCCCTTGCTCTTCCACACCCTCCTCCACTCCCCATCTTCCCTGAGATGGATCACAAGGTGGTCCTTCTCATCGAAGCTCACCACCCCTTCCTTGCCATCTATCCTGGCATAGGTGAAACCGAAGATGTTGACACCCTCTGGAAGATCGAGATAACCGAGCCTCTTCAATCCCCTCTCACTCCAGCCAAGCCTGAATACATCCCCCCTGAAGCCCTCTTCCCCGTCTCCAGCCTGTCCAAGGAGGACCATCCCCTCCTGGGAAGGCAAGACCCTGAGGAAATAGGGGATGTGGACGGCTATCTTCCTGTAGCCCTTCCCATCGTATTCCAGGACATAGGACTCGAGCCTCCCTGATACCATCCTTGTAACATAGATCTCGGCCACACCGTTCCCGTTCATGTCTGCCACATCCACATAAAGGTGTTCATCGGTAAGGACTCCTTCCTCCTTCCACAAAAGGTCAAGGGTCTCTCCAACCCTTCTGTATATCCAGAGGTTGTGATTGTCTATGAGAACGATCTCGTTCCTTCCATCCCCATCTACATCACCCAGGGCAGCCTCTCTGAAGATACCGCTGAAGGTCCTGCTTCGCCATATCCTCTCTGTATCCCCCTTCCCCTTCAGGACCAGGATGAACCCTTCCTCTTTCGGAACCTCCTCTGACCTGCGGTATACAGGGGATCCACCAAAGCCTATAACCGTGGGACTGTACCCCCTCCTCTTCAGCATCCTTCCGCCGATGTCAAGGGCTACCCGACCCACCATGGGTATCAGGCTCTCAAGGGACTTTCCCTGCGAAAGGGAGGCCATGGAGGTTCCATCCGACGTATCCAGGGCCTTTACATCTATACTTACAGCACCTCCAATGACGGAAAGGCTCCCTATGATCACATAATCGACACCAAGAGCCCTGCCTATCTTAAGAGGGTCCATCTCCCCACCTTCCATGGTTCTCTCCACAGAGGCCCTGTCCACCACCTCTATCCTCTCCTCAACACCGATCCTTGAGGAGAGGAGGTCGTAAAGGGCATCTTTGAGATAATCCAATCCCTCTGAACCGTGGATCTCCCAGGGCAGGATGGCTACCCTGATCCTCTCTTCCCCGTGAGAAAGGGATGGAAAGAGGAGAAGGATGGAGAGGAAAAGTCCCAGAAGTCTTTTTCTATTCAAGTCCTGTCCCCCAGTATGTGATTTCCTACCTTATTATCTTCCCTATCCTGTTGAACCTGACCATGTGATCGTTTGAATCCCATGACCAGTAGATGATAAAGGCCTTACCTTCCACGTCCTTTATGTTCACAAATCCCCAGTACCTGCTGTCGTAGCTCCTGTCCCTGTTGTCTCCCATAACAAAAAAACTGTCCTTGGGAACCTTTATCGGGCCGAAGTTGTCCCTTGGATCTACGGTGCCAGGCAGTATGGTATCATCGGAATAGTATGCATAAGGCTCATCAAGGGGCTGGCCGTTCACATAGACCCTCTTGTTCCTTATCTCCACCGTATCCCCTTCCACGGCTATCACCCTCTTTATGTAGTCCTTGCTCCTGTCCTTCGGGAACTTGAAGACGATTATATCACCCCTCTGGGGCTTCCTCAAAGGGAGAAGCCTTATATCCGTGAAGGGTATGTGGATACCGTAGATGAACTTGTTCACAAGGAGGTGATCCCCTATGAGGAGTGTCGGCTCCATGGAGCCCGAAGGTATCTTGAAGGCCTGGACGATGAAGGCCCTTATGAAGAGGGCAAGGATAAGGGCTATTACTACGGCCTCTACAGTCTCCCTTAAGACACCTTTCTTCTTCAAATCCTTTCCCATCTCTCAACCCACCTTCAATATGGCAAGGAATGCCTCCTGGGGGATATCCACCCTTCCCACCCTCTTCATCCTCTTCTTCCCCTCCTTCTGTCTTTCAAGGAGCTTCCTCTTCCTCGTGACATCGCCGCCGTAACACTTGGCGGTGACGTTCTTCCTGAGGGGTTTGACACTGGCCCTGGCTATGATCCTTGATCCGATGGCGGCCTGGATCACCACCTCGAAGAGCTGCCTCGGCACCACCTCCTTTACCTTCTCCACGAGCTCCCTTCCCCTGTAATAGGCCTTATCCCTGTGGATTATGAGGGAGAGGGCGTCCACGACCTCTCCATTTATCAGGATGTTGAGCTTTATTAGGTCGGAAGGCCTGTAACCTATAGGTTCGTAGTCGAGGGAGCCGTAACCCCTTGTGAGGGACTTCAACCTGTCGAAGAAGTCCAGGATCACCTCGCTCAGGGGAAGCTCGTACTCGATGACGGCCCTGCCGGATTCAGAGACCCTGATGTCCTTCTGGACCCCCCTCCTCTCCTCACACAGCTGGATCACCTGTCCGATATAGTCCTTCGGCAGGTGGATGGTGGCAAGGATAAAGGGCTCCTCTATCCTATCTATGTCCTTTTCCGGAGGGAGGTGGGCGGGGGTCTCAACGGTAATGACACTGCCATCCTTCTTCACCACACGGTAGGCAACGCTCGGGGCCGTTGTTATGAGATCTATGCCATACTCCCTCTCAAGCCTCTCCTGGATGATCTCCTTGTGGAGGAGCCCGAGGAAGCCGCACCTGAAACCGAAACCAAGGGCAACGGAGTTCTCGGGCTCGAAGGTGAAGGATGAGTCGTTGAGGCTGAGCTTCTCCATGGCATCCCGCAGCTCATCGTACCTTGAGGTATCCACCGGGTAGAAGCCGCTGAAGACCATGGGCTTTACCACCTTGAAGCCCGGAAGGGGCCTTGGGGTCGGTCTCCTCTCCTCGGTTATGGTATCCCCTATCTTCGTGTCCCTCACAGACTTTATCCCTGCCGTGATGAAGCCCACCTCACCTGCCTTGAGGGAGTCCACCTCCCTTGCCCTGGGGTGGAAGACACCCACCTTCTCCACCTCATAGGCCTTGCCATTCGACATGAAGAAGATCCTCATCCCCTTCTCTATCCTCCCATCGAAGACCCTCACCATGGCCACCACACCGTGGTACGGATCGTACCAGCTGTCGAAGACAAGGGCCTTGAGAGGGGCCTGTGGAGAGCCCTGGGGCCTTGGTATCCTTTTCACTATCGCCTCAAGGAGGTCCTCTATCCCTGTCCCCTTCTTGGCGCTTATGAGTACGGCATCGCTGGCATCGAGGCCGATGATCTCCTCTATCTCCCTCTTGACCCTCTCCGGGTCCGCATTCGGCAGGTCGATCTTGTTTATAACGGGAAAGACCTCAAGGTCGTTGTCTATGGCCGTATAGACATGGGCAAGGGTCTGGGCCTCAACCCCCTGGGAGGCATCCACCACAAGGATGGCACCCTCGCAGGCGGCAAGGCTCCTTGAGACCTCATAGCTGAAGTCCACATGGCCCGGGGTATCGATGAGGTTCAGGGTGTAGACCTTCCCGTCCCTTGCCCTGTAGTGCATCCTCACGGCCTGGGCCTTTATGGTGATCCCCCTCTCCCTCTCTATGTCCATCTGGTCGAGGAACTGATCCACCTTCTCCCTCTCAGAGATGGTCCCTGTGAACTCGAGGAGTCTGTCGGCAAGGGTGGACTTTCCGTGGTCTATGTGGGCTATGATGGAGAAGTTCCTGATCTCTTCCATAAGATAACTATTGTATTTTATCCCCAGGGAGGTTGTCAACCTCCAGGATATTCCCTGCACATCCTTACAAAGCCCTGTACAAACCGCGGGTTGCTCGCAAAGTGGATGTGGATGTAGCTTGCAAGGGTGTTCCTGTAGAGGTAGCCCTCCCTGTAGGTCCTGTCCCCCAGGACCCTGTAGACCCTCATGAAGGTGGAGGGACCTTCCGCCTCGATCAGGGAGTAGTGGAACTCGTGGCCCCTGAGCCTCTCGCCCTTTCCTATGAAGGGGCACCCCTCCCCCACCTCCACCTCCCTGTAGCCGAGGGCCTCCCTCCTCGCAGAGACCCTCGAGACCCATGGAAAGAGGCCAACCTGCCTGTGGAACCTCCCATCAAGGTCCACGATCCCCCTGCCAAGGTACATGAGCCCGCCACACTCTGCGTATACGGGCATACCTTCCTGCCCCCTTGCCCTTATCTCATCCATGAGGTCCCTGTTTGCCTCGAGCTCCCTGCCGTACACCTCTGGATAGCCACCCCCTATGTAGAGGCCCTGGACCCCTTCCGGAAGCCTCCTGTCACGGAGGGGGCTGAAGGGAATGATGACGGCCCCTGACTCCTCGAGGATCTCAAGGTTCTCCTGGTAGTAGAAGAAGAAGGCCTCATCCATGGCAACCCCTATCCTCACCCCCCCTTGTTTGGGTACAGGGGATCGGACCCCTTCCCTGGAAGGGATCTCTACCCGGGAGAGCTCAAGGAGGGCGTCCATATCCACATGTTCGGCCAGGACCCTCCCGAGCCTCTCAAGGACGGGAAGGTCCCCATCGGGTCTCACGGAAAGGCCGAGGTGCCTCTCAGGGATGGAGAGGGCCTCATCCCTCGGCAGGTATCCAAGGACCCTTGCCCTGCACCTGCCCTCAACGGCATCCCTCAACATCCTCCAGTGCCTCTCGCTTCCGACCCTGTTGAAGATGACCCCACCTATCCTGACATCCCTGTCGAAGTCCTCATAGCCACGGACAAGGGCTGCAGCACTCTGGGCCATCCTGGAGG
>WGFJ01000073.1 GCA_015492305.1 Deltaproteobacteria bacterium
CTGGAACCTCACGAGGCTCTCCACCTCCCTGTAAGCCTTTGAAAGGGCCCTTGCCCTTTCCACCTCCCTCCTCAGGTCATCGAGGCCCTCTACAGTCTCAAGGAGCCTGGAGAATCTGGCCTTTGCATCGCCAAGGGTGCGGATCCTCTCAAGCAAGGTGTCCCTTTCCTTCCTGTACTCCGGTATCTTCCGGGCCTGCCCTTCGATCTCCATCCGCCTCTCCCTGATCCCCTTGAGTTCCATCTCAAGGGCCTCCTTGCGCCTTCTTCCCTGTTCTATCTCCTCCTCAAGGTTGAGGAAGACCTGATAGTCCCTCTGTAAGGCCTCGGCAAACTCCTCAAGGCGGTTACGGACCTCTTTCCGCAGGGTGATCTCCCCCTCCCTTTCCTTCAGGTGGATAAGGCGATCCATGGCCTCTTTGAGGTCCCTGAGGACCTCCATAAGGCGTTCCTTCCTCTCCAGAGCCCTCCTGGCCTCCTTTAAGAGCCTCTCCTCCCCTTCGATCTCCTCCCTCCTCTTCTCAAGGTCTTCCTTGACCTTCCGGAGGCCCTTCTGCCTCTCCTCTATGAGGGGAAGGCCATCAATGGGGTCCTCGGGTCTTTCCTCAAGCCTCAGCAGGGTGGCCATGCGCTCGGAAAGGCCGTGCCTTTCCTGCTGTGCCTCATTAAACATCTCCTTCAATACCCTTCCCAGCCCTTCCACCCACTGGAGGGGAAGGAAGCTTTCCAGAAGGGCATAGCGGTCCTTTGGCTGGGAGTTTATGAAGTGTGCATACTCTCCCTGGGGTATCACCACCACCCTCCTGAAAAGGTCGAAATCGCGCAGGAGGGGAAACCTTCTGTGAAGGAGAGAGGGATCTATCTCTTTCCAGCCATTTCCCTCCTGCTTGCACCATCGTTTGAGGGTCTCTGCCCAGTCCCCTGCCCGGGGTCTCCACTCACGCTCAACCCTGAAGGTGTCGTGGTCAAGGCAGAACTCAAGGCTCACCCTGGAGGGCCTGTCAGGTGCAAACTGTGAGACAGGGGGGCGCAAGCTCCTCTTCCTCCTCCCGACCCCGAAGAGGGCATAGAGGATGCCATCCATAAGGGTGGACTTTCCCGATCCTGTGGGGCCAGTGATGAGGAGGAGCCTGTAATCGTGGAGGGCCTTCGAGAAGTCCACCTCAACGGCTCCCCTATAGGCAATGAAGTTCTCAAGTTCAAGACGAAGCAGCCTCATCCTTCCTCCATCTTTTCCATGCAGGCCAGGGCCTCTTCGAGGGTCTCAAGGACCTTCTCCCTCTCCGGACCATCCAGCGCTTTCCTGCTCTCAAGGTACCTGAGGGCAAGCTCCCTCCAGGAGAGATGGGTCAGATCCCCGGCAACCTCCTTTCCATGGGAAGGGACTGCAAAGGTCCCCTCAATGGTCCCTCCAAAGTAGGCCTTCACTGCGGGGAAACGATCCCTGATGGCATCAAGGACGGATACACCCACCCTGAGGTCTGTCCCGGGCCTTGTGAGGGAGACAAAAAGGAGGAAGTCCCTCCCATCCTCCCTTATACCGCCATCCTCTTCCAGGACAAACCCTCCCTCATCCCCCATGTAGCCCTTGACCCGCACCATGTCGATCCTCTGGGGTATGGGAATGGCCTCCCACAAGCCCCCTGGAAGGTCAAGGAGGACCATCGCCTTCCTCTGAGCCATCTCCTGCTGGTGATACTTGAGGAGGCTGCCTGGATAGACGATGTTTTCAGCAGGCCTGTGGTGTCCATGGAGATGTCCGCTTACCACAAGCTTCCAGGAGGAAACGGCTCCAGGATCTACCACAGGCACGAGACCCACCTCCCAGTCCCCTTCAGGGATCCTGCCAGATGGCAGGAAGGCAAGATGGGTAACAAGGAAACTCTCCTCAGGGGGATAACGAGAGGCAAGGTCTGAAAGGATCTCCTCCACGGTCCTGCCCTCCCTGCGATACTGGGAGAGATGGGGCAGGAAGATCAGTTGAGGGAATTCACTGAGCCTGGTATTATCAACGGCCCAGTTGGCGGCAGATACAGCGTGAAGGCCGTGCCGTGCAAGTATCCCCTCCATGTAGGTCACGATCTCCGGAAGATCGTGGTTTCCCGCAAGGAAGACGGCGGGGATGTTTCTCGAGGCAAGGGAGCTCACGAATCGGGAGAAGAGCTTTAAGGCCTCAGCGGTGGGTTGCTTGCTCTCGAAGATGTCCCCTGCCACAATGAGGAGATCGATGTTGCGGTCCGGTATGACCTCTTCAAGGAGCCAGTCCATCAGCAGTTCCTGCTGGTAAGGAAGGTAGTCCACATTCATGGTGTGGCGGCCAAGGTGCCAGTCAGCGGTGATGAGGACCTTCATGTCTTCACCTCTCCGGGGCAGATGTAATCCCCTCAAATATTACCATCTTTCCAGTGGCAAAACCATCACCACCGGTCCATGGCTCCAGTATACATCACCTTTCAGGGAAGTCAAAGGTGGCAATCTTTCAGAAAGGTTGAGGTCCAAACCCTGCCATGGGTCTTTTAAAAAATTGACTTGTTTTTTCAAATGTGTTATAAAAAATTATCCTCCCCAGAAAGGACAAGCCCGTGTTTAAGGTTGGAGACCTTGCAGTCTATCCCGGTCATGGTGTAGGCATCATAGAAGCCATCGAATCCAAAGAGATCTCTGGTATCACCCAGACATTTTACACCATACGCATAAAAGGCACAGGGGCCACTGTAATGGTGCCTGTGGACAATGTTGATGTGGTCGGGCTCCGGAAGGTGGTGGACGAGAAGACCGTTGACAAGGTCTATGCGATCCTCCGGGACAAAAACAAGAAGAGGGAGATAGACGACAGCCAGACATGGAACAGAAGGTACAGGGAATACATGGAGAGGATAAAGAGCGGTTGTGTCCTCGAGATAGCAAAGGTCCTTAGAGACCTCTACAACTTGAAGAACGATAAAGAGCTCTCCTTCGGGGAAAGGAAGATGCTTGACACAGCAAGAAGCCTACTTGTAAAGGAGCTTTCCATAGCAAAGAACGTTGCAGAATCCAAGGTTGAAGAGGAACTGAACACTCTCTTGGGTTCATAGCCCTTCCCTTTCCCCCCAGCACAGGACACCTTCAAACTTAAGGTAACTTGTCCGTGTTCTTTCAAAAATGGATTACTACAGATTAGAAAGGGGGTGAACTACGGATGTGGATCCTGATGAAGGGGTTGCTCATCCTTTTCAGTGCTGCTGTTGGTTTTGGTGTAGCGCTGAATGTAATGGGCAGTCTTCTGTGGGGGCTTTCCGGTCTTATTAGTGGTGTACTAATTGCCTTACTGGCCCTTATGTTTGAGGAGAATGTACGAAAGACCCCATTGAGGATCGTCCTTGGCGGTGCCATGGGGCTCATAATAAGCCTTGTCATTGCAAACCTCCTGACCTATCCCTTCCTGAAGGATGTGATGGACAGGCACATCCTGAGCCTTGCCGTTTATGTGGTGACCAATGTCTTCTTCGGCTATACCGGGCTGAGTGTGGGTATGAAGAAGGGTGAGGAGTTTACACCCGAGTACTTCCATAGGCTGTTTTCAAGCTCCTTCAGAAACATCAGCGGCATAGACAAGGTTGTGGACACAAGCGTCATAATCGACGGCAGGATTGCTGATGTCTGTGAGACAGGCTTCATAGAGGGGACCCTTATCATCCCTCAGTTTGTGCTCAGGGAACTCCATTACATTGCCGACTCGCCGGACCCTGTGAGGAGGACAAGGGGAAGGAGGGGCCTTGACATACTGAAGCGGTTGCAGAACCAGCCCTATGTGGATGTGAAGATCGTCGACAAGGACTATCCGAAGATAAAGGGTGTGGATGCAAAGCTGGTTGAACTGGCAAAGGAGCTCAAGTGCAAGATCATCACAAACGATGCAAACCTCTACAAGATAGCGGAACTTCAGGGCGTAAAGGTGCTGAACATAAATGAACTGGCAAGCTCCCTCAAACCCATCGTCCTGCCAGGAGAGGTCATGAACATCTGCGTCCTGAAGGAGGGCAAGGAAGAAGGGCAGGGAGTGGGATACCTTGAGGACGGGACGATGGTTGTTATAGACAATGCAAAGCAGTACATCGGACAGAAGCTCGATGTCACTGTGACCAGCGTGCTCCAGACACCCGGGGGGAGGATGATCTTCTCCAAACCAAAGCAGGAGGCCTCCGGTCAGGCCTATCGTTAGGTTGTCTTCTGCCTCACCATGTGCCCGGGGTTTCACCACAGGCCCCGGGTATTTTTTTGATGGAAGGTATTGATGATGGAAAGGGTGTGTGCCATAATAGCCTCGGCAGGGAAAGGGAGCAGGATGGGCACAGGGACCAAAAAACAGTACCTCCTGCTAAGGGGGAGGCACATCCTTGCCCATACCATCTCCGTCTTTGAGTCGTGCCCATCGGTGCATGATATCGTCCTCGTTGTCCCTGAAGGGGAGGTGGGCCTTTGCGAGGATGAGATCGTTAAACCCTCTGGCTTCTCAAAGGTGAGGAAGATAGTGGAAGGGGGAAGGGAAAGGCAGGACTCGGTGAGGAAGGGCCTTTCCGCAGCCCAGGGCTGTGACATTGTGATGATCCACGACGGGGTAAGGCCCTTTGTAACGGAGGAACTGATAAAGGATGTGCTTGCCGCAGCCTCGAGATGGGGGGCTGCCATACCAGGTATCCCTGTAAGGGACACAGTGAAGACTGTGGACGGTGAGGGCCTTGTGGTCAGAACCCTTGACAGGGAGGCACTGCGGCTCATCCAGACCCCTCAGGCCTTCAGGAAGGAATTGATCATGGAGGCCCATAGAAAGGCCCTCGAAGAAGGCGTCCTATCCACCGACGACAGCGCCCTTGTGGAGAGGCTTGGAAGGCCTGTTGCCGTTGTTGAGGGCTCGTGGAAGAACATAAAGATAACCACCAGGGATGACCTCGAACTTGCAGAACTCATCATGGAGATGGAGGGACCATGAGGATCGGCATAGGCTTTGATATCCACCCCCTTGTTGAGGGAAGGAAACTCATCCTTGGAGGGGTGGAGATACCCTACGAGAAGGGGCTATACGGTCACTCGGATGCAGATGCCCTTATCCATGCCATATGTGATGCCCTCCTTGGTGCCATGGGCAAGGGTGATCTGGGAAGATACTTCCCTGACACAGACCCCCAATACCGGGATGCCTCAAGCCTCACCTTCCTCTCCAGGATCAAGGACCTCATGGAGGAGGAGGGATGGAGGGTGGGAAACATAGATTCCACCATCCTCTGCGAAAGGCCAAAACTCCTTCCATACACGGAAAGGATGGTGGAGAATATAGCCGGTGCCCTCATGGTGGAAAGGGAGAGGATAAATGTAAAGGCCACAAGGGGAGAAGGCCTTGGATCTATTGGAAGGGGTGAAGGTGTGGCCGTCTATGCCATAGCAACCGTCACGAGATAGGGAGGAGAGTATGATACGGGTCTACAACTCACTCACAAAGAGGAAGGAAGACTTCACGCCCCTGAAGGAGGGGGAGGTGAGGATGTATGTGTGCGGTCCAACCGTCTATGACCTGAGCCACATAGGCCATGCAAGGAGTGCCGTTGCCTTCGATGTGATCTACCGTTACCTCAAATGGAAGGGCTATCAGGTGAGATACGCAAGGAACTATACGGACATAGACGACAAGATCATAAACAGGGCAAGGGAAGAGGGTGTACCGTGGGAGGAGATAGCAAGGAGGTACATAAGGGCCTATGACGATGACATGAGGGCCCTTGGGGTTGAGCCACCCACTTACAGACCAAAGGCAACGGAGACAATCCCCCAGATCATAAGGTTCGTGGAGGTGCTCATAGAGAAGGGACATGCCTACACTGTTGAGGCAAGGGATGCAGAAGAAAGGGGGGCAAAGGATGTATACTACAGGGTGAGGAGCTTCCCCTCCTACGGGAAGCTATCAGGAAAGGACATAGAGGAGCTTGAGGCAGGTGCAAGGGTGGAGGTGGATGAGAGGAAGGAAGACCCCCTTGACTTTGCCCTGTGGAAGGCGAGCAAGAAAGGGGAACCCTCATGGGAAAGCCCGTGGGGAAGGGGAAGGCCTGGATGGCACATCGAGTGCTCGGCCATGAGTCAATCCCTCCTTGGGGAGACCCTTGACATCCACGGAGGAGGGAAGGACCTCATCTTTCCCCACCACGAAAATGAGATCGCCCAGAGCGAGGCAGCCACAGGGAAACCCTTTGTGAGGTACTGGCTCCACAACGGTTTTGTGAACATAAACAAGGAGAAGATGAGCAAATCCCTGGGGAACATACTCACCATAAGGGATGTCCTCAGGGACTACCCTGCAGAGGCGATCAGGCTCTTCCTCCTTTCAAGCCACTACAGGTCACCAATAGACTACAGCCCTGAAGCCCTGAACGAGGCCGAGGCAGCCCTTGATCGGTTCTACCTGACCATGGAGAGGATGGAGCGGGACTGGCCCGATGTGGTCTACAAGGTGGTGGAGGACGAGGAGCTAAAGGCCTACCTTGAGCCATACACGAAGGTGATGGATGACGACTTCAATACCGCTGCCCTCATAGGGCTCATATACGAGAAGGTGAACGAAGCAAACCGCCTCATGGACAGGGCATCGAAGGAAGGGGCAGACGATGAGTTCAAGAGGGTCATGCCCCTCATGAGGAGAGGGTTTGTGGAACTCGGGAGGTTCCTTGGCCTCTTCTACAGGTCACCGGAATGGTACTTCGAGGAGAAGAGGAAGAGGATCTCCATATCGGAAGAGGAGATCGAGCAGATGATCCGTGAAAGGGACGAGGCAAGGAAAAGGAAGGACTGGAAGAGGGCAGATGAGATCAGGGCAGAACTCTTCAGAAAGGGCATCGTCCTTGAGGATACACCCAAAGGCACGGTGTGGAGGGTCAAGTAGGTGAGGAAGGCCCTGACGATACTCCTGATCGCAGTCCTTGCCGGATGCACATCCTCACCAAGACCCCGCCCGCCACAGGACTCCAAGAAGGACCCCTACAGTATCAAAGAGATAGGGAAGTCAAAGGAACTGGGAAGGAGGACCCTTGAAGAGGCCAAAAGGAACTACGGCCTTGCGATGGATGAGGAGGTCCTATCCCTTGTAAGGGAGGTCGGAAGGGATGTGGTAGAGGCAGGTGGTGGCATTCCATCCACCTATCACTTCTTCGTCATCAGGGAGGACAAGGTGAATGCCTTTGCCCTTCCAGGTGGTTACATCTTCCTCTTCGACGGTCTGCTGAAGGAGCTGGATGGTGTTGACGGCCTTGCAGGGGTCCTTGCCCATGAGGTGGGCCATGTAAAGAGGAACCACTTCTACGACAGGAGGATAGAGATCACCAACATGGCCACCCTTGCCGCGGTCATCCTTGCAGGGATGGCAGGTGTCGTGGGCCCTGCAGGGACCCTTGCCCAGGCCATAAACATAACGAAGCAGTTGAGTTACAGCCGCGAACACGAGAGGGAGGCGGACTTCTTTGCCGTGAGGACCCTTGAGAAGGCTGGATACAGCCTTGAGGGGATGTACAACTTCTTCAGGACCCTGAGCCTCCAGGAGAGGACATCCCCAGACCTCCCCCCCTATCTCTCAACCCATCCAGGGGTAACCGAGAGGATGTCCTTTGTCGCCATGGCCATGGAGAGGCAGAGGGGGAAAGGCCCCTCAAAGGGGCATGGGGTGGACTGGGGGAGGATAATCACCATCCTCTATGCAAGGGAGCCGGAAGGGCTCCCCCTCCTTCTAAAACACCTTGAAAGGCTCGAGGGGCCCCTTGGAAAGGAGAGGAGGACCTACATAAAGGCCCTCTACAACCTCAAGAAGGGGATGTACAGGGAGGCTATAGGGATCTACAGGGACCTTGTAGCCATGGACCCCGAAAACCCCATCTACCACGCCGATCTGGCAGAGGCCTACCTTAAGCTTGAGGACTACGGACCTGCGGAAAAGGAGGCAAGGGAGGCAATAGACATCGTAGAGAGAAGGCATCTTAAGAAGATGGCCCTGCCCTATGCGATCCTTGGAACCATAGAAAGGATCAGAGGGGATCTGGACGGAGCCATAAGGGACCTCAAGGAGGCCGAGAGGATATCCCCTGAAAGGCCCTCGATCCACTACCAGCTTGCCCTCACCTACAGGGACCTAAAGGATGCCGCAAGGGAGGAGTACCACCTTGGCCTCTACCTCCGCTACCGGTTCGAGCCGGAGCAGGCCTTTCTCCACCTGAAGAGGGCCCTCTCCCTGTCAAGGGAGGAAAGGCTCTCTTCAAAGATACGGAGAGAACTGGAAGAGATACTTAGGGAAGGGGTTTAAGGGATGGCTCTCTTCAAGCTCGTCTCCGAGTTCACCCCGAAGGGGGATCAGCCCCAGGCGATAGAGAAGCTCGTTGAAGGGGTCAGGAAGGGGATAAAACACCAGGTCCTCCTCGGTGTTACAGGCTCTGGAAAGACCTTCACCATGGCAAATGTGATCGCAAGGCTCGAAAGACCTGCCCTGATAATAGCCCCCAACAAGACCCTTGCAGCCCAGCTGTTCACAGAGTTCAAGGCCCTCTTCCCCGAGAATGCGGTGGAGTACTTTGTGAGCTACTACGACTACTACCAGCCAGAGGCCTACATACCTGCCACAGACACCTATATAGAGAAGGATGCATCCATAAATGAGGAGATAGACAAGCTCAGGCACTCTGCCACCCATTCCCTCCTCACAAGGAGGGATGTGATAATCGTGGCCTCTGTCTCCTGCATCTACGGGATAGGCTCACCAGAGGATTACGGTAGCATGCACCTATACCTTGAGACAGGGATGGAAACGAAGAGGGATGATGTCCTCATGAGGCTTGTGGAGATGCAGTACCAGAGGAGCGATTACGACTTCCACAGAGGCACCTTCAGGGTGAGGGGAGATGTGGTGGAGATCTTCCCCGCCTATGAGGAGGAGAGGGCCGTCAGGGTGGAGTTCTTCGGTGACTATGTGGATACCCTTTCAGAGATAGACCCTCTGAGGGGAAGGGTCTTGAGGAGGATAGACCGGGTGGTGATCCACCCTGCAAGCCACTATGTGGTGCCCGGTGACAGGCTCAAGAGGGCCATAAAGGCCATAAGGGAGGAACTGAAGGAGAGGGTGAAGGAACTCAGGGCCCAGGGCAAGAGCCTTGAGGCAAAGAGGCTTGAACAGAGGACCCTCTTTGATCTCGAACTCCTCGAGGAGATGGGATACTGCCCCGGGATAGAGAACTACTCAAGGCACCTCGATGGGAGGCTTCCGGGCCAGCCCCCCTACACCCTCCTTGACTACTTCCCTGAGGACTACATCCTCTTCATAGACGAGAGCCACATATCCATACCCCAGCTTGCGGGTATGTACAGGGGTGACCGCTCGAGGAAGGAGACCCTCGTGGAGTACGGCTTCAGGCTGCCTTCTGCCCTTGACAACAGGCCCCTCACCTTTGAGGAGTTCGAGAGGAGGGTAAACCAGGTCATCTATGTCTCTGCAACACCAGGACCCTATGAGCTGGAGAAGGCAGATGGCCATGTGGTGGAGCAGATCATAAGACCCACAGGTCTCATGGACCCGGAGGTAGAGGTAAGACCTGCAAGGAATCAGATAGACGACCTCCTCTACGAGATAAGGAAGCGGGTAGAGAGGGGGGAGAGGGTCCTTGTGACAACCCTCACAAAGAGGATGGCCGAGGACCTGACCAACTACTACACAAGGCTCGGGATAAAGGCAAGGTACCTCCACTCTGACATAGATACCCTTGAGAGGGTGGAGATAGTGAGGGATCTGAGGCTCGGAAGGTACGATGTCCTCATCGGCATAAACCTTTTGAGGGAAGGGCTCGATCTGCCAGAGGTCTCCCTTGTTGCCATCCTCGATGCCGACAAGGAGGGTTTCCTCAGATCCGAGACCTCCCTCATCCAGACCTTCGGCAGGGCTGCCAGGAATGTGAACGGGAAGGTGATCATGTATGCGGACACCATAACCAGCTCCATGAAGAAGGCCATAGAGGAGACGAACAGGAGGAGAAGGATCCAGGCCGAATACAACAAGCGGATGGGCATAACACCGGAAACCATAAAGAGCTCCATAAAGGACCTCCTTGCCACGGTCTACGAACACGATTATCCATCCATCCCTGAGGTTGAAGAGAAGGTGGAGGAGTACATGCCAAGGGAGGAGATAAGGAAGAGGGTGGAGGAGCTGAAGCGGGAGATGAAAGAGGCAGCAAAGAGGCTCGAGTTTGAGAGGGCTGCAGAATTGAGGGATGAGATCAAGAGACTGGAGGAGATGGAACTACAGCTGGCATGAGGTCCAAACCATAGGGAGGTGTAGGCATGATCGTTGCAACACAGTTGAGGGCAGGTATGACCATCCTGCACAACGGTGCTCCATGCAAGGTCCTTGAGGTCACCCATGTTGTGCAGCAGCAGAGAAGGGGCATCATCCAGGCAAGGTTGAGAAACCTGATCGACAACTCCGTCATAGAGCACAGATTCAGATCGGATGAGAAGGTGGAAAGGGCGATACTCGAGCAGCACGAGATGGAGTACATATACAGCACCGATGGTGAGTACTACTTCATGAACACCGAGACATACGAGCAGATAGCCATCCCGAAGGACCTGCTCGGTGATGCCATCTACTACCTGAAACCGAACACAAGGTTCACGGTCGAATTCTACGAGGGAAGGCCGGTTGGTGTTGAACCGCCCCTTGTGGTGGAACTGAAGGTCGTGGAGACCCAGCCCTACATGAAGGGAGCCACCGCTGCAAGCTCATCGAAGCCTGCAAAGCTTGAGACGGGGCTCACCGTCAATGTCCCCCCTTTCATCGAGGTGGGGGATGTGGTAAGGATCGACACAAGGGAAGGCAAGTACATAGAAAGGGCAAAGTAGGAGGTGAAGATGAACCTTATAGATGGAAGGGCCGTTGCATCGAGGCTGAGGGCGAGACTGAAGGAGGAGGTAAAGGGTCTCCAGGCCGAAAAGGGCATAACCCCCGGACTTGGTGTGATCCTCGTTGGGGAGGATCCGGCCTCCAAGGTCTATGTGGGCATGAAGGAAAAGGCCTGCAAGGAGATAGGCATAAGGTCCTATGTCTACAGGTTGCCCCAGGACACATCGGAAGAGGAGATACTGAGACTCATAGACTACCTCAACAAGAACCCGGAGGTGAATGGCATACTGGTCCAGCTTCCCCTCCCTGGCCATGTCTCTACCGAGAAGGTCCTTGAATCCTTAAGCCCTGACAAGGATGTGGACGGGTTTCACCCCTACAATGTGGGCAGACTTGTTGCAGGCAACCCCTCCTTCATCCCCTGCACACCCCTCGGGATAATAAAGCTCCTTGATGAATACGGCATACCCATAGAGGGTAAGGAGGCGGTTGTGGTGGGGAGGAGCAACATTGTGGGAAAACCCATCTCCCTTCTTCTCCTCCAGAGGAATGCAACGGTGACCATCTGCCACTCCAGGACAAGGGACCTTCCAGCGGTGATCCACAGGGCCCAGATCCTTGTGGTGGCCGTAGGAAGGGCAAGGATGGTGAAGGGGGAGTGGATAAGGGAGGGTGCCGTGGTCATCGATGTGGGGGTGAACAGGCTTGAGGATGGGAGTCTCTGTGGAGATGTGGACTTCAGAGAGGCCTCAAAGAGGGCATCCTTCATCACCCCTGTGCCTGGAGGGGTCGGTCCCATGACCATCACCATGCTCCTCCACAACACCATCCAGGCCGCCAGGCTCCAGATGGGATAGCCTTGGAAGGAACAGGGTTTATAGAATTCGTGGATCTGTGCTACCGCCTTGAGAAGGAAAGGGGGAAGAAGGGCAAGGTAGGACTCTTGAAGAGGTTTCTCAAGGGGTTGAGAAGGGAAGAGATAGCCTCTGCGATCCTGCTCACCACGGCAAGGATCTTTCCCCTCCGGGACAAGAGGAAGCTCAACATAAGTGCCTCAACCCTCTCAAAGGTACTGAAGGACACAGGACCTCCTCCAGGCTCACCCACCCTGACCATAGGTGATGTGCACGCCACCTTTTCGGCCATCGCCTCTGTCACTGGAAAGGGGGCCACATCCAGGAGGGAAAGGACCCTGAAGGAACTGCTTGAGAGGGCCACAGGACCGGAAAGGGAGTGGATCGTGAGGATAATCATCGGCGAGATGCGCCACGGTGCAGGAGAGGGGCTCCTCCTTCAGGCCCTTGCAGAGCTTGCAGGCCTTCCCCTGGAAACCATGGAAAGGGCCTACATGGTCACGGGCGATCTTGGAAGGCTCGGAGAGATCGTCCTTACAGAGGGCAGGAAGGGGGTGGAAGGGCTCTCCATAAGACCCTTCACACCTTTAAAGCCCATGCTTGCCGAGATGGCCTGTGACATAGATAAGGTCCTCAGGGAGCACGGGGGCACAAGTGCCTTTGAGTACAAGTTCGACGGTGCGAGGGTGCAGATCCACAGACAGGAGGAGAGGATAGCCATTTTCACAAGGCACCTTAAGGAGGTCACAGAGAGCCTCCCGGATGTGGTGAAGAGGGTGGAGGAAGGGGTCAGTGCAAGGGATGTCATCCTCGATGGAGAGGTCATAGCCACTGGCAGGGACGGAAGGCCCCTTCCCTTTCAGGACCTCATGAGGAGGTTCAAGAGGGTATACGACATAGGGAGGATGGTGGAGGAGATACCTGCAAGGCTATACCTCTTTGACATACTCTACCTTGAAGGGAGGCCCCTTATAGATCTGCCCTACAGGGAGAGGCGGGAAAGGCTTGAGGCCCTGTGCCACAAGGAGATAGTTGCCCCTGCAAGGGTCATGTCCGAGAAGGGGGAGGTAGAGAGATTCCTTGATCAGGCCATAGAGGTTGGCCACGAGGGCCTTGTAGCCAAGGCACTCGACAGCAGATACACCCCCGGGAAAAGGGGAAAGAGGTGGTTCAAGTTGAAGCCGGCAGAGACCCTTGACCTTGTGATAGTTGCCGCAGACTGGGGCCATGGCAGGAGGAAGGGCTGGCTATCAAACTACCACCTTGCAGTGAGAGACAGGGATACAGGGGACTACCTCCCTGTGGGAAAGACCTTCAAGGGCCTCACCGACAAGGAGTTCGAAGAGATGACAAGGAGGCTCCTTCTCCTCAAGGTAGGGGAAGAAGGATTCACCGTCTTTGTGAGACCCAGGGTGGTCGTTGAGGTGGCCTACAACGAGATCCAGAAGAGCCCGACCTACCCTTCGGGCCTTGCCCTCAGGTTTGCGAGGATAAAGAGGATAAGGGATGATAAGGGACCGGAAGATGCAGACACCATAGAGAGGTTGAGGAGGCTCTATCTAAAACAGTTCGAGAGGAAGGCAAGGAGGCTATGACCCACCACATGGTGGGACCCTCTCCTTCAACTCCCTTGCCTTTTCGGGTGTAAGGGCCCTCTCCATCTTCCACCTGTAATCTGCAAATTCATCCCTCTCCTTTATGAGGAGCCACTGCCCTTCCCTTCCCTTCAGCTTTATGAGGACAAAACTTCCCTTAAGTTTTCTTCCATCAAGGGTGAAGGATATCCTGTCCTCTCGCCTCTCCTTCAGGGTGTAGGGACCCGAATCCCAGATGACAACGGCCCCTGCACCGTACATCCCCTTGGGTATGATCCCCTCAAAGTCCGCATACTCCAGGGGATGGTCCTCCACCTCGATGGCAAGCCTTTTATCAGAGGGGTTCATGGATGGGCCCTTCGGAACGGCCCATGACTTAAGGACCCCATCCATCTCGAGCCTGAAGTCGTAGTGGAGGTGGCTGGCATGGTGTTCATGGACGACAAACCTGGGCCTGTCCATCACTCCTCGATAAGGGAAAGGACCTCCTGGTCACTGATATCATACCACCTCTCATATGCATCGGCAACTGCAAAGACAGGACCCCCTCGAAGATTAAGGCAGTAGATCTCATCAACCCTGGGCAGGAGGGTCTCGATGGCCCTGTCAGAGGCGGTTGGCACGGCAATCACCACCTTCCCCGCCCCCTTCCTCTGCACAAAAAGGACCGCCGCAAGCATGGTGTAACCGGATGCAAGGCCATCGTCAACAAGGATCACCGTCCTTCCCCCAAGATCAGGAAAGGGCCTGCCCTTCCTGAAAAGGGCCTCCCTCTCCTTCACCTTCTCCTTTGTCCTGCTTATGGCCTCTTCCACCTGCTCCTCGGAGAGGTGGAGATAAGAAAGGAGTTCCTCATTGAGGATGGCCTCACCATCAGGGGTCACGGCCCCAAAGCCTGCTTCAGGGTTGTAGGGTATCTGGATCTTCCTCACCACGATGAGGTCGAAGGGAAGGTCGAGGATCCTTGAGACCTCCTTTCCAACAGGCACACCCCCTGCAGGGATGGCGAAGACACAGGAATCGGTCCCCCCGTAAGGGGATAGCTTCTGACCAAGGAGCCTGCCTGCCTCCTTCCTGTCCCTGAATACCTGGACCCTGTCCCTGAGGAGGGGCTCTTCAATAAGCCTTCCCATTAATGGAAGAAGCCCTTATGGAAGTGCTTGTAAACCCACTCAAGGCCTGTCTTATAGGTGGTGTAGTAGTGATAGACCTGGTAGTTGCATGTGGAAAGACACTTGGGGTTGCATTCGGCCTTCTGCCTCTCAAGCCTTTCCCTGTCAAACTTTGGGGCCCATAT
Source organism: Deltaproteobacteria bacterium (assembly GCA_015492305.1). Taxonomy (GTDB): domain Bacteria; phylum Desulfobacterota; class GWC2-55-46; order S146-80; family S146-80; genus S146-80. The sequence continues at coordinate 14,646 of WGFJ01000073.1, forward strand.
CCTTCCCCAGTCCACAGGGGAGGAATAGAGTTCAAAACAGGGTGCAAGGGTCCCGTCTATCCTTATGTTGCAGGAGTTGTGACCAGCCCTGCACGCCCATCTCACATCCCTGTGGCGGATGAAATCCTTCATAGCCATGAGGTGCTCGATGGAGTTCACCATCGGATACCCTTCCCTGTTCTTCTCTATCAACCAGTCCACGAGCTCGTCCACCTGCCTGTAGTAGTCTGCAGTTATCCAGAAGCCCTTGTCAAAGTAGCGGTAGTGCTTCTGCTCTATCACAGGTGGTTCGTTTATGTGGTAGTCTGTACCTATGTTGTAGTCATGGGCTATCTCGGTGAGCTCCCTCACATCCTCTATGTTCTGGCTGGTTATGTTTATGTTGAAGAAGACCACATACCCGTATCTCTCCCTCTGCCTCACAAGGTACTCGAACTGGGGCTTGACCCTCTCAAAGGCTTTTGGAAGACCTGGTTTCTCCTTTACCACATCGAGGGCGAGGTTTATGGCAGCCACCTGGGCATCCCCTACCCTGTCTATGAATTCCCTGTCCATGAGGATCCCGTTCGTCGGAAGGTACATGAAGAAACCCCTCTTCACCCCGTATCTTATCACCTCAAGGATGAAGTCCTTCCTCAAGAGGGGTTCACCTCCCATTATGGCCACAACCCTGCAGCCAACGCTTTTAAGCCAGTCTATCCCGCTCTTGGCCGTCTCAAGGGTCATACCCTTTACCCTGTTATCCCAGGTGTAGCAGTAGTAGCAGTTCACATTGCACTTCCACTCCGTGAAGAGGTAGGAAAGGAGGGGACGGAACTCATCCCTGTAGTACTTGGACTTCAAGAAGGGTATATACCAGCAACGGAAGGCCCGCCACGCGTTCTTTGCCCTGTAGCGGAATTGCTGGTAGGTCATGTTTCAATTATATCACCCCCTTCCGGGAGTTGCAAAAGGAAAGAAGGGAAGGACCCTGGGTCCTTCCCTTCCCTGGTGGTGTGGAGGTGTAGTAAGGAGGTGGGGTTAGCGGAGGTTTATCCTTACAGCCACGACCTTGCTTCCCTCTTTCTCGAGGATGGCGGTCCAGCCATCAGACTCCATCCCGTAGGGTCCAAAGGTCCTGTAGAAATCAAGCTCCTTGAAGGCCTCCTTCCCTCCAAGCTCTGCACATGAACCACCAAGACACACCGTCCACCTTGCATTCCTCACATCAAAACCAAGATCCCTTTCAGACTGACCCGCTATACCATGGACACCGAGCC
>WGFJ01000074.1 GCA_015492305.1 Deltaproteobacteria bacterium
CATTCTTCTTCTCCCTTTACAGGGGGAGGATCGGAAGGTTTATCGTCATATCCGCCCTGCTCGGGACCATCACCTTTGCCATGATGCCTGCCATGTACCAGGAAAGGATCCTCTCCATCTTCAGCGAGAGGGACTACAACTTCGTGGATGTGAGGGGAGGAAGGCTTGCCATATGGAAGAGGGGTATAAATGCCATGATCGCCCATCCCCAGGGGGTGGGGATCGATAACTACACCCTTGCCGAAGCCGAGGAACGGAGAAAGATGGGCATCACCGGAAGGTGGATGGTGGCCCACAACTCCTTCATCCAGGTGGGGGTGGAGCTTGGTCTTATCGGTTTGCTTCTCTACATCCTTTTCCTCAGGAGCGGTTTCACGAACCTGAAGAGGGCTCAAGGGCTTGCAATGCAGAGAGGGGACAGAAATGCCATCCTATGCATCTATGCCGTCCGCTCTTCCCTTATGGCATTCCTTGTCTCCTCCTTCTTCCTCTCCCAGGCCTATTACTGGAGTCTATACATATTTACAGCCCTCACGGCCATCATCAAGTTCACCCTGCAGAAGGAAGAAAGGAGAATCCATGATGGACAGGATCAACCTGCTCTTCGTGTTGCCTAACTTCGATACAGGTGGCTCGGAGAAGCTCGTGGTAGACCTTATCCAGAACCTTGACAGCAAGGTCTTCAACCCTGTCCTTACCGTCTTCTTCACAGGTACCTATGAGGAGACCTTCAAAAGGATGGGCTATCCCTTCTACGTGATCCACAACGGCAGGGTGAGATCAAAGATGGAAACCCTCACCTTCCTGAAGAGGATAGTGGAAAGACACGGCATCCAGGTGGTGAACACCCATCACACAAGCCCCCTCATCCAGGGCTTCCTGCCCTTCAAGGTCCTTGGCCGCAAGATCCTCATCCATACAGAGCACTCAAGGCTCGATCAGGACAGAAGGATCCACAAAAAGGCCATATTGTTGGAAAGGTTGCTCTTGAAGGGTGTTGACAGGGTGGTGGGTGTATCCCATGAGGTGTGTCGTTACATGGTGGATACCCTGGGTGTGAGGTCCTCAAAGGTCTGCCTCATACCAAACGGTGTGGATATAAGGAGGTTCCATCTCCCTAACCTTAACAGAAGGGCCTACAGGAAGAGGCTCGGTATAAAGGAGGATGTCTTCCTCATAGGTCTTTTTGCAAACTTCAGGCCCGAAAAGAACCACATCCTCCTCATAAAGGCCCTCTCCATAGCTATCAAGAGGGGTCGACAGAGGATCCATCTCCTTTTCTGTGGAACGGGTGAGATGGAGGGGCATCTGAAAGAGGAGGTGAAAAGGCTTAAACTTGGAAGGCATGTAAGCTTCCTCGGGTATAGATTCGACATACCAGAACTCATGAACACCCTTGATCTTTACTGTCTTCCCTCAAGGTTTGAGGGGATGCCCTTCAGCCTCCTTGAGGCCATGGCTGCCGGTGTACCTGTTGTTGCAACCAGTGTAAGCGGCATAAGGGAGATCATCAAAGAGGGGGAAACAGGCCTCCTCGTCCCTCCCGAAGATCCGGAGGCCCTTGCAGGGGCCATCCTGCACCTCATGGAGGATAGAGACCTGAGAGAAGGGATTGCCAGAAGGGGCCTTAAGGAGGTGGAAAGGTATTCCTTCGACAGGACTGTGAAGGCATACGAAGCCCTTTTCACCGAAGCCCTTGAAGGAGGGGGTTATGGAATCCACTAACCTCACGGAACGGCAGATAAGGGAAAGGGAGTTCTACGAGCGCTACGCAGCAAAGGAAAGGGATGTGGAAGTGTGTTTTGACCCTGTTGAAAGCGGGGAGGAAAGGCCCTGGAATTCCTACTGGTTCATGTACAAGGTGGTCAAAGATCACTTTACCCACCCGGGGCAGAGGCTCCTTGATCTTGGCTGCGGGAACGGATCGCGATCCCTTGTGTTTGCCAGGATCGGATACGAGGTTTATGGAGTCGATGTCTCCCCCGGGAACATACGGATGGCCATAAGGCTTGCAAGGAGGTATGGTCTTGAGGGTAAGACGAATTTTTCCGTACAGGTGGCAGAGGCCCTTGAATTCCAGGATGGCTTCTTCGATGTAGTTGCAGGTGTGGATATCCTGCATCATGTGGAGACAGGAGAAACCATTAAAG
>WGFJ01000075.1 GCA_015492305.1 Deltaproteobacteria bacterium
ACAAGGCAAGGGCAGGAAGGAGAGGAAAGACATGGATTGTTCCAGCAAGATCAGGGTCCTTACCTTCAACTGGCATGAAAGCTACATCCACCTCCTCTCAAAGACGGGTTACTCCTTCGATGTGGTGGAGAAGTGGAAGGGAGGGAGGTTTGGATGGATAAGGGAGTTCCGTCCAGTACCTCCAAACTGCCGCCTCATAAGCGAGGAAGAGGCAAAGGAAGGGCTCAGAGAGGGTAGATACGACAGGGTGATATGCCACAACATGGAGGATCTCCTCTCTGTCCGTGATTTCAAGGTCCCAAAGGTCCTTGTCTTCCACAACAGGCTATCGACAGAGATAGCCCTGGGTGGTTACAAAACAGAGAAAGACAAATATCTGGAACAGGTCCGTCACCTTTTTGACGACATAGATGACCTCCACCTCGTCTTCATCTCAGAAGCAAAGAGGAGGGACTGGGGCCTTGAAGGGGAGGTTATCCTTCCAGGTATAGATCCATCCGAGTATGGAGGGTGGAGGGGGTACCTTCCGAAGGTCTTGAGGATCGGCAACCTCATCAAGGAGAGGGACATCATGCTCGGCCACTCCATCCAGGAGAGGATCCTTGGTGGTCTTCCCTCAACCATCCTTGGTCTCAATCCCTCCCTGCCTGGGTCTCACATCCCCAGGGATTGGGAGGACCTCAAGGACCACATGAGGGACCACAGGGTCTATCTGAACACCACCGTATACCCTTACGAGGATGGCTACAACCTTGCCCTCCTTGAGGCCATGGCAGTGGGGATGCCGGTGGTCTCCCTCTCCAATCCCACCTCCCCCATAGAGGATGGGGTGAATGGTTTTGTCTCCCCTGACGAGGGATACCTGAGGGAAAGGGTAGAGGAACTCCTGAAAAACAGAGACCTTGCCCTCAACCTTGGCAGGAAGGCAAGGGAAACGGTCACAGACCTCTTCCCCATAGAGAGGTTTGTGGAAAAGTGGAAGACCCTCCTTGAAGGGACCCCCAGACCACAGAGGAAGTCTGGAAAGGGACCCTCCAGGCTGAAGATCCTCATGGCTTACACCTCAAACCCCCAGACAACTGCAGCCTACCTTGAAAGGGCCTTGAGGAAGGACCATGAGGTTGTCACCTTTGGCCCCACCATCCCCGAAAAGGTCCTCAAGGCGTGGAACCTCGAGGGCATAAAGGAAAGGGTCAGGGACCACGATATCCCGTACTTTACCTCGGATATGGGGGAGGTTCTGAAGAGGCTGCCCTGGACCCCTGATCTCTTCCTCTGGGTGGAGACAGGGGTGTGGTTCGACATGAAGGGCCTTGAGGATCTACCCTGCCTTAAGGTCTGCTATCTCATCGATAACCACCTGAATCTCCACAGCCATCTGGAGATAGCCCGGTCCTTTGATGTGGTCTTCATAGCCCAGAGGGCATACCTTGAGAGGTTCAGGGAGAAAGGTGTAGAGGCCTACTGGCTTCCCCTTGCCTGTGACCCCGAGATCCACGGTAAGAGGGAAGGGGAGAAGATCTACGACATCTCCTTTGTTGGAAGCCTCAACAACCCGAAGAGGGTGGAGGTGATAGAGTTACTGAAGGAAAGATTCAACCTCCACTACGAGAGGTGCTTCCTCGAGGAGATGGCCGAGGTCTTCTCGAGGTCAAAGATCGTCTTCAATATCTCTGCAAGGGATGATCTCAACATGAGGGTCTTTGAGGCCCTCTGTTCCGGTAGCATGCTCCTCACCGATGAGGCAAGGGGTAGTGGCCTTACCGATCTCTTTGAGGACAGAGAGCACCTTGTCATATACAGGGATGAGAGGGAACTGGTTGAACTTGCCAGTTACTACCTCAGGGAGGAGAAGGAGAGGGAAGAGATAGCAAGAAGGGGAATGGGAGAGGTCCTTAAGAAACACACCTATCAGCACAGGGTGAAGGAGATGGTTGAGAGGTTAAGGCCCTTCCTCAAAACCCCTTCGAAGAAGGCCTCTAATCCAGCCCCAGACTACTTCCGTCAGGAGAGAAGGGATGTGGAGGCCTTGATCCCTGAAGGCATCAGGAGGGTCCTTGACATAGGTTGCGGTGAGGGAATACTCGGAAGAAGGCTCCTCAGGAAGGGGGTGGAGGAGGTTATAGGCATTGAGGTAGATCCTTCTGTGGCAAAGAGGGCAGAGGGGAACCTCTCAAGGGTCATCTGTGGCGATGTAGAGGATGTGGACCTTCCCTTCGAAGAGGGATACTTTGACTGCATCATCCTTGCCGATATCCTTGAGCACCTGAGAGACCCCCTGTCTGTCCTCCTGAAGGTAAAGAGGGTCCTCAGTGATTCTGGATGTATGGTGATAAGTATCCCGAATGTGAGGTATTGGGGGGTAATAGACATGCTTGTTGAGGGCAGGTGGGAGTACGGGGATTACGGAATCATGGACAGGACCCACCTCAGGTTCTTCACCTTCAAAGAGATGGAGAATCTCCTGAGGGATGCAGGTCTCCACATCACCGGCAAGGGTGCGAACAAGGATCCCCTCTTCAAGGATGTGGACCTTTCGAAAGGAAGGATCTCCTTCGGGAGAGTGACCCTTGAGGGGCTGACACCCGGTGAGGTGGAGGATCTCTTCGTGGTGCAGTACCTCATAAGGGCCGAGAAGGTGGGAGTGGAGAGGGAAAGGATAGAGGCCCTTCTCAAGGAAGGGGCCCTTGACAGGGCCAGGGAGGTCATTGAGGATCATCTCCTTTCCCATCCTGGTGATATATGGGCCCTTTGCAGGCATGGAGAGGTCTGTCTTGATCTCGGTCTTGTGGAGAAGGCGGTGGAGAGCCTGGAAAAGGCCCTCCTTCTGGACCCAGACAGTGTGGAGGCCACGAGGCTAAAGGAGAAGGTCTATGGCAAAGGGGCTCTTTGAGAAGAACCTTTCCATACTTAAATCCATCGATAGGGACCTCTGGGAAGAGGTGAGGGGATTAGAGGTTTCCAAGGACCTCTCCCTCTTTCCCTCAAGGTCCGGAAGGCCCACCCTGAAGGTGGGAAAGGCCCTCCTCCATTCAGCCTATGACCCTATCAGGGAGGCTGAAGGATGGGTCAGTCACCACCTCAATGGGTGGGATGGCTTCTCAACACCCCTTATTTTTGGTCTCGGCCTGGGCTACCATGTGGTGGAGATGGCAAAGAGGCTTGACAGGTCCTTTGTGGTGGTGGAACCTGACCTCAGGGTCTTCAGGTGTGCCCTTGAGGTGGTAGACCTTGAGCCCATAGTGCAAAAGGCAGGTCTCCTTGTTTCACCCTCAGGGGATGACCTTTCCATCCTCTTCAAAGACACCTTCCACCTCATGCCCTACCCACCATCTGCAACCCTATATCCCGAGGAGTACCGGAGGATAGAGAGGAGGCTTGCCCTTTCCGAGAGGTACAGGATCCTTGTTGTGGGACCCGTGTATGGAGGGTCTCTGCCGATCCTTGGCTATGTCTCCTCTGCCTTCAAGGACCTTGGATACGAGGTGGAGGTCATGGACTGTAGCCCCTTTAGAGAGGCCTTCCTTTCCATCGGTGACATCATTGAGGAGAAGGGCAATGTGGATAAGCTCAGGAGCATATTTACAACCTTCCTTTCCGAGCTCGTCATGGCAAGAGTGGTCGATTTCAAGCCCGATCTCTTCTTTGCCCTTGCCCAGGCCCCTGTGACCGTTGACCTCCTTGAGAGGCTCAAGGGGTACGGTATCCCAAGGGCCTTCTGGTTCGTGGAGGACTTCAGGCTCTTCGAATACTGGAAGGATGTGGCCCCCCTCTACGACTACTTCTTCACCATCCAGGATGGGGAGTTCTTTGAATACCTGAAGGACCTCGGGGTGAAGAACTTCCACTACCTTCCCCTTGCAGCGGATCCATCGGTCCACCGCCCCCTTCAACTCAGCAAGGAGGAGATGGAGGAATACGGGAGCGATCTCTCCTTTGTGGGTGTGGGATACTACAACCGCAGACACCTCCTTCCCCATCTCATTGACTTTGACCTGAAGATATGGGGCAGCGGGTGGAATGGATTGAAACCCCTCCAGCCCTTTATCCAGAGGGAAGGGAGGTGGATCTCCCCTGAGGAGTATGTAAAGGTCTTCAACGCCTCACGGATAAACCTCAACCTCCATTCCTCCACTGTCCATCAGGGGGTGAATCCCTACGGCGATTTTGTGAATCCAAGGACCTTTGAGATAGCCTCCTGCGGGGCCTTCCAGCTTGTGGACAGGAGGTCCCACCTCCCCAGGTTCTTCGATGAAGAAGAGATGGTTACCTATGAATCTCTCAAGGATTTAAGAGAAAAGATAAAGTATTACCTCAAGAATGAGAGGGAAAGGAAGGAAATGGCCAGAAAAGCAAGGGAAAGGGTGGTGAGGGATCACACCTACAGGAGGAGGATGGAAGAGGCAATGGCCTTCATGGTGGACAGGGGATTCTGCGGGGTAGACTCCCTTCCAGGAAGGTACCTTGTAAGGGACCTTGTGAAGAAGGCAGGTCCTGAAACGGAACTTGGCAGGTACCTCTTAAGGTTTCTTCCAAGGAGGTCGATAGAGATGGAGGATATAGTGAGGGATATAAGGGAGGGGGCCGGTTCCCTGACCAGGCCGGAGACCATCTTCCTCATCATGAAGGAGATGATGGAGAGGGGTGTATGAAAGAGGTATTACTCATCAACCTCACAAGGATGGGGGATATACTCCAGTCCACACCCATAATGAGGGGACTTAAGAGGAGGTTTCCGGGGTGTTCCATCACCTATGTGGTGATCAGCGGCTTTGCAGAGATATGCAGGGGCATACCCTATATAGACAGGCTCATACCCTTCGATATGGACGACTACTACAACAAGCTCCACTCCATCGATCCCGTTGAGAACTACAGGACCCTGGAGGACTTCATAGGGAGGATCAATGAAAGGAGTTACGATCTCCTCATAAACCTCACCCCATCAAAGTCCTGTGCCCTCCTTACAGCCCTGATCGATGCAAAACGGATCTGTGGCCTCACCGTGGATGGGGAGGGATACAGGGTCCTCAAGGGACCGTGGATGAGGTACTTCACCACCTCTGTCTTCAACCGCCACCTCAATCCCTTCAACCTTGTTGATATGCATGCAAGGGCCTGCGGTGTGGGAGGGGACAGGGAAGGCCTGGTCCTGAAGGTCCCTTCAGACTCTGAAAAGAGGGCCCGGGAGATCCTGGAAGGTGAAGGTGTGAGGGAAGGGGACCTCCTCATAGGCCTCCAGCCCGGTGCCAGTAAGGAGCACAAGAGGTGGGGGACCGGGAACTTCGGGCTCCTCGCCAGAAGGCTCTGTGAGGAGATGGGTGCAAGGGTTGTTGTCTTTGGTTCCAGGGCCGAGGCGAACCTTGGCAGGGAGGTGAAGGCCATTGGAGGGGATGGGGTTATCGATCTTACGGGCAGAACGGACCTCATGGAGCTTGCTGCCCTTCTCAGGAGGTGCAGGTTCCTTGTGTCCAATGATTCAGGGACCATGCACATAGCCACTGCTGTGGGCACAAAGGTGGTGGAACTCTCTTTAGGGGCTGCCTACTTCCGGGAGACCGGTCCTTACGGAGAGGGGCACATGGTCGTCGAATCAAGGATACCGTGCCATCCCTGCAACTTCGATGTGGACTGCAAGGGTATGGAGTGCAGGAGCTACATAAGGCCTGACCATGTCTTTGAGATAGTAAAGATGGTCCTGGAGGGGAGGGAAGGTCCTATCCAAGATGGCCAGGAGTGGAGGAGCGTTCAGGTCTACCGATCCGCCTTCGACAGCATGGGCCTCCTTGATTACATCCCCCTCATAGAGAGGCCTATGGAGGAAAGGGATATCCTGCTCCGTGCCTACCGAAGGATGTGGGCATCCCTGCTTGAGGGTGGAAATCCCCTCGAGGTGCTGGATGATACCTTCATCAGGACCCCTTCCATTCAGGCCTCTATGGAGGGTCTTGTCCTGCCCTTTAAGAGACTTGGGGACCTTGCCGAGAAGGGGATGTCCCTTACCCGGGAACTGAAGACCCTCTTCAGGGAGAAAAGGGGAGAGGAGATGAGGGCTGTGGGTGAGAAGATAGCTGCCCTTGATGAGGAGGTAACAAGGATGAGGTTTACCCATCCCTGGGTCAGTCCGGTAACCAACTTCTTCTCCTACAGCAAGGAGAGTCTGGATGGAGAGGGACTGGAGGCACTTATAGAGGGGACAGAGGCCCTTTACCGCTTCCTGAGAGATCAGGCCCGTGTAATGGAGTCCCTTCTTTCGGGGACACCATGTCTATCATAATGAGGAGGGGAATCATGGAAAAGAAAAGGGGTAAGGAAGAACTCTTGAAGGCCATAACAGAAGGGGTTGTGGAGGTGGAGGGACTGGTGGGAGAGATGAGGGAGAGATTCCTTGAGGTGGTTAACAACCTCAGGGTAAAGCAGGATGAAGAGGCCTTCTATCGCCTTTCAGGGGGGATGGAGAACCTGAAGGACCTCATGGCCTTTCTGGATCAGTTGAAGGAGGGCCTTGAGTCCCTGGACAACCCATCCCTTTCCTGGAAAGGGCTCAACTGCTGGGAAGGATCGACGGAACTCTTCAGAGAGATGCTCTCGGCCTTTGAGAGGGAGGACTGGGTCACCGTGGCAGACATCATTGAGTATGAACTTGTACCCATCCTTGAAAAGGGGAGAGAGGAGCTTAAGGAGCTTGAACACCTCCTCAAGGAGTGAGTTCCCTGAGCCTCTCTGATGCCCTTTTGTATTCCTCCGTGGTCTCGGGAAGGAAGAGAAGGGCCTTCCTGTAAAGATCCCTTGCCCTTTCTCTGTGGCCTTCCCTCTCCATGGACAGGGCAAGGAGGTAGTAGTCCTTTCCCAGGGCTACACGGTGCCTTTCACGGTTGAGGGGGAAGACCTCAAGGGCCTTTTCCCTCACCTCTATGGCTTCTTCGAGGGCCTTCCTCCTTTCCTGTGCCCTGGCAACGGCATCGAAGGGGTCAAGTCCCAGGGACATGAGGAATCTGAGGTCTTCCTCATTCATGGGGTCGTAAGCCTCAAGGACCTTTCTTCCTTCCTCGATTATCTCTTCCTCCCTCTCCATCTCCCTTTCAAGGAGCATCGATAGATAGAGGACCCTGAGGGGAAAGGTTCCCCACTCCTCCACAAGTCCCCTCAGGGCCTTGAGGGTGGCCTCATAGGTGTGTATCCCGCCCCTGTAACCCCTTATATACTCCTCTCCCCTCTTCAGGGCCTCCCTTGAGAGGATGAGGCGGGCTATCTCCCGTGAAGCGGCCTTTAAGCCCTTGAGCAGTTCCCCTTCCCTTCCTTCCACCGTGAAGACCCTTCCTGCTTCTTTCCTTCCCCTTTTCTTGAGGTAGATGTTCACCCTCACCACCTCTCCAAACCTTGCCCGATCCCCATAGACCAGGGTGTCTGCCGAAAGTGGTGGTTCAGCCTTACCCTTCCTCTTCCTCTCCATCTCTATGAGTATCCCCTCCTCACCTCCCTCCTTCCAGAGGACCCATGGTCCCATCTCCATGACCTCTTCCATGATCAGATCCACAGGCACCACATCGATCCCTGCCTTTGAGAGTTCAGCCTGGATCACAGAGGATATGGAAGGGTCCAGCTTCCCTGTGGAAAGGTCCCTGAAGGGAAGGACCGCAACGGACCCGTGGGAGACGCAAGCCCTTCCGAAAAGGATGACCACAAGGATAAGGGCTGGTATGACCTTCCCCTGGTTCATAGTAAGAATATAAACCATTCTCCCCCGGGGGTGAAGGAACTTTTTCCTAAAGCCTTCCCTTTTCCCTACCGATAAAGAAGAGGATTGAGTCTTTTAAGGGGTGAGGGTATGACCATCCGATCCTATCTCATAGACACGATACTCAAGGTGTACAACCGGCATCAGGAAAGGGAGACCCTCAGGAGGTCGGAGAGGGAGAGGCTCCCGGTCATAGAGGATACGGTGAGCATATCAGAGGAAGGGAAGAAGAGGATCTTCGAAAAGTTGAGACAGGAGGCTATAGAAAGGCTTAAGTCGCAGAGATGAGTAAGATCCTGGAAAAAGGGGTAACAGGCTCCATCCTGGTTGTCGATGATGACCCTTCCGTAAGAGAACTCCTCAAGGACCTCCTCCTCATGAGCGACTACGATGTGGTTGCCTGCGAGTCCCCCTTTGAGGCCCTTGACCTCGTCAAGAACCACTCCTTTGACCTGGTTATCACCGATCTCATGATGCCAGGGATGAGCGGGATGGACCTTGTAAAGGCCCTCAAGGACCATGACCCCGCCCTCCCTGTGATCATGGTGACGGCATATCCCACCCTTGATACCGCTGTTGGGGTGATGAAGGAGGGGGCCTATGACTTTATAACAAAGCCCTTTGAGATGAACCGCATAAGGTTTGTGGTGAGGAGGGCCATTGAGGAGGGGAGGTTTAAGAGGGAGTACAGAGAACTTCTCGGGAGGGTAAAGGAGGTAGACAGGATAAAACATGTGGTGAGGGACCTGGAGAAGAAGACCAAAGAGCTTTCCGCCTTCTACACCATAAGCGAGGCCCTTTACTACCCCTTTACCATAAGGGATCTCCTCAAGAAGGTATCCGAACTGGCCACGGTCCTCACCGAATCGAAGGTCTGCGGCATATGGACCCTTGAGGATGACAGGCTCACCCTCAAGGCATCAAAGGGGCTGGAAGGGGTGGAACATGCCCCTGTAGATGAGGGTATAAGGGCAAAAATATTCGGTGAGAAAAGACCCCTCATCCTGAAGGACTGTCACGGCTGCCCCTGCGGGAAGGGAGGGGAGGGTCATCCCTTCCTTGGGGTGCCCATCCTCATAGGTGGAGATGTGTTTGCCTTTGTCCACCTCTGCCAGAAGATGGGGGGAGGGGAGTACTCCCAGACCGATCTCACCGTCCTGAAAGAACTGTGTGACAAGGCCTCTCTCAGGCTGGAGAATATCGCTCTCTACGAGAACCTCCTTGAGAACCTGAGGAGAAGCATAGCCTCCCTGGTAAGGGCCATCGATGCAAGGGACAACTACACAATGAACCACTGCAGGCGGACAACCCTCTATGCGATACATCTTGCAAGATTTATAGGATGCAGCCTGGATGTCATCGATGCCTTCCGATTTGCTGGACCCCTCCACGATGTGGGCAAGATAGGTATAAGGGATGCCATACTCCTCAAGCCCGAGAGACTTACAAAGGAGGAGTTTGAGATAATGAAGAGCCATCCCATGATCGGGGAGGATATAGTGGGCATATTGAGCCTCGGGGAGCTTGAGACGGCCATTGTCAGGAACCATCACGAGAGGTTTGATGGCAGGGGCTATCCAGATGGACTGGGCGGAAAGGATATACCCCTTGTGGCCAGGATATTCGCCGTGGTAGACACCTACGATGCCATGACAACCACAAGGCCCTACAGGCCTGCCAGGACCCATGAGGAGGCCATAGCCGAGCTGATAAGGTGCAGCGGGAGCCAGTTTGACGGGGAGATAGTGGAGGCCTTCATAGAGAGCGGCATGAACAAGGGATCGATCAAGGAGATGGGGGATGACCAGGGATAAGGACCGTCCCGGTCCAGGGGTGGAGAGAAGGGAGTTCTTCAGGGTCGATGAGACCATACCCTTTGAGTATGAAAGGCCCTCCAGGGGGTTGAGGACCCTGAGGGAAGGGTTAAAGGAGATTGCCAGTGGCCTTTCAGAGGATAAGGCCCTCTTGAGGCTCCTTGAATCCATCGATTCCAAGCTCAATGCCATAATGGATGCCCTTTCCAGGGAGGGAAGCGATATATGTGATCTCCCCCTGAGGGAGGTGAACATAAGTGCAGGTGGGTTGAGGTTCACAAGCGAGGAGAGGTTTGAGGTAGGGGAGAAGGTAAAGGTGAGGATAGGTCTTCCCCCCTATCCCTTCAGGGTGTTGTGCCTGCTCAGCGAGGTTGTGAGGGTTGAGGAGGTCATTGATGAAGGGGGACGGTACTTTGAAGTGGCCGTTAAGTTCCTTTACCTCGATGAGGATACCCGCAAGAGCATCCTCCAATCCCTCATGGAGGTGCAGAGGAAGAAGATAGGTGGCGGGTTGTAGATTAACTCTGGGGCACCTGGGGGGCCTTGTCTCTCAGAGAAGGGGCCTTTGCAGTCGATAGCATGCCCCTCTTTCTCATCTTCTCTATAAGGGTAGTTCTGTTTATGCCGAGCAACTGGGCTGCCTTTGTCTTGACCCCACCTGCCCTGTCAAGGGCCTTCTTTATGAATCTTGTCTCCAGTTCCTCAAGGAGGGCAGGAAGGTCTATACCGTCCTTGGGGATATCAAAGTAGAAGACCCCTGTATTCTTGGCCTCCCTTATCTTGGCCGGTAGATCCCTGGGCTTTATAAGACCCTCATCCTCCTTGAGGATCACCGTCCTCTCAATGATGTTTTCAAGTTCCCTGATGTTCCCTGGCCAGTCGTAGTTCATCAACATCTCCATGGCAGCAGGGTCCACACCGGTGATCCTCTTCTTCTTTGTCCTTGCCAGTTTCTTCAGGAAGTGATTGACCAGAAGGGGGATGTCTCCCTTCCTCTCCCTGAGGGGCGGAACGTATATGGGTATGACGTTGAGCCTGTAGTAGAGGTCCTCCCTGAAGGTCTTGTTCTCTATGGCCTCCTCAAGGTTCTTGTTCGTTGCGGCAATGATCCTTACATCCACCTTTATCGTCCTGTTTCCCCCAACCCTTTCAAACTCCTTTTCCTGAAGGACCCTCAAGAGCTTTACCTGAAGATGGAGGGGAAGCTCACCTATCTCATCCAGGAAGAGGGTCCCCTTGTCGGCCCTCTCAAACCTTCCCTGCCTTGCAGATACGGCCCCTGTGAAGGCACCCTTCTCATGGCCGAAGAGCTCGCTCTCAAGGAGGTCCTGGGGTATTGCACCGCAGTTTATGGGGATGAAGGGATGCTTTTTCCTGGCACTGTTGTAATGGATGGCCCTTGCAATGAGCTCCTTACCTGTCCCGCTCTCCCCTGTTATAAGGACGGTGGCATCTGTGTCGGCCACCTTCCTTATGGTATCGAAGACCTCAAGCATCGCCTGGCTCTTGCCTATGATATTGTCCAGGGCATAGGTCCTTTCGATCGTCTCCCTGAGGTCCTCGTTTTCCTTGAGGAGGTGATGATGTTCGATGGCCCCCTTCACATTGAAGAGGAGCTGGTCCCTGGAGAAGGGCTTTGTCAGGTAGTTGTATACACCGAGCTTTGTGGCCTCCACAGCACTCTCTATGGACCCATAACCTGTGATGACGAGGCTCACCGTATGGGGGCTTATCCTCTTTGCCTGCCGTATGATGTCCATGCCGTTTATATCGGGAAGTCTCAGGTCGACAATCATGAGGGAGAAGGAGTCATCCCTGAGGAGGTTCAGGGCCTCGCTTCCCCTCTGGGCCGAGGCGGTATCGTATTCCTCGGTGAGGATGTCCTCCAGGAGTTGCCTCACCCCTTCGTCATCTTCGATGATGAGTATCCTTTCCTTCATGATCCCCTGACCCTTTGGATCTCCTTTACTCTTATAACCCATTGGTATAATTTTGTTCAAGTATTTTCTCTCCCTTCCGATATTAAAGAAAGCCATGTTTCCAGTAATAGGGATACTCATAGTCTTCGGGGCCATAATAGGCGGATATGTCCTTGAAGAGGGTAATGTCTATATCCTCTTTCAGCCAGCCGAGTTCCTCATCATCGGGGGAGCAGCCATTGGTTCCATTGTCCTTACATGTCCGCCGAAACTGCTCTCCCAGATCGTCAGATCCATACCCAAGGTGTTCGGGGGGAGCAACACAAGCAAGCAACTTTCCCTTGACCTCCTTACCCTCCTGTACAACATCTTTACAAAGATAAGGAAGGAGGGCCTCCTTGCAGTGGAAAAGGACATAGAGGAGCCAGAGAAGAGCCCCCTCTTCAAGACCTACCCACAGATCCTTAAGGACCATCACCTGACCACATTCATAAGGGATAACCTCAGGCTCTTTGTCATAGGCCTCAAGCCCATGGAGCTCGAGGAGATGATGGAACTCGAGCTGGAGTCTCACCACGAGGAGGTCGCTGTCCCCCCCTCTGTGATACTGAAGGTGGGTGATTCCTTACCGGGTTTCGGTATCGTTGCAGCGGTCCTTGGGGTTACGATAGTCATGGGCAAGATGGGTGAGTCCCCTGAGGTCATAGGTCACGGCATAGCGGCAGCCCTTGTCGGCACCTTCCTTGGCATACTTCTCTGCTATGGTCTCTTCGCCCCTATAGGCAACCATCTTGAGCACAAGGCAAGGGACGAGACAAAACTCCTTGAGGCCACGAAGGCCTCCATCCTTGCCTTTGCAAAGGGCCTTGCCCCCCAGATGGCTGTTGAAGCTGGCAGGAGGGTGCTCTTCAGCGATGTAAGACCTACCTTTGGTGAACTCGAGGAGGCCCTCAGGAAGAAGAAGGCGGCATGAAGGAAGAAGAGCGACCCATAATAAAGAAGGTGGTGAAGAAGCACCACGAAGGTCATCATGGTGGGGCATGGAAGGTTGCCTATGCCGACTTTGTCACTGCCATGATGGCCCTCTTTCTGGTGCTGTGGCTTGTGGCCATGCTCTCCATAGAGGCAAGGAAAGGGGTGGCGGAGTACTTCCGCAGTTACACCATCTTCAAAGGGGAGGAGGCAGGTGGTGGAAAGGGCATATCCATAATGAAGGGAGGACCCATCAAACTGAGTCCTGAGGAGGGGGGTATAAGGTCAAGGGGAGCCCTCTATGAGAAGCTCACAGAGGAACTGTCAAAGGCCGTTGAGATAGGCCTTTCTGACCTGAAGGACCAGATCATCATTGTAAAGACCCCTGAGGGTGTGAGGGTGGAGGTGGTTGAAAAGAGCGGTAGCCCCATATTTGAGCTTGGCAAGAGTGAGCTCCTGCCCAGGGGAAAGAGGGTCTTCCATGTCCTTGCCTCGAAGCTTTCAGAGGTGGATGTGAAGATAGTCATAGAGGGCCATACCGACAGCCACCCCTATCCAGGGGTGGACTATACGAACTGGGAACTTGCTGCTGACAGGGCAAATGCGGTAAGGAGGGAGCTCATAAGGGATGGGATAGACCCTGAGAGCATCGTGGAGGTCAGAAGCTTTGCTGACAGAAAACCCATAAAGCCCGATGACCCCTATGACCCCATAAACAGGAGGGTAAGCCTCCTTATAAGGGCAAAGTAGCGTCAACCCTTCCTTCCCTTACGTCACCTTTTTGACAAATCATACACACCCCTTCCCCTGCAGGGCCTCTCCAGTCCTGAAGAGACGGGCATCCTGATATTGGCATGGTCTTTGCAAAACCATGCCTTACGGATGAAAGGTCTTGTTCTGGCTATAGCGGTCTTTCTCTCCTTTCCAGGTGTTGCAGAAGGGTTTTCAGGCCTTCCTGGATCATGGAGGGATGTGTACAGGAGGGAGGTCCTCGTAAGGGCCATGGAAGGGGAGAAGGGGAGGTTGCTGGAGATATCCCTCAGCCCTGCTGTGAAGGAGGCCCTGGATCTTGCCACAGAGGGAAGGACTGTGGAGGCCTTTGATGCCCTCAATCTCTTGAGGACCCGAAAGGACCTCAGGGAGGAAGCCACCTTTGCTACAGGACTCCTTTACGAATTCCTCGGTTTTTATCCAGAGGCCATAGGGATGTACAGGATGGCAGAGGGAAAGGGGGCCTTCGGTGCAAGGGCCTCTTTAAGGAGGGCCTTCCTTGAGATGAGGCAGGCCTTTCTCAGAGGCGATGGGAAGGCTGTAAGGAGGTTGAGCAGGCGGTTTTACGACCTCTACAGGGAATCGAAAGAACCCGATGTGTGGGGGGATGCCCTGCTTGGCTACGGACTGACCCTCTATGAACTTGGCTACTCCCGGTTTGTCGAGGATGTATATGGAAAGATCGAGGGTCTATTACAGGCAAGGCCAGTCTACCACATCTCAAGGGCAGAGGTCCTCTTCAGCCTCGGAAGGTGGAAGGGGTCTGAAAGGCATATCGAAGAGGCCTTAAAGGGGACGGATGACCCCCTTATCCGCTCCTACCTCTCCATGAGGAAGGGGGATATCCTTGTGAAGGAGGAAAGGGACGAAGAAGCAGAGAGGCTCTACAAAGAGGGTATCTCATCTGAGGATGCACAGGGACGTGCGATAAACACCATGGCCCTTGTTGAGTTCTACGAAAAGAAGGGTATGATCGAAAACGCATCGACCCTTCTCGAAGAACTCGCAAAGGGAGATACCCCTTCCCTCCTGAAGGAAGCAGCCCTCTCCAAGCTTATAGATCTTTCCTTCAAGAAGAAGGATTACAGAAAGGTCCTTGCCCTTTCAAGGACCTTCTTCAACCTCTTCCCTGACTCGGGTATGAAGGCAAGGGCAAGGAAGACGGCCCTCACATCCCTGAGAAGACTCCTCCACACCCTCTACAGGGAGAAGGACTATGCCGGGATCCTTGCCCTCTATTATGGCAATGAGGACCTCTTTACCCAGAGGGGTGTCCTTGCCATAGCAGGGAAGGCCTTCCTTGAAGCGGGGATACCAGATGAGGCGGTAAGGGTGCTGGAGAGGGCAGGAAGGAGGGACCCTTCACTGCTTCCCTCTCTGGCAAAGGCCTACATCCTTTCAGGGAAGGTGAAGGAGGCCCTGGGGATAATGGATGGGAAGGATGGGAAGGAGTGGGCAGGGCTCTACATTCTACTTGGAGACTTCTACAGGAGAGAGGGAAAGAGGAAGGAGGCCCTTTCCTACTACAGCAGGGCAAAGGGTTATGTGAAGGATGACCCTTCTGCCCTCAAACTTGCTCTCATCTACCGGCTGGAGGGAAGGTATGATGATGCCCTTTCCCTCTACAGGGGATACAGGGGTGGGGAGAGGCCATACCTTGACCTTGCCGATACCTACTACGGACTGGGGAGATACGAGAAGGCTTACTCCCTTTACAGGGATGCCCTTCCCCATCTCAAAGGAAGGGAAAGGCAGTGGGCCCTGCTTAGGATGGGTGAGATAGATCTCATCCTCGGGAAGGCGGGTGAGGGGAAGGGACTCTTTGAAGAGGTGATGAAGGATGGTGATGGATACCTTTCACAGCTTGCAAAGGAAGGAATAAAGGAGGTGGAGATATGGGAGGCAGGGGGAAGGTAGATCTGCTCATGGAGGCCTTTGATACCTTCAAAAGGGCCTCCTTGACCCTTCAGGAGTACTATCAGAGCCTTGAGGAGAGGATACGGGAACTGAACCTCGAGATAGAGGAGAAGAATAACTACCTCGTGAGCATACTGGAAGGTCTGCCTGTGGGTATCCTTGTGACCGACGAGAGGGGAAGGGTGGAGCTTGCAAACATCATGGCCTCCTCCATCCTTGACGACGATCCCAGGGGCAGGCCCGTCCTCGACATTCCTCCCTTCCATCTCCTTGATCCATCCATAGATGGGCAGGAGGTGGAATTCAGGGGAAGGGATGGGAAGAGGAGATTCCTCTTCATCACCAAGACCATACTGAGGGACCTCAAGGGAGGGACGGTTGGAAACCTCTTTGTCATCAACGATGTGACAGAGCTGAAGAGGCTCAAGGAACAGGCAGAAAGGGAGAAGAGGCTTTCCGCAATGGGGGAGATGGCGGCAAGCATAGCCCACCAGATAAGGAATCCCCTGGGAAGCATAGAGCTTTTCGCCTCCCTCCTGAAGGACGACCCTTCCCCTGAAGACAAGGAGGGATTCGCAGAGGAGATCATCAAGGCTGTAAGGAGGCTGAACAACACCCTCTCCAACATGCTCATCTTTGCAAATACCTCAAGACCCAGGAAGGAGCCCTTCTCCCTCAAGGAACTGGTAAAGGAGGTATGTGAGGGGTGCAGACCCATGCTGATGGGGAGGAAGGGCAGGGTCAGGACCCTCATAGAGGGTGATCCTGTGATCTATGCCGACAGGGAGCTCCTGAAACAGGCCATATTCAACCTCCTTGTCAACGCCCTGGAGGCCACGGAAGAGGGGGGAGGGGTTACTGTGGAGGCAAGGGTTGAAGGTGAAAGCCTTCACCTCCTCATCTCCGATAATGGCAAAGGGATAAAGAAGGAAGAGCTTGAGAGGGTCTTTGATCCCTTCTTCACAACCAAGCCCAGGGGTACAGGCCTGGGTCTCACGGTGGTGAACAATATCATAAAGGCCCATGAGGGGCTTGTGGAGGTGGAGAGTGAGGAAGGAAAGGGAACGACCTTCCACATAACCTTGAAGGGGGTGATGGACTGTGTATAAGGTGCTTATCGTCGATGATGAGCCCCAGATGAGGAAGGCCCTCAAGGAGGTCTTGAGGAGGAAGGGGTATGAGGTTGCCACGGCCAGTGATGGAGAGGGGGCCCTCTCACTCCTTGCAAGGGAGACCTTCAATGTGGTTATCGCCGATGTGAAGATGCCGGGAATGGATGGTCTCACCCTGCTGAGATCCATAAGGGGATTCTCCCCTGACACACCTGTCCTTATGATGACTGCCTTCGGGACCATTGAGGATGCCATCGAGGCCATGAGGGAGGGGGCAAGGGACTACATCCTGAAGCCCTTCTCACCGGAGGTGATAGAGAAGGCTGTGGAGAAGGTTGTAACCCCACCCCTTGAGGGGGAAAGGTTTGGCATCGTCACAAAGAACAGGAAGATGGAGGAGATAATAACCATGGCAAGGGAGGTGGCACAGACATCGGCAACGGTCCTCATAACCGGTGAGAGCGGTACGGGGAAGGAACTCCTTGCCAGGTTTATCCATGAATCGAGCAGGAGGAGGGGCAGGCCCTTTGTGGCCATAAACTGCGCCTCCATCCCTGAGGGCCTCCTTGAGAGCGAGCTCTTTGGTTACGAGAAGGGGGCCTTCACAGGCGCTGTTGCCACAAGGGTCGGGAAGTTCGAGATGGCCAACGGAGGGACCCTTCTCCTTGATGAGATCGGTGAGATGGGATTGAGCCTCCAGGCAAAGCTGCTCAGGGTGATACAGGAAAGGGAGGTGGACAGGCTTGGTGGGAGGGGGACCATCTCCCTTGACATAAGGTTTATAGCCACAACCAACAGGGATCTGAAAAAGGAGGTGGAGGCCGGTAGATTCAGAGAGGACCTGTACTACAGGCTCAATGTCTTCCCCATCCACCTGCCACCCCTTCGAGAGAGACCTGAGGATATCCCCTTCCTTGCCGAGCACTTCCTGAAGCTCTTCTCTGTAAGGAACGGCAAGAATGTGGAGAGGTTCTCAAAGGAGGCCATGGACAGGCTCCTTGCCCATCCATGGAAGGGAAATGTGAGGGAACTGGAGAACATTGTGGAGAGGGCTGTCCTTGTATGCAGGGGGAAGGAGATAGGTGTGAAGGACCTCTTCTACGGTGAGGAGGATGCCTCCTGCAGCTTCAAGGGAGGGACCATAAGGGAGATGGAGAGGGAGCTCATCTGTCAGACCCTGAAAGAGACAGGGGGGAACAAGACGATAGCCGCAAAGAGGCTTGGGATAAGCATAAGGACACTGAGGAACAAGCTCAAGGAATACTCCCTGAAGGGGGAAACAACTTCCCTTTGAGAAGTTTTTTCCCCTCTAAAGGGGGAGGAGGAGTCAGGGAAATCAACAGTTACAGGGATCCAATCTCTGGCATGGACTTTGCAAGACCAAGGGATAGGGAGGCTGATAATGATCAGGAACATCTTCGATGGTCTCTTCGATCTCCTTGAAAGGAACCTCGATATAAGGGGTTTGAGGCAGAGGCTCATAGCATCGAACATAGCCAATGAGGAGACCCCGAACTACAAGGCCCTGGATATCCGGTTTAAGGGGGAGCTTGACAGGGCCAGGGAAAGGCTTCAGCTTGTAACCACCCAGAAGGGGCATGTAAGGGGGTCGAGGAGGACAGAGGGTGTGGAGATAGTGACTGTGGGGACACCGTCAGGTCTTGATGGCAACAGTGTGAGCCTTGAGAGGGAGATGGTGAAGCTTGCCGAGAACACGGTGATGTATAACGCCACAGCCAGGATCCTCTCTCTGAGGTTTCAGATGCTGAAGGAAGCCATAAGGGAAGGGAGGTAAGCCATGCCAACCATCTTTGATGTAGCGGCATCTGGTATGGAGGCCCAGAGGTTGCGGCTGAACACCATTGCAAGCAACCTGGCCAATGTCAACACCACAAAGGGCCCCGGGGGTCTGCCATACAGGAGGAGGGATGTGGTCTTTGCATCCATACCCCAGAAGGGCTTCCTTGTACCCGTCAGGGTGATGGGCATAGTCCAGGACCAGAGGCCCTTCAGAAGGGTCTATGAACCCGGCCATCCCGAGGCAGATGAGGAGGGCTATGTGATGCTTCCAAATGTGGACCCTGTGGAGGAGATGGTGAACATGCTTTCGGCCATGAGGGCCTACGAGGCGAATGTGGCCGTCTTCAACTCTGCAAAGGATATGGCCCTGAGGGCCCTTGAGATAGGGAGGTAGGTATGGAGATAAAAGGGATTGGTGATAAGGGGATTGTAAAGGACGGGGCTTCCATCAGGGAGGAGGGGAAAGGGGCGGATTTCTCCAA
Organism: Deltaproteobacteria bacterium; assembly: GCA_015492305.1. Lineage (GTDB taxonomy): Bacteria > Desulfobacterota > GWC2-55-46 > S146-80 > S146-80 > S146-80. The sequence goes on from WGFJ01000075.1 coordinate 18,526, forward strand.
GACCCTTAAGGAGGCCATAAAGAAGGTGGACAGCCTGCAGAAGGAGGCAGATGAAGCTGTGAAGGCCTTTGCCTCGGGGAAGGTGGACCTCCACAAGGCCATGATAGCCATCGAGAAGGCAAATATCTCCTTCCAGTTCATGGTCCAGGTGAGGAACAAGATCCTCTCTGCCTATGAAGAGGTCATGAGGATGCAGGTGTAGCCATGGCAAACCCCTTAGAGAGATTCCTTTCCCTCAGCAACAGCCAGAAGGTCATATACCTCCTTCTCCTATCTGCCGGTATAGGGGGGGCAATAGCACTCTTCCTCTGGGCAAGCCAGCCCGAGTTTGAGACCCTCTATTCCGGGCTCTCCCAGGAGGATACATACGCCGTGGTGGAGAAGCTCAAGGAGAAGAGGATCCCCTACAGGCTGGAGGGTAGCAGGATCCTTGTTCCCCAGGACAAGGTCTATGAGACGAGGCTTGAGCTTGCCGCTTCAGGGATCCCCAGTGGGGGGGTGGTTGGCTTCGAGGTCTTTGACAAGACCGGTCTTGGCATAAGCGAATTTGCCCAGAGGGTCAACTACCTGAGGGCCCTTCAGGGAGAGCTCGCACGGACCATCTCCTGGCTCTCTGAGGTGGAGACGGCAAGGGTCCATATAGTCATACCCGAGAGGAGGCTCTTTGCAAAGGATGAGGGTGCCAGGGCCTCTGTGGTCGTGAAACTAAGGCCCGGGAGGTCCTTGAGCCCTTCCCAGGTCCAGGGCATCGTCCACCTTGTGGCAAGCAGTGTGAAGGATCTCGATCCCAAGAATGTTACCGTTGTGGATACAAAGGGGAATATGCTCACAAAGGCCGTTGAGGATGAAGGTATGGTCCTTACAGCCTCCCAGCTTGAGTACAGGAGGGCCTTTGAGAAGGAGATGGAGAAGAGGATAGAGGGGATCCTGGAGCCTGTGGTGGGAAGGGGGAAGGTCATTGCCAGGGTGTCTGCAGACATGGACTTCAAACGGGTGGAGAAGACAGAGGAGAGGTACGATCCTGATAACGTGGTGGTGAGGAGCGAGCAGAGGAGCAAGGAGAGCACCTCCGGTGGCATAATCGGAGGGGTCCCTGGTGTGGCATCCAATCTTCCCCCTGGCCAGCAGGGGATAACACCCTCCCCTTCCCAGACCAAGAAGCAGGATGAGGTGGTCAACTACGAGATAGGCAAGGTGGTGAGCAGGGTGGTGGAGCCTTCAGGGGTGATAAAGAGGCTGAGTGTGGCCGTCCTTGTGGATGGCACCTACAGGGTGGAGAAGGGAAAGGACGGGAAGGAGGTAAGGCGGTTCATCCCCAGGAGTGAGGAGGAGCTCAAGAGGCTTGAAGGACTTGTGAAGGGTGCGGTGGGGTTTGTGGCAGAAAGGGGCGATGTGGTGGAGGTGGCAAGTATGCCCTTCGAGACATCCGGAAAGGAAAAGGCCATCACCATCGAGAAGGCTGGCATGACGGAGGAACTCCTGAGATACCTCCCTGCAGTGATCCGCTACACAGGGATCACCATCCTTGGCATCCTCCTCTTCCTCTTTGTCCTGAGACCCCTCCTGAGGGAACTCTTCAAGGCGCCTCCTGTGCCGGAGGAGGCACTCTCAGAGGCCCTGAAGGCCCTTGAGGAGGCCCCCCATCACAAGGCCTTAACTGCAGGATCCCAGGATACAAGGCAGAGGATTGCAGAACTGGTCAGGGAGAACCCCCAGCAGGCGGCCCACATACTGAAGTCCTGGTTGAAGGAGGGATGAGGTGACAGGGAAGAACGAGGGACCGGAAAAGGCGGCCTTGCTCATCCTGACCCTCGATGAGGAGCTTGCCTCAGAGGTCCTGAAGAACCTCGGTCCCACAGAGATCCAGAAGATAACCAGGGCCATTGCCAACATCCGTGAGGTCACACAGGAGATGATTGAGGAGGTGGCAAGGGAGTTTGAGGAGAGGGCAACTTCAACCATCACCCTCGGCGGGGATGAATACATCAAGAAGATCCTCACCAGGGCCCTTGGACCTGAGAAGGCGGATGCCATCCTCGAGAGGATACTGGAAGGTGAAGAGGGTGGCGGCCTTGAGCAGCTGAAATGGATGGATCCAAAGGTTGTGGCAGACATGGTCAAGAATGAGCATCCCCAGACCATTGCCGTTGTCCTTGCCCACCTTGAGCCTGAGCAGGCAGGTGAGATACTGACCAACCTGCCTGAAAGGACAAGGCAGGAGGTGATCCTGAGGCTTGCCACCATGGACTCCATACCTGCCGAGGCCGTGAGGGAGCTGGAGGAGGCCATAACAGAGCAACTCAAGGGGGTGGTCTCTTCAAGGTCAAGATCCATAGGAGGGATAAAGACAGCGGCAGAGGTCCTGAACTACCTGGATACCGCAAGTGAGAAGGCCATCATGGAGGCCATAGAGAAGGTGGACAGTGAGCTTGCCTCAAAGATCCAGGATGAGATGTTCACCTTCTCGGACCTTGTTAAGATAGACGACAGGGGCATCCAGACCATACTCAAGGAGATACCCAACGAGCAGCTTGTCCTTGCCCTTAAGACCGCAGACGATGAACTCAAGGAGAAGATATTCAGGAACATGTCGGAGAGGGCAAGGGAGATGCTCAAGGAGGAGATGGAGACGAAGGGGCCTGTCAGACTCAGCGAGGTGGAGAAGGCCCAGAAGGAGATCCTCTCTGTGGTGAGGCGGCTTGAGGCAGAGGGGAAGATAGTGATCGGAGGGAAGGGTGGAGAAGAGGTCCTTGTCTAAGATATTGAAGGGTGAAGCCGAAGGGGTGAAGGTCTTTACCCTTGATCCCCTGTTGAAGAGGGATCGGGATAAAGGGCTAAAGGAGGATGTGTCCACCATAAGGGAGGAGGCCTACAGAAAGGGCTTTGAAGAGGGAAGGAGGGAGGGCCTTGAGGCCGGCAGGGGTGAGGTTGAGGCCATCCTCAACCGTTTCTCCCGGATCCTTAAAGATCTGGAAGAGGCAAGGAATGATTTCTACAGGGAAAAGGAGAAGGAACTTGTGGAGCTTGTAGTTGCCGTTGCAAGGAAGGTCATAGGCAGGGAGCTTGCCACAAGGAGGGAGTTGATAGGGGAGATGATAAGGGCTGCCATAGAGAGCATCTCCCATGGTGGTTCTGTCACCGTCAAGGTGAGCCCCGAGGATTACAGCTACCTTGCAGGGGAGGGATCAGACCTTCTGGAGGGTGTGGAAGGTATAAGGATAGAGGCCGATCCCTCCATTGAGATGGGCTGCCTCGTTGAGTGTGACCACGGCGGTGTGGATGGGAGGGTGGATGAGACATTGAAGAGGATCGAGAAGGCCATGAAGGAGGCCGTGGAGAGATGCGGATAGAGGCCCTCAAGGAGGCTATAGAAGGGGTCCACACCTTCAAGGTGAATGGCCGGGTCACACGGGTGGTGGGCATGGTCATCGAAGGGGTTGGCATAGGGATGGCCCTTGGAGAGATGTGCCGCATCCAGCCTGTGGAGGGTCCTCCACTCATCTGTGAGGTTGTGGGCTTCAGCGAGGGGAGGGTTTTCCTCATGCCCCTTGGTGAGACAAAGGGTGTCGGCCCCGGGAGCCCTATAGAGAGGCTTGGCCTGGAGGCAAGGGTCAGGCTTGGAGAGGGGGTGCTCGGCAGGATCCTCGATGGGGCTGGAAGGCCCCTTGATGGGAGAGGACCCATAGCAAGGGACAGGGAGTACGATCTCTACAGGGCCGCTCCCAATCCCCTTGCAAGGAAGAGGATAAGGGAGCCCCTTGATGTGGGTGTGAGGGCCATAAACGGCCTCCTTACGGTGGGATGCGGGCAGAGGATGGGCATATTTGCGGGAAGCGGTGTGGGAAAGAGCGTCTTGCTGGGGATGATGGCAAGGAATACCAATGCAGATGTGAATGTCATCGCCCTTATAGGCGAGAGGGGAAGGGAGGTCAAGGAGTTCATAGAGAAGGACCTCAAGGAGGAAGGTCTGAGGAGGTCCGTTGTTGTGGTTGCCACATCGGACCAGTCCCCCCTCCTCAGGGTAAGGGGTGCCTTCCTTGCCATGACCATAGCCGAGTACTTCAGGGATCAGGGCCTGCATGTCCTTCTCCTCATGGACTCCCTTACCAGGTTTGCCATGGCCCAGAGGGAGATAGGCCTTGCCGTTGGAGAGCCTCCGGCCACAAAGGGCTATCCCCCTTCGGTCTTTGGGCTCATCCCGAGGCTCCTTGAAAGGGCTGGAAGGGCAGGGGGAGAGGGATCGATCACCGGTTTCTTCACCGTCCTTGTTGAGGGAGACGATGTATCGAGTGACCCTATCGGTGAGACCTGCAGGGCTGTTCTCGATGGTCATATCATCCTGTCCAGGGACCTCGCTTCGAAGGGCCATTACCCGGCCATAGATGTGCTCATGTCCACGAGCAGGTGCATGAGGGATGTGGTATCCGAGGATCACTGGAGGAAGGCCCAGAAGATGAAGGCCCTCATGGCCACCTATGCAAAGAACGCCGACCTGATAAGCATAGGGGCCTATAAGGAAGGGAGCGATCCTGAAGTGGATGAGGCGATCCGCTACATGGGCAGGATCAACGGCTTCCTCACCCAGGATATAGATGAGAAGGTGGATTTTGAAAAGACCCTCAGGGAGATGGAGGGCCTTGGTCTGGAGGAGAGATGAGGTTCAGGTTCAGGCTTCAGAGGATACTGGATCTAAAGGATATGGAGGAGGAACTCAAAAGGAAGGAGTTCTCCAGCCTGAAGAGGCTCCTTGATGAGGAGGGCAAGAGACTTGCCCTTATAAAGGGGATCTATGCAGAGGGAGTCCTCGAATACGGAAAGGGGGTCCATATAGATCCGTACCACCTTGAGACCCTCAGGCTCTATCTGGCAAGGATCAGGGAGGAGCTGGAGAGGGCGGAGAGGAGATGGGAGAGCCTCGATGAGAGTGCAAGGGCAAAACTTGAGGAACTGAAGGAGGCGATGAAGGAGGTTAAGGTCCTCGAATATCTGAAGGAGAAGGGGATGAGGAGGCACAGAAAACTCGAGATCGTTAAGGAACAGGCCATGATAGATGAGTACAACACAAGGAGGGGTAAGAATGGTTTTCCAGGGGAGGATGAAGGGTAGATTCTTCCTTGTCCTCCTTCTCATCCTCCATCCAGGGATCGGGTACGGTGAGGAACCTTCGCCCTGTGGGGATGAGCTTGCCAGGGCCCTTGAAGCGGTGAAGAAGAGGATGGAGGCCCTTGATAAAAGGGAAGAGGAACTCCTCAAAGAAGAGGCAAGGCTTAAGGAGATGGAGAAGATGGTTGAGGAGAGGATGGCAAGGCTTGAGGGCATGAGGAAGGGGCTTGAAGAACTCCTTGCAAGGATAAGGAAGGCAAGGGAGGAAGGGATGGCAGGCCTTGCAAAGATATACGGGAACATGCCACCCGAAGAGGCTGCAGCCAGACTGGAAAAGATGGACGAGGGCCTTGCCATAGCCCTCATAGACAACATGAGCCCGAGGATTGCAGGGAGGATCCTTGCCCTTGTGGAGCCTGCAAAGGCTGCAAGGCTGACCCAGAGGATGGGCAAGAGATACCTTTCAGGGAGATCACAATGACAGGCATTCCGTCCTTCATAGGAGGTCTCCTCGGAATCAAGGAGGGGGGTCAGGGACCACTGATCCCTGAGGGGACCATGCTGGCTGAAGAGAAGGGCCTTGTTTCAGAGGACCTCTTTTCCATCCTCCTCATGGTCCTCCTTGGAGGTGGTGAGCAGGCTCAACCCGAAACCACAGGGTCAGGTGAGGAGCCTGCAAAGGTGATGGAAGGGAAGGGGGACCTGGAGGCCTCCCCTCCTTCTCAAAAGGATCTCCCCTTCAGGCCCCTGCTCAGGGTTGAGGGGAAAGGTGAGGATGGCCTGAAGAGACCCCTACCCTTGAAGGAGATAGGTGCAGATCCATCGACCCCGAGACCCTCGAAGGAGGGGGTCGAGATGAACCCCCTGGAGTTCCTTGAAGAAGGGATGGATCCAGCACCCAGGGTGGTGAAAGGGGAAGTGAAATCCATGGAAAGGGCAGACCTTCCCTCCCCTGATCCTAAAGCCCATGTGGATCCTCAGGTAAGGATCGTGGAGAGACCCATCTACCAGGTGAAGGAGGATACCCAGATCCACAGGATGGAGGGGAGACACATCCTCAAGGAGATCACAGGAAGGATCTTCATCCAGGCAAGGGAGGGTATAAACAGGGCAACCGTAAGGCTTGAGCCCCCTGAACTCGGGCATATAAAGGTGGAGATCCTCCTCCATAAAGGGGTGGTCAAGGCCCATATCTCTGCTGAACACCACCTTGTAAAGGGGCTTGTGGAGGCCAACATCCCCTACCTCAAGGACTCCCTGCTCCAGCAGGGCCTTGTCCTCGATGAGGTGACGGTCTCACTCCTTTCCGATGGGGGTGGGGGATGGAGGGAGGATAGACCCCTTTACCAGGGAGGAAAGGGTGCGGTAGGGGAGGTATCCCTTGTGAAGGAGGAGGAGAAGGTTACCATCGGGTGTGGTGAGGTGGATCTATATGTATAAGGAAGGAGGTGGAAGCTAATGGCTGAAGGCATAGGGATGGGAAACATCCCTTCCCTGGGAAAGGATACGTTCCTGAAGCTCCTCGTTACCCAGTTGAGGCATCAGGATCCCCTCAATCCCCTGAAGAACACCGAGTTTGTGGCCCAGCTTGCACAGTTCAGTGCCCTTGAGGGTATAAACAACATGGGTGAGGAACTGAAGAAGGTCACTGATTCCCTGCTTTCCCTCAACAACTACGGTGCAGCCAACCTCATAGGAAAGGAGGTGAAGGCAGAGGGCAATAGACTGACCCTCAAAGACGGAAAGGCATGGATAGGTTACACCCTGGAGGGGGATGCATCGGATGTGGTGGTCGTGATCCGGGACAGGAATGGCAAGGTTGTAAGGACCCTTGAGGAAAGGAACAGAAGTAAGGGGGAGAACTTCCTTGTCTGGGATGGCAGGGATGAAAAGGGCATGCCCCTTCCCGATGGAGAATACAGCTTTACCGTTTCTGCCACCAACGGTGATGAAAAGGTGGCTGCCAGCACCCTCATAAAGGGAAGGGTTGAGGCTGTGAGCTTTGAGGATGGGGTCCCCTACCTCCTTGTGGGTGGATCCAGGGTTAAGGTAGGGGATGTATACGAGATCACAGGCTAAGGAAGGAGGATGATAGCATGTTGACATCCCTTTTTACAGGTGTGAGCGGGCTCAATGCCAACATGACGGCCCTGTCGGTGATAGGAAACAACATAGCCAACATGAACACCGTAGGGTTCAAGGCAAGCAGGGTCTCCTTTGCGGATATCCTGAGCCAGAGCATCACAGGTGTATCGGGCACATCCCAGATAGGCCTCGGTGTGACCCTGAGTGCTGTAACCCCCCTCTTCAACCAGGGGACCTTCGAGACAACAAGCAGCGGCCTTGATCTTGCCATAGATGGGGATGGGTTCTTCATACTCAGGGATTCATCAGGGGCCCTCTTCTACAGCAGGGCAGGGCAGTTCAACATCGATAAGGATGGATACATAGTCAACCCTGAGGGCTATATTGTGAGGGGGTATCAGGCAGACAGTTCAGGGAATATAACCGGTACCCTGGGGGACCTCAAGGTATCCTTTGCATCTGTCCCCCCGAAGGCAACCACCACGGTGAGCCTTGTTGGAAACCTTGACTCCGATGCAGAGATAAAGGGCTTTGTCTTCACCACCGGCACCGACGAGGACATCTATGTGAGCTTCGACGGAGGAACCACATACACAACTGTGGACCTCATAAGTGACGGAGGCCTGATATCAGGGAAGGCCTATACAGGCAGTGCCGTTGCCTCTGCCATAAAGACGGCCCTTGAGGCAAAGAACGGCAGCAGCGATACCTACACGGTCACCTATGATGGTTCGACAGGCAAGTTTACCATCACAAATGACAGCGGAAACTCCAACACTGTGGTGATAGCATGGACGAATGCAAACTCCACAGCGGCCTCAAAGCTCGGCTTCACCGCCGATGACACGATCACAGTGGGGAGCAGTGCAACCAGTGATCAGGCTGGTGGTGCCTTCGATGTGAACAACCCGGATGGCACCTCGAACTTCTCCACAAGCATCACCGTCTATGACTCCCTTGGCAATGCCCATGAGATAGCGATCTACTTCAGGAAGGACTCCACAGGTTCCTCAGGGAACACATGGGAGTGGTTTGCCGTTGTGGATGGGAGCGATAATGCCAACTCATCGTCAGATCAGATCCAGGCCCAGGGGACCCTTACATTCAACGCCAGTGGTGCCCTTGTTTCGGAAAGCTCCATCACCTATCCAACAGGTGGGTTTGACTTTTCAGGGGGTGCCACCCAGAATCAGCAGATCTCCTTCAACTTCGGCACATCCACCACAGAAGGGGGAACAGGCACAGACGGCATAACCCAGTACGGTCAGACCTCGGCCATCACCAATCAGGAGCAGGATGGATACGCTGCAGGGACACTCCAGAAGATCTCCATAGACTCCGATGGTGTGGTGACAGGTGTCTTCTCCAACGGTAAGACAAAGGCCCTTGGCCAGGTTGCCCTTGCCAAGTTCCAGAACCCATCAGGTCTCACCCAGATGGGGAATAACCTCTTCTCCGAATCAACCGCATCAGGACAGCCCCTTGTGGGTTCTCCAGGGACATCAGGCAGGGGGACGATCCACTCAAATGCCCTTGAGCTGTCCACGGTGGATATAGCAGAGGAGTTTGTGAAGATGATATCCGCCCAGAGGGGATTCCAGGCAAACTCCCGCATCATAACCACAACGGATGAGATCCTGAACGAACTGGTCAACCTGAAGAGGTAAGTCCCTTCCCCAGGGGGATCTCCCCCTGGGGCCCTCCCCGTCATTACTCTGACAACCTTCCTTCCCCACTTTGACATAAGGAAGACCCATCCCTCCTCAAGGCCTTTTCAATCCTTGCCATTCAGGCAGGCGATTTTGGCACAACCATTGCAATAAGGATAGGGGGAAGAAATCCATGGAGGGAGACATGGCAGAGGAAAAGGAAAACAAAGAGGAACAGGCCCAGGAGGCCAGGAAGTCGAAGAAGCTCTTCCTCATAGGAGGGCTTGTCTTCCTCATCCTTGCCGGGGGAGGCGGTTTCTTCCTCTGGACCAGGATGGGGGGCTCCGAAGGCAAAGAGGTGGCAAAGAAGGAAGCAGAGAAGAAGGCAGAGGAGTTGAGCGAGTTTGTATCCCTTGATCCCTTTGTTGTGAACCTCAAGGGCAGGGAGGGAAGGTATCTCAAGGTGGTGGTGAACCTTGAGGTGGGGGATAAGAAGACTGCAGAAGAGATCAAGGCCAAGACCCCCCTTATCAGGGACTCCATCATCATACTCCTTAGCAGCAAGGAGTATGTGGATGTGGGGAGTGTGGAGGGAAAGTACAAACTCAGGGATGAGATACTTGCCAGGGTGAACAGGATACTGACCGAGGGCAAGGTCAAGGGGGTCTACTTTACGGACTTCGTTATCCAGTAGGTGAAGGCATGGCTGACAAGGTGCTGAGTCAGGAAGAGGTCGATGCCCTTCTAAAGGGCATGGCAAGCGGTGAAGTAGAGGTAGAGAAGAAGGAGGAAGAGCCTGAAGGGGTAAGGACCTATGACCTCACCTCCCAGGAGAGGATCATCAGGGGCCGGATGCCCACCATGGAGGTCATAAATGAGCGCTTCTGCAGGATCTTCAGGACATCCATATTCAACTTCCTGAAAAAGGTCGTTGAGGTGAGTGTGGAGGAGTTGAAAATAGTGAAGTACGGGGAGTTCCTCAAGAACATACCCCTTCCTGCGAGTTTCAACATCTTTGAACTCTCCTCTCTGAGGGGAGTGGGCCTCCTCCTCTTCGATGCAAACCTCATCTTCCTCATTGTGGATAACCTCTTTGGGGGGAGCGGCAAGTTCCACACAAGGGTTGAGGGAAGGGAGTTCACCTTCCTTGAGCAGAGGATCATAAGAAGGCTCACAGAGATGGTCCTGAAGGATATGGAGGTCTCATGGAGGCCCATATACCCTGTTGGCTTTGTCTACAAGCGTTCTGAGGTGAATCCCCAGTTTGTAAACATCGTTGTCCCAACAGAGGTGGTCATTGCAACCACCTTCAACCTGGAGATAGGGGAGTCGAATCCCCTTAAGATGATCTTCTGCATCCCCTATCCATCTGTGGAGCCCATAAAGGAGATCCTCTACTCAAGACACCAGACGGAGATGATGGATAGCGATGGGTCGTGGGTGAAGAGGCTCGAGGAAGAGCTCAAGAGGGTGAAGGTGAATGTATCCTGCATCATAGGTGAGGCAACGATCACCCTCGGGGACCTCCTTGACCTGAATAAAGGGGATGTGATCCAGCTCGACAGAAGGGTC
>WGFJ01000076.1 GCA_015492305.1 Deltaproteobacteria bacterium
TCATGGAGGCCCATATACCCTGTTGGCTTTGTCTACAAGCGTTCTGAGGTGAATCCCCAGTTTGTAAACATCGTTGTCCCAACAGAGGTGGTCATTGCAACCACCTTCAACCTGGAGATAGGGGAGTCGAACCCCCTTAAGATGATCTTCTGCATCCCCTATCCATCTGTGGAGCCCATAAAGGAGATCCTCTACTCAAGACACCAGACGGAGATGATGGATAGCGATGGGTCGTGGGTGAAGAGGCTCGAGGAGGAGCTCAAGAGGGTGAAGGTGAATGTATCCTGCATCATAGGTGAGGCAACGATCACCCTCGGGGACCTCCTTGACCTGAATAAAGGGGATGTGATCCAGCTCGACAGGAGGGTCTCCTCACCTGTCACGGTGAGTGTAGAGGGAAGGCCCAAGTTCAGGGCAAAGATAGGTCTTTCCCAGAACCACTATGCCTGCCAGGTAATAGAATCCATCGATAGGGAGGTTGCCAATGGGTAAGGAAGAGGCGAGGACCCAGGAGGTAAAGGCCCCTGAGTTCGATGAACTGAAGGAAGGTAAGGAGGAAGGGGGAAGGGAGAAGGGAGGTATAGACATAGAACGCATCCTTGATATCCCTGTTACCATCACCGCCGAGCTTGGAAGGACGAAGATGGTCATAAACGACCTCCTCCAGTTGAGTCATGGATCTGTCATAGAGCTGGAGAAGCTTGCAGGGGAGCCCCTTGATATCTATGTGAATGAGAGGCTCATAGCAAAGGGTGAGGTTGTGGTGGTGAACGAGAAGTTCGGCATAAGGCTTACCGATATCGTGAGTCCCATGGAGAGGATAAAACAGCTGAAGAAGTAGAGAGCCATGGAGATCCTTTTAGAGAGACTTGCCGGTGCACTCATAATAGTTGTGGCCCTTATGGCTGGTGCCTTCCACCTCTACTCAAGGCTTGAGAAGGCAAGGAGGGGAAAGGGGCAGGAACTGATAAGGATAGCCGGAACCACCCATATAGATCCGAGAAAGGCCCTGGTCCTCGTAGAGGTCGGGGGAGAGCGCATACTCATCGGCCTTACAAGGGATAGCATCACCTATCTCACAAAGCTGAAGGGGCCGGAAGGGGTGAAGGGAGATGTCTCTTAGGAGCATCGGGATTGTGCTTTTCCTGATCCTGCTGCCTGTAAGGGCTTACGGGGCTGAGCCCCTTACATCCCTCTTCCTTAAGGAGGAGCTTCTATCCACCCCTGTGAGGATAATCATAGTCCTCACCATCCTCACCTTCCTTCCTGCCATCCTCCTTACCATGACCTCCTTTGTGAGGTTTGTCATCGTCTTCTCCCTCCTGAGGAATGCACTGGGGCTGCAGCAGACCCCTCCAAACCAGGTGATCATCGGCCTTTCCCTCTTCATGACCCTCTTTGTCATGTCCCCTGTCTTCGATAAGGCCTATACACAGGCATTCCAGCCTTACAGGGAGGGAAAGATAGGCGATTACGAGGCCCTTTCCAGGGCCATCCTCCCCTTCAGGGAGTTTATGCTGAGACAGGTCGATGAGAAGGATCTCATCGTCTTTGTGGATATGGCAGGGATCAAGGATGTGAAGGGGCCTGAAGACATACCCACAAGGGTCCTCATCCCTGCCTTCCTTACAGGGGAGCTGAAGAGGGCCTTCGAGATAGGGTTTATCCTCTTCATCCCCTTCCTCGTCATCGACATGGTGGTTGCAAGCGTCCTCATGTCCATGGGGATGCTCATGCTTCCCCCTGTGCTTATATCCCTGCCCTTCAAGCTCATGCTCTTTGTCCTTGTTGATGGATGGACATTACTCATCGGATCAATGGTGAGGAGTTTTCAGATATGAATCAGGAGATGGTCATAACCCTTGCCCAGGAGGCTACAAAGACCCTGCTCCTTGTGTCGGCACCCATGTTGGGGGTTGCACTGGTGGTGGGCCTTGCAATCACCATATTCCAGGCCCTCACCCAGATACAGGAGATGACCCTTACCTTTGTTCCGAAGATAGTGGCTGTATTTGTGACGATCCTCCTCATATCCTCCTGGATACTTGGAAAGATGACGGATTTTGCAAGGGATATCATAACAAACATCCCCTTTTACCTGAGGTAAGGCATGGAAGGCATTGAGATAACAAGGGATTTTGAAATATTTGTCTTCGCCTTTATAAGGACCTTTGCCATACTTGCCGTCCTTCCCTTCTTTGGAGGGAGGAATGTCCCTTTCATGGTAAAGGTGGGGATGGCCTTCTTCCTTGCCATCATGGTTACCCCCTTGATCAAGCAGCCAGTGCCTTCCTCTGACCTCTTCCTTGCCTCTGGATTCTTCAGGGAGGTCCTCATTGGGATGGCTATAGGATTTGTTGTGAGGGTCCTCTTTGCGGGCATAGAGATGGCAGGTCAGATGACGGGCATACAGATGGGTTACGGTGTAGCAACCGTTATAGATCCCCAGACAAGCAGTCAGCTCTCCGTCTTTGCCCAGCTCTTCAACATAGTGGCCATCCTTGTCTTCTTCTCCATGGGTATGCACCTTGTGCTCCTCAGGGCCATCAGGGAGAGTTTTGCCGTCATTCCTCCCTACGGTTTCCATATATCCCCTGGCTTTTTCGATGGTATCCTGACACTGGCGGGACGGCTCTTTGTTGTGGCCCTGAAGTTTGCCGCTCCCATCATGGTCACCATCCTCCTCATCAACATCGCCCTTGGCATCATAGCAAGGGTTATCCCCCAGATGAATGTCTTCATAATCGGTTTTCCCATAACCATTGGTGCCGGTCTCATCGTCTTTCTCTTCGTCCTCCCCTTCTTTGTGGGGGAGGTGGGAAGGATCTATCACCGCCTCTCAGGGGAACTATTTGACCTCTTGAGGGTGCTGGGAGGATAGGATGGCCTGGGAAGAGGACAGACACGAACGAACGGAAAAGGCCACTCCCAAACGCAGGGAGGAGGCGAGGAAGAAGGGTCAGGTAGCAAGGAGCAGGGAGGTCCTTTCCACTGCCATCCTCTTTGCCGGTGTGGTGATCTTCTACTTCTCAGGCCAGATGATGGTTCGCTCCATGAAGGAGGTTATGGCCCTCTTCATCTCAGGAAGCGGGACCTTTGAGTTGACCCAGGAATCGGCAAGGACCCTCCTTGAGGAATCCCTCAGGATCTTCGCCCGCATCCTTGCACCTTTCCTCATCCTGCCCCTTGTTGCCGCCTTTGTAAGCGTTGCCCAGGTGGGCTTCCTCTTCACCTCTGAAACGATGAAGCCCAACCCCCAGAGGTTGAACCCTGTGGAGGGCCTGAAGAGGCTCATATCGCCCACCTCCCTTTCAGAACTTGTCAAGGGGATTGTCAAGCTCCTCTTCATCGGCTATGTGGCCTACGGTGCTGTGAAGGAGGAGGTATACGGCCTTGGTGCCCTGACAGGGGCCGATACCATGACCATCTTGTTCTACCTCGGTTCCTCTTCCTTCCGTGTCTTTCTCAAGACCGCCTGGGTCCTCGTGGTGATTGCTGCCCTCGATTACGCATACCAGAAGTGGGAGATGGAGAGGAACCTGAGGATGACGAAACAGGAGGTGAAGGAGGAGTTCAAGGAGGCAGAGGGTGATCCACGGGTGAAATCGAGGATAAGGACCCTCCAGAGGGACCTTGCAAGGAAGAGGATGCTTGCAGATGTCCCGAAGGCAACGGTGGTTGTTACCAACCCTGTCCACCTTGCCGTTGCCCTGAGGTATGAACATGGCGAGACAGGTGCCCCTGTTGTGGTTGCAAAGGGAGCAGGGGTCATAGCGGAGAGGATAAAGGAGATCGCAAAGGACAACAGTGTGCCTGTTGTCGAGAACAGGGCCCTTGCGAGGCTCCTCTACAGGGAGGCAGAGGTGGGTAAGGAGATACCTGTCTCCCTTTACAGGGCAGTGGCAGAGCTCCTTGCCTATGTCTACAGCCTCAGGAGCGGGGTATGAGGGAGAGACTGATGGATCCAAGGATTCACGGCATCCTCCTTCCCGTTGGGATAGTGGGTATCCTTGCCATCATGATCATACCCCTTCCCCCTATCCTCCTCGATTTCCTGCTTTCCATGAGCATCTCCCTTTCGGTCATCGTCCTTCTCGTGTCCCTCTATGTCCTGAGGCCCCTCAACTTCTCTATATTCCCCACCATCCTCCTCGTTGCCACCCTCTTCAGGCTCTCCCTCAATGTGGCCTCTACAAGGCTCATCCTCCTCCACGGCAATGAGGGGCCCGATGCAGCGGGTCAGGTGATAAGGTCCTTTGGCATGTTCGTTGTGGGCGGGAATTACGCCGTTGGTCTGGTGGTGTTCCTCATACTGGTCATCATAAACTTCGTTGTCATAACAAGGGGTGCAGGAAGGATTGCCGAGGTGAGTGCGAGATTCATCCTCGATGCCATGCCGGGCAAGCAGATGTCCATAGATGCGGATCTCAATGCAGGCCTCATAGGGGATGAGGAGGCAAGGAGGAGGAGGGCAGAGATTGCAAGGGAGGCCGATTTCTACGGTGCCATGGACGGTGCCAGCAAGTTCGTGAGGGGTGATGCCATCGCGGGTCTGCTCATAACAGGGATAAACATCATAGGGGGCATCCTCATAGGTGTCCTGCAGCAGGGCATGTCCCTCACAGATGCCCTTTCGGTCTATACGGTGCTTACCGTTGGAGACGGCCTTGTGGCCCAGATCCCTGCCCTCATTATATCCACCGCTGCAGGCATCATCGTATCAAGGGCTGCATCTGAGATGGACATGGGCAAGGAGTTTGCCTCCCAGTTCCTCTCCTATCCGAAGGCCATAGCAGGTGCATCAGGGATCCTCTTCTTCCTTGGTCTCATGCCAGGTCTGCCCCACCTTGCCTTTCTTTTCCTCTCGGCCCTTACAGGGGGGATAGCCTATGTGGCCTTCCAGACCCAGGCCCTTGAGGAGGAGGAAGAAGAGGTGGAGGAGAAGGAGGTTGCCCCTGAAAAGGAGGAGATCGTCCTTCCCGATCCCCTCTCCATGGATATAGGCTACAGGCTCATACCCCTTGTGGATGTCTCAAGCGGAGGGGAACTCTTTGAAAGGATAAAGGCCATGAGGAGGCAGTTGCTAAAGGAGATGGGCTTCCTCGTCCCGCCCATCCACATAAAGGACAACCTCCAGCTGAAGCCTGAGGAGTATGTCATCTACCTCAGGGGGGTGGAGATAGGCAGGGGAGAGGTCCTTCCTGGCTATCACCTTGCCATTGACCCTGGCAATGCCGAGAAAGGGCTTGACGGGATACCCACAAAGGAGCCTGCCTTTGGGCTTCCCGCCATGTGGATAGAGGAGGATCTGAAGGAGAAGGCAAAGGCCATGGGTTACACCGTTGTAAGCCCTGCCATAGTGGTCATCACCCACCTTACAGAGGTGATAAAGGCCCATGCCCATGAGATCATTACAAGGCAGGATGTCCAGATGTTCCTCGATACCCTTTCAAAGACCCATCCAAAGGTGGTGGAGGAACTCGTTCCCAATCAACTCACACTTGGTGGGGTCCTGAAGGTCCTGCAGAACCTGCTGAAGGAAAGGATACCCATAAGGGACATACTCACCATCATGGAGACCCTTGCAGACCATGCACCTTCCACAAAGGACCCGGATGTCCTCACGGAGTATGTAAGGCAGGCCCTTGCAAGGACCATAACAAAGCAATACGCAGTGGATGGCACCCTCCCTGTGATGCTCCTCGATCCAAGGGTGGAGGAGATGATCATGAAGTCCCTCCACCAGGCAGAGGGGGTGACATTCATAGCCCTTAGACCGGACCTTACCCAGAAACTGATAGCAAGGCTTTCAGAGGGTATGGAGGCCATGGCTTCCCAGGGCTATCAACCCCTTCTCCTCACATCGCCAGAGGTGAGGAGGTATGTGAAGAGGCTCATAGAGAAGTCCCTTCCAAGCCTTGCCGTGATCTCTACAAACGAGATCTCCGGTGATGTTCAGATAAAGAATATCAAGACGGTGGTCATAGAAGATGCACATTAAGAGGTTTACAGGGAAGAGGACGGAAGAGGTCCTGAAGAGGGTCAGGGCCGAGTTTGGTGAGGATGCCCTCATCCTCTCAACAAGAAAGAAGAAGGGCCTTGTAGAGGTCATAGCAGCGGTAGACTTCGATGCCGAGAGGCTTGAGGAGAGGCTGAGGAAGGAGGAGATCCTTGACAGGGAACTCAAGGGGTTGCGCTATGAACTGTCCGAGTTGAGGACCCTCTTCACCTCTGTTGTCGGAGAGATGGAGGTAAGGAGGGTGGCCTCCATAGGCCCTGGTTCCCTCAACATCTACAGGGACCTTACCTCCAAGGGCATAGACCATGAGCTTGCAGTGTGGATCGTGAGGAAGGCGGCATCCCTCAAGGGGGGCGACCTCCGTGAGAGGTCCCTCAGGGTGGTGAGGGAGACGGTGAAGGTATCAAACCC
The DNA here is from genome assembly GCA_015492305.1 of Deltaproteobacteria bacterium. Lineage (GTDB taxonomy): Bacteria > Desulfobacterota > GWC2-55-46 > S146-80 > S146-80 > S146-80. The sequence goes on from WGFJ01000076.1 coordinate 6,431, forward strand.
CCTGAAGGACATGAAGAAACCCGGTCTCATAGCCCTTGTTGGTCCAACAGGGTCCGGAAAGACAACGACCATTGCAAAGATGGCTGGAAAACTCAAGAGGACTGGCAGGCGTATAGGCCTTGTGAGCCTTGACAACAGGAGGCCGGGATCAAAGGAGATGCTTAAGGCCTACAGCGACCTCATAGGTGTATCCATGGGGGTGCCTTCAACAAAGGAGGAGTTCCACAAGCTCCTGTGGGACTACAGGGACATGGACTACATCCTCATAGATACGCCGGGCAAGAACCCGAGGGACCCCAGGGCCCTTTCAGAGCTTCAGACCCTCCTGAACGGGGGCCTTCCCATAAGGATTGGCCTTGTCTTGAGCCTTACAGCAAGGGACGAGAGCTTTGCCGATGCCTGCAGGGGGTTCGGGAGGCTTCCGGTAGATTCCCTCATCTTCACGAGGTTCGATGAGACACCTCTTCCGGGCCCCATAGTAAACGCCTCTGTCAGGATGGGCAAACCTGTGGCCTTTCTCTGTAACGGTCAGAGGGTCCCTGAGGATATAAAGATCCTCTCCGAGGATCTGCTTGAGAGTCTTATATGTAGAGGGAGGTATTAGGATGGGAACAAAGGTGGTTGCCATAACGAGTGGTAAAGGGGGAGTGGGAAAGACCAACATAGTTGCAAACCTTGCCGTGGCCCTCTCCAGGATGGGCAGGAGGGTCCTCATATTCGATGCAGACCTTGGCCTTGGAAACCTTGATGTGTTGCTGGGTCTTGCCCCGAGGTTCAACATTGGCCATGTCCTGAGGGGCGAGAAGGAGCTGGATGAGATAATCATAAAGGGACCTTCAGGCATAGAGATCCTTCCGGCTGCATCAGGTATCGAAGAGCTCACCACCCTCACCACACAGCAAAAGATGGACCTCTTCACCAAGATGGAGGGACTGAACGGAAAGGTGGATGTGATGCTTATCGATACAGCTGCGGGGATATCCCACAACGTCCTCTTCTTCAACATCGCCTCCCATGAGATCCTTGTTGTGGCTTCAACGGAACCAACCTCCCTTATAGATGCCTATGCCCTGATGAAGGTCCTCCATCTCAGGTACGGGGAAAGGAGGTTCCGCTTCGTCGTGAATATGGCAGAGAACGAAAAGGAAGGCCTTGAGGTCTACAAGAACATAAGTGCTGTGGCCGACAGGTATCTGAACATATCCATAGATTACCTTGGCTTTATACCCTTTGATGAGAATGTCCCTGCCGCTGTAAGGCATCAGAGGCCTGTTATAGAGATGTTTCCCGATTCCAGGGCATCACGGGGCTTCCTTGACCTTGCAAAGACCATAGATGAGTTTCCCCTTGCCGGCCCGAAGGAGAACATCCAGTTCTTCCTGCCTGGTGGGGTAGGTGTAGGGGAGTAAGGAGCAAATGGCCATGAAGGAGACGGAGAGGGAGAAGATCATTGAGAAATACGCCCCCCTTGTGAGGATAATAGCCTCAAAGCTGGCCATCAGGCTTCCGAATCACATAGATATGGACGACCTCATCAATGTGGGGATTACAGGGCTCCTTGAGGCCATCGACAGGTACGACCCTGAGAAAGGGGTCAAGATAGAGACCTTCATCTCCATACGCATAAGGGGGGCGATGCTTGATGAGTTGAGGAGGATGGACTGGGTACCCAGGTCTGTGAGGCAGAAGAAGAGGGAGGTGGAGGAGGCCTATCTCAAGCTCGAATCCACCCTGAACAGGGAGCCTACAGAAGAGGAGATAGCCGACTACCTCGGTATGGATGTGGAAGAGTATCAGAGATTCCTCCAGGATTCAAGCTGTCTGTCCTTTTTAAGCCTTGAGGACCTTGGCCTGGAGGACGATACAAAGAGTATACTTGAGTGCATGGGAGACCCTAACGGGGTGGATCCCTTTGCAAGCCTTAACCTGAAGGAGGTCAGAGAGGTCCTTGCAAAGGCCATAGAGGAACTCCCGGAGAGGGAGAGACTCGTCCTGACCCTCTACTACTATGAAGATATGAACCTGAGAGAGATAGGGCAGGTGCTCAATGTGACTGAATCAAGGGTTTCCCAGATCCATACCCAGGCCATCATGAGGCTGAAGGCAAAGCTCAAGAAGGTCAGAAAGGCCCTTCTTTAGGATAGAGGGGAAGGAGGTGGTAAGAGATGGGCGAGCTAAAAAGGGGAGTGATCTTTCTCCTCATGGTCCTGGTCTTACTCCTCTCCCTGGCGGGTTGCGGTAACGACGGGGGGACAGGAGGGACCGCAAGTAGTGGAACCATTCAGGGTTCTGGAAGTTAGAAAAAGGAGGGGGAACCATGATCAGGGTAGCATCCTATCTACTGATCCTGCTTGTGGCCGTCTTTGTGGCCCTTCCGCAGGAGGCAGAGGCCCTCACATCAGGTGCCACCTATACGGTGGTCCTTGAACGGATGAACAGCGACGGTACATTGACCGAGGTGGGTACAACCACTGCAATAGCCGATTCAAGTGGAAAGATCACCTTCACCTTTGCAGGGGTCCCTACCAATCCCACTGTCCACTTCCTTGTGATCACCGTCAAAGACTCCAGCGGGAATGTGGTGAGGAGGTCCTTTGTGCCTGCACCTCCCGCAGGTGGAACCAACAGTCTGGGAGTGAATAACCTCTCCGATAAACAGACAGCCATGATACTAAAGGCTGCTGAACTGGTGGGTTCTGACGACCCGATCGTCATGGCCTTTGGCCTCATACTGACAAGGGCCCCTGGATTGAGCAGTAACGACATAGTGAACATAGCCACACTGGGTAAAAGGGTGATAAAGGATGGTCTTACAGGGAGTTTTGAACAGTTCCTTCTGGACAACGGGATCAGTTCTGTCAAACTCAATACCCTCAAAGATGCAATTGCCTACAATCCGAGCGGGAAGGACCTTTCAGACTTCACCTCGCTTTTTAAGTCAGCGGTGGATAATCCTGCACAGGCACAGGATGACATGGCAAAGGCAGGAGGACTCATAGCAGACATCTTTGTGGATGCAGCGGCCAGGGCAGATATAGACCTTGCCATGATCCTCGCAGCACATGATTCAGCAGGCTACCTTGTGGATAATGACCCTCAGGCAAGTCAGGCCCTTAACTCCCTTTCATCCACTTACAAATCCGCCATTGAGCAGGCCATGACTGCCTTCTTCATGCGGATTGCCTATGTGAGGATGGCAAAGGAGTATACAAAGGCCATGACCACCCTGAATGCAACAGGCAGTCAGATAACCCGCTTCAACCAGGCGGTGACAACCCTTACAGACAATCTGGCAGCACTGGATAAGAAGTATGCCAAGTACTTCGAAGATCCCGACAACAACCCAATGACCCAGGCGGTGCAGCAGGCCATGAACGCTGATTATCAGCAGGTCTTTACCACCTTCATGAGTGACATTACATCCACCGATCAGGAGATCACAGCCATGCGCCAGAACATCGCCAATGCCCTGAACATCCCGGTGGCAGACCTCTCAGATGTTGGGACCTACTACGACTACACAGGTCAGCAAAGGAACTGGCCCATCCCGATGGTGATAGTGACAAACTGGGTGGCGAATATCATATCCGCCGGTGGAGAACTCACCTATACCCGCGATACCCTTCCCATTCCCAGCACCATCACATGGATAGGGAGTTGTAGTGGCACCCCAAATGCCGATCAGTACAATGATCAGCAGAGCTGTGAGAGTGCCAATGGAACCTGGACCGCCCAGAGGACGGACTTCACCCAGCAGTTCCAGCAGGGAAAGGAGCTTTCCTTTGCTGCCCTCATGGGATTGAGGGAGGATGTGGAGATCGTGGAGATGACCCGTTACTGGATCTATGATCAGAACAATCCCAATACGAACGGCCAGCCCACCCGTGAGCAGGAGAAGCAGGCAAAGGTGGACATGATCAACAACCTGAACAACCTTGTGGGGAATCTGGGTGGAACAACCGATGGTAGCACGGCCATATCCACAGCTGAGAAGAAGGCGCTCGTGAGGCTCATGTTGCCTCCAAACCCCCACTGAAGAAGGGGCAGGGCCTTGTGGTCCTGCCCCCTAAGGTCCTGATGTGGAGAGTGTAAGCCTTCCACTGAAGCGGATACCCTGGAGGCTTCTGTTTATAAGGGTCAGTTCTGCATCTTTTATACCCCTTTCCTTCCTGAGCCCTTCCACAAGGGTCTTAATGGCCTCTTCCCTGTCTGTTTCTCCCTCAAAGGAGATGCCCTTCTCATCAAGAGATACCTCAAGGAGATGAATACGAAGGGACAGGGACCTCCTGTAAAGGAGATCGAGGTAGGAGAGGGGATCGAATTCCACCATGCCTTTCAGGGCCTGAAGCTTCTTTTCCTCCTGCCTTATTGCCTCTCTCAACTGGGCAGATTCGTTCACAACCCTCTTTACCTGGGGCAGGTAGTTGTGGAAGGTCTGCTTTATGCCCCTATCGAGGTCCTCAAGCCTCGTTGTGAGGATGTGATACCTCAGGTAAAGGTCCGCTCCCCCGAGGAGGAGAACCACAAGGAGGCCTGGAATGAAGGGCTTGAGACCGGACAGGAGGGGCATAGATCCTTTCGGCTCCTCCAGCTTCCTGGCAAGGTTGAACCCACCTTCCATGGCGATGTTGGCGAGGCCAAGAAGGGAGAGGTAGGAAGGGGCATCTTTTTCTTCAAGGAGTGGCCCCATCTCTATACAGGGCGAAGGTCTTATACCCATGGAGACCAGGGCCTCTTCCCCCTCCCCGGCTCCCGCCCCTATGACCTGGAGCCTCTCTACATCTTCTGCCTGCCACAGCTTCAGGGTCTCCAGGATCCCCTGAGCCGTGGATTCGGTGTCCTCTCCATCTATGGCAAAGGCCCTGGCAGCCCTTACCATTCCCTCTGAGAAGAGGACCATAGAGACCCTGTCCGGTTCCATCCCTATAAGGCAGTGTGGGCCTGTCCCCTTGAGGGGCTTGAGCCCTGATAGGGCCACATGCTCAGGTATCACAACCTCGGGCCTCCTCTCTTCAGGAAAGAGGTTCATGTACATCTCCAGGGTCTGGGCAGGCAGGAGAAAGACGATGACCTCGTAGGTCTTATCGGTTACAAGGGAAGGGAGGTAGTCGAAGACCACATCCTTTATGTCCATGGGGATATCGTCCTCCATCTCGAAGGGCAGGATCTCTCCTGTCCTCTTCCTCAGGGAGATGGGAAAGGAGTATCTCCTCACAAGGAAGAGGTGGCCAGGGAGGAGGCAAAGTGGCGTTGCATGAGGATCTGCATCGCTGAGGGTCTCTTCTATGGCCTTTGAGACCCCCCTTTCCCAGTCTCCCTGGACAGGGACCCTCCTCAATCTTGCAGGTTTGATACCCCTTAAAAGGGAGTGACTGAACTCAAGGACCTTTAGGCATGTCCTTCCTATGTTGAAGGCGATTGCCCTTTTCATCTAAGCTTTATGAGGAGTTCCATATCCATGGCCTCTGTGGAGACCACTACCCTCACCCCTTCAGGAAGGCCCTTCTTCGAATCCCAGGTCCTCATGATCCTGCCCTTGTTGAGAAACCATACCCTGAAACCCTCTATCCCTTCAAGAAGAACCGTAATGTCCACGGCCTTTCCATCCCTCTCGTGGATCTTCCTCACAAGGAGGGCCTTATCCCCTTTTGATACCACCGTGTAATCCACCCTCACCATCCTTGCAGGGCCTTTCGGCTGATAGGGGGTAAAGGTGGTCAGGGAGAGCATGTTCCTGGATGCACCATCCCCTTCGAAGAGGGTGATGGGGTCCTTTTGGGAGAGATAGGCCCCCCTTATATCGGCGGAGATGATCTCGGAGAGTCCCCAGAAGGGACGGTGTAGATCCATCACCCCCCCCACTTCCTTTACCACCCTGTAGGTGGTATGTAGGGCTGTATAGACGAGGACAGCGATTATGGAGAGGATGGTAAGCGTTACCAGCACCTCCACAAGGGTGAATCCCCTATCCTTCGATATACTCAACCACTTCAAGGAGCCTTTCCTCCTCCCACCACAGGGTAAGCACGATCTCCTTCATCCCCTGAAGAGGCCCATCCTTGACCACAGCCTCCCACCTGTAGCCATCCTCCATCCCTGCCTTTCGTTCCCTGGGAGGTGCCATTTCCAGGGTGGTCATGAGGTTTGTGGCCGTGATAACAGCCCTGTTCAGCCTCTCTGCCCTCTCCACCATGGTTATGGCCCTGTCCCTCAGCCCTGTGAGGGCTATCAGGGCAAGGCCCAGTATGGCAATGGATATGAGGACCTCAAGGAGGGTAAACCCCTCTCTGCCACTACAGGGACTCATCCCTGACATACCCCCTGTGGATCTTCACATTGCCACCGAAGGGAGGGATGGAGATGGTAAGGGTTTCATCCCTGTATCTCAGGTAGATCAGGGTCCTGTCCCTGTATCCCCATGGTGTGAAGAGGGTGGATATCACCCCTCCACCCCTCAACGCCTCTCCTCCCACCTTTACTTCCAGGAAGGAGACCCCTTCGGGAAGACGACGCCTGCCTGTCAAGGCCCCATCCAGGGGTCTTCCATCGACCCTTTCTGCCCAGTAGAGGCCGTCGGATAGATCATAGTAGAGCCTTATACCCGTCTTTCTCAGGGCAGAAAGACTGGATAGATGGGATGAAAGGGCGGCTATATGCCTACCCTCTTTGAGGAATCTTTCCCTGCCTGTATCAAACAGCCTTGGCAGTATCAAAGGGGTAAGGAGGATGATGATGGATAGAACCGCAAGGACCTCGACAAGGGTAAAGCCCCTTTCAGAACATCCAGTTTCCAATGTCCGCATCGGCCCCTTCCCCTCCCTCCTCTCCGTCTGCTCCAAGGGTGTAGAGGTCGTATTCGCCATGTTCTCCGGGGGATAGGTATATGTAGGGATTCCCCCATGGATCAAGGGGAACCTTCTTGAGGTATCCCCCTTTCCTCCAGTTGCGCGGTATCCTCCCTGTTGTTGGCTTCCTTACAAGGGCCTCAAGGCCCTGCTCTGTGGAGGGATAAAAGCCGTTGTCGAGCCTGAAGAGCTCAAGGGCTGCCTCTATGCTTCTTATATCCGTCTTTGCCTTTACCACCCTTGCCTGTTCTGTCCTGCCCGTGAGCCTGGGAACGATGATGGCTGCAAGGATGCCAAGGATGATGACAACGACCATCACCTCTATAAGGGTAAAGCCTTCGTTGCCTCTCAGTGTCTTTTGGCTCATCGCACCACCTCACTCATCTCCATTATGGGAAGGAGTATGGAGATGACGATGTATCCAACAACCCCACCCATGAGGATGATAAGGAGGGGCTCCAGAAGGGGAAGGAAGCTTTCTGTGAGGGTCTCCAGGGTCCTTTCATATACAGAGGAGGCCTTTAAAAAGGCCTCATCAAGCCTTCCACCCTTCTCCCCTGTACCTATTATGGGGAGGGTGTCCACCAGGACCCCTTCTGATGCCATTGCTGAGGTGAGGGGGTCTCCCTCCTTTACCCTCTGGCCAACCCTTCGAAGCCTCTCCTTCGTTCCCATGTGGGGTATGACATGGAGGGATGTCTCAAGGGCCTCGCTCAGTGGCATCCCGCTCCTTAAGAGGATGGCAAGGGTCATGGAAAGGGTGTGGTTGAGGAAGAGGGTGTGGAGTCTTCCAATGAGGGGAATGGATGGTAGGATCCTTTCCACCACGTGCCTTCCCCTCCCTGTCTTGAGGAAGCCCTTTAACAGATAGATCATCGATATTGCAAGCCCAAGGAGTAGGGGCCACCATGTGGAAAGGGATTTGCTGAGGGATATGAGTATCCTTGTGGGAAGGGGGAGGGCCACCTCCATCTCATCAAAGATGGATACCACCCTTGGTATCACCCAGCCCATTAGCAGGAAGAGGACGATGGTGCTTACAAGGAGCATGAGGAGTGGGTAGGTGGCAGCCTTCAGGACCTTCGATCTTATCCTCTCCCTGGTATCCAGGTATCTCGATAGATGGGTGAGGGTGGTAACAAGGCTCCCGCTCCTCTCACCGACCTCCACCATTGCCACATAAAGGGGGGAGAAGATGTGGGGCTCTTCCCTCATGGCTGTGGCAAGGGGGATACCCTGAGAGACCCTCTCCTTCACATAGATGAGGGCCTCTTTGAGTCCTGGATTCCTTTCCTGGCCGATCAGTGTTTCCAGTGTGGAGAGGAGGGGCAATCCCGAATCGAGAAGGGTCTTAAAGTTGTGGGTCATGAGGGAGATGTTTCGAAGGGGGATTCTTGTAACAAATCTACCCTTCCCTTTCCTGGTTCCATCCTCCCTCCAGAGACCTGTTATGTATAGACCCGATTTCTTGAGCCTGAGACGGGCTGCCTCCATATCCTCTGCATCGATGATCCCCTTTATCTCCCTTCCCTTTATATCCACCCCTTTGTAGCGGAAGACAGCCATCTACTCCTCTATCTCTGTTACCCTCATTACCTCTTCCCGTGTGGTCAGTCCCTGGAGGATCTTTCTGTAGCCGCTCTTCCTCAGGGTTATCATGCCTCCCCTTACGGCCTCTTCCCTTATGGTCTTCGAATCCACCCTCTGCACTATCAGCCTCCTTATGCGATCGTTTACCACGAGCAGCTCAAATATGCCCGTTCTCCCAAGGTATCCTGTCCTGAAGCAGTGATCGCATCTCCCATTCCTGTAAAGGACGATAAATTCTTCACCTTCTCCCTTCTTCACTATCTTGCTTCCCTTCCCGTACTCCTTGAAGAGGGCAGGGTTGAGAACCCTGCAGTAGAAAGGCCTCTTGCAGTATTGGCACAGAACCCTTACGAGTCGCTGGGCAAGGATACCGATGAGTGACGAGGCCACAAGGTAGGGTTCGATCCCCATGTCAAGTAGCCTTGTTATGGCCCCTGCAGCGTCGTTGGTGTGGAGGGTGGAGAAGACGAGGTGGCCTGTGAGGGAGGCATGTACTGCGATCTCGGCGGTCTCCCTGTCCCTGATCTCTCCCACCATTATGATGTCAGGGTCCTGCCTCAATACATGCCTCAAACCCCTCGCAAAGGTAAGCCCCACCTTGGGGTTTACCTGTATCTGGCCTATCCCCTCCAGTTGATATTCAACAGGGTCCTCTATGGTTATGATGTTCTTGTCAGGTGAGTTTATCCTGCTAAGGGATGCGTAGAGGGTGGTGGTCTTTCCTGCCCCTGTGGGGCCTGTCACAAGGATGAGGCCGTGGTCCCTTGTGATCAACCTGGAGTAACGCTTGAGCTCGTCCTCTCCGAGGCCCAGCTCCTCCAGATCGAGCATTATATCTTCCCTGTTCAGTATCCTGAGGACCACCCTCTCCCCAAGGAATGTGGGTATTATGGAGACCCTTATGTCTATGTCTCTACCCCCCACCTTCACCCTTATCTTTCCATCCTGGGGTATCCTTTTTTCAGCCACATCAAGGGAGGCCATCACTTTGACCCTGGATGAGATGTTGGGAAGGAGGTTCTTGGGCAGGATGAGGGAGTTGTAGAGGACCCCGTCTATTCTGTATCGCACCCTCACATCCTTATCAAAAGGCTCAATGTGGATGTCACTTGCCCTCTTCCTTACAGCCTCTGAAACCAGGCTGTTTACCAGGGCAATAACAGGGCCTTCTTCCCTTGTTTCGAGGAGGTCCCTCACCTCCTCCCTTATGGAAAGGGAGGGTTCCTTTTTCTTCAGGTCTTCAACGATCTCCGAGGCCTCTTCCCTCTCCTTGTAGTAGACGCTTGCTATGATGAGGTTGAGGGTCTCTTCATCCATGTAACAGGGCCTTATCTTCATGCCGTAGATGACCTTGAGGTCATCTATCACCTGGGGGTCGGCCTCCTTTGCCCCCATCCCGACAAGGATGGTGTTATTCTCCCTTCTCAGGGGGATGACCCTGTAGCGCTTTACAAAACCGAGGGGGAGCCTTCTGGCCAGCCTGTGGTCCACTGCAAGGTCTTCAAGGGCCTTCTTGCCTCTCCCTTCCTTCAGAGAAAGGGTCACCTCTCCTCCTCCATCCTCTTCTCCTTCTCCTTCCGTATCTCCTGCAGGATTGAGTCCTCCCTTATGATCCTGGGGGTGATGAAGACAAGGAGGTTTGTCTTGTCCTTCTGTTTCTTCGTGTACTTGAAGAGGTTGCCCAGGATGGGGATGTCACCGAGGAGGGGGACCTTGTGAAGGACATCCTTTGTGTCGTCCTTTATGAGACCTGCTATGACCACCGTTTCCGAATCCTTTACGATAACCGATGTGTTGGCAAACCTCTTGTTCAGAAGGGGACCCACCTGGTTTGGATCGAAGGCGACACTCTCTGCAAGGGAGGAGATCTCCTGATAGATGTCAAGTGTGATGTACTCCCCTTCGGTTATGTGGGGGGTGAGTCTGAGCCTTACCCCTATATCCTGCCTCTCCACAGAGGCCTGTACATTGCCCCCTGTGGTTACGGTCCTGGAGGTGATGATGGGGACATTTTCCCCCACCACTATCTCTGCCTCCTGGTTGTCCATGGTAAGCAACTGGGGCGTGGAAAGGATATTCACCCCTGACTGGGATTCAAGGGCCCTCAGCAGGGCCCCTACATTTACAAACTCCTGGCCCCTGAAGGTAAACTTCCCCTTCACCACACCTACCGCAAGGCCAGAGAGGCTTGCAAGACCCTCTGGTCCTGTGGCTGCTGCCCCTATACCGCCGAAGTTCGTGCCCCCTGCTCCCTTTACTGTATCGGTGGTAAAGTCGTTGAGGAATCGGAACTCGAAGCCCAGTTCCCTCAAGGTGGAGAGGCTTACCTCCATGATTGCAGCCTCAACAAATACCTGCCTCCTCTTTATATCAAGCTTCTCAATGACACCCTTGATCGCTTCATAGTCCTGGGGCAGGGCGCGAACTATCAGGGCGTTGGTGTTCCTTTCTGCCGTAAAGGAAACAGGGCCTGTAACCGTGCCCTTGACCGGGGCCAGCCCGCCGGGACGGGGCCTTGCCTGGGGTCTGACCTGGGAAAAGAGTTTTCCCAGTGTCTTTGCCATGTCTTCAGCCCTTGCATTCTTCAGGTAGTATACAAAGACCTCCAGTCTTCCGATCTGTGGTTTTGTATCGAGCTTCCTTATGAGGGTGGCCATCCTGTCTATGTTGAAGGGGGAGTCTGTGATAACCAGGGTGTTTGTGTCTGCAAGAAAGCTTATCACTCCACCTGGAGATATGAGGGGTGCAAGGATCTTGCTTGCCTCAGATGCCTTTATGAACTGGAGGGGGATGAGGCGTGTTATAAAACCCTCCCGCTCCTTCAGGGCCTCTTCGGTAAGGACCTTACCACCCTTCTGTTTTGCCTCCTTTGAGGGGACTATCCTTATGACCCTCCCGTCTGGTAGGGCGGTGTAGCCCTTGAAGTCAAGGATGGACAGGAAGATCTCGTAGAGTTCATCTACAGATACATCCCTGGGGGATACGATGGTCACCTTGCCCTTCACCCTTTCATCAAAGACGAAGCCCTTGCCTGTTACCTCGCTTACAAACCTTATGAGTACAGGGAGTTCCACCTCCTTCAGGTTGAGGCTTACCTTTCCTTCCTTGCTGTAGCCCGGAGCGGCAAGGAAGAAGGAAGAAATGACCAGTATGGTGAGGACTGCCCTGAGCTTCATCTTATCTCTATGGGTATGGTTATCCTCCTTCCAGCCCTGAGGAGGTCAATGGTGATGCGTGCTTCATTCCTCAGTTGCTGGAAGAGGAGGTAAGCCTTCTCCGGGGTGGTGAGTTCCACACCATTTACCCTCTGTATGATGTCTCCATTCTGGAGCCCTGCCCTGGAGTAGATGCTTCCAGGCCTTATGGAGAAGATCCTGTAACCGATCAGCCTACCATCCACCGTGTATGGAATTACCCGTGCCTGGGTCATCACATCCTTCAGGTTCCTGAAGGCACCTTCCACCTCATGTCTGGTGAGGACCTTGCCTTCACCCTCTGATCTTTGCAAATTCTGTGCCTTTTCTTTCTCTCTCCCTTCTCCAAGGGGAAGGAAACTCTCTCTGCCATTTATAGAAAGGATTACCCCGTCCTTTCTTACCTCCTTAAGAAGGACCCCCTTTTTCACCGCCTCTCCAGCCCTTACCACAAACTGCTTCTTCTTTCCATGGTCTTCAAAGAAGGCGTATGAGTGGATTCCCTTTCCTATCACCGTTCCTACCAGTTTGAGGGATAGAGGTGGGGATGGGGGAGGGGTGGGCAGGCTCTTTTGAGGGCTTTTGAGGAGATCCTTGAGGCTCTTGCTTCTCGATGGAATTGTGTGGATCCTTTTCACTCCAGATCCTGGCAGGGGAGGGGCAAGTCTTATCTCGATGAGTCTGTTTACTATGTCAGCAACAAGAAAGGCCGAGAGTGTCAAAAGGACAGACCATAGAAGAAGAGAGGGACTGACCCTCTTTAGCAGGGAAAGACCTGTCATGCTGGGGAATACCACCTTGTAGAGGGTTTTTCCATGGTATAATACCACCCCATTGCTGTCAAGGCCTTTCCACCCCGATGGAGACCCTACCGGTGACGAACCATTCCCTGGAGATTGGAAGGGGAGGGAAAAGGAGATCCCTCTGTCCCTTCTTCCCTTCCATCTTGATCCTGAGCCCCTCGGAAGGTCCCAGATCCTTTCCTGTCACAAGCTTAAGTTCCCCCTCCCCCTTTATAAGGGAGTCCTTCCCCAGGAGGGAAGGGAGGATGGGGGCTGGGAGGATCCCTGTCTTGACCCTTTCCCACCTTATGGTGATCCTTTCCCCTTTCGGCATGTATCTCCCGGTGATCCTACCATTCCGGGGCACCCTTCCCTCAAAATGGATCACCGGGTCTCCTGTCAGAAGTGTCTTGAATACAGGCGAGATGGAGATCTCCCTCATCCGGAACTTCCCCTTTCCCTTTCCTGCGGGCATCTTGAGATCCATGCCCTCTGCCGTGAGGGCAAGGTTCCACCCCATTTCAAGGCCTTCTATGGAGACCTCCAAACCTGTCTTCCTCTCAATGTGCCCTTCGAGCCATTCTTTTAGAGTCCCTGCCGGAAAGGTATAGATAAAGAAGATCAGGAAGAGGAAGGACCACACGAGGAAAAGAGCAGCAACCCTCGATGCCTTCTTCACTCCTCCCTCCATTTGAGGATCGTCACATCGTTTCCTTCCCTCTTCACTAGGGCGGTGATCCTCTTCCGTATCCCCTCTTTCTCCCCTTCCGACTCTATGGTGAAGAAACTGCTCTTTACATCTATGATGTCGGAGAAGGTGATCAATACACTGTCGGTCAGGCCGTGGACCCCCTTTAGGTCTGTTTTCTTCATAAAGGGATTCGATCTCCTGTATTCCATGATGGCCTCGGCAATACCCTCTGACACATCATCAGAAAGGGCCATGAGCACTTCCTTCGGGGCGGTGTTTACATTTACGAGACCTGAGGAATTTACAGTGACGAAGCCCCTGAGGATCTCGAGCTGATAGGGTTGTATCCCGTTCTGATCCAGGAGCTGGGAGAGATCGTCTATGTCGTAGGAGGTTTCTTTCTGTCCCTTCAAGAGGTCGGCTATCCTCTGGGCCAGCCCCTCATCCAGCCCCAGGTTGTTAAGCAGCCTGCGGAACCTCTCCATGGCCCTCTCGTCTATACCGCCATTGCCCCTGACAAGGGTATTTATGTTGAACTTGGACTCCTCATCCACCACCCTTACAGAGAACCCCCCTTCTTTGGAAGAGACCTCCTCTTTCCTGGCCCACCTCTCATCGAGTCCGTCATAGGCATTCTCTGCCCCGTCTTCCTTGATGGTCTTCACCTTGAGGTTTATACCCGATCTGGCAAGGTAGTAAGCCCTGAGGAGGTCTGCCCTTCCATCTGCCTGTAAGAGATAGACCCTTGCCTGGTAGAAGAATCCAAGGATGAGGACGGAAAGTAGGACGATGATGAGGAGGGTGATGAGGAGGGCGAATCCCCTTTCTTCTCCAACCTTCATCCTACCCCTTCTCGAAGACGATAAGGACTATAGAGGCATCGAAGAGCTTTGGATCCTGATAGTTGGCGGCAAGTCTGATCTCCTTCAGATGGAATGTTTCCCTGTAATCGCCGATGACCCTGAGAAAGGACCGCATCTCTTTCCATGAAAGCCCTTCCATCCTTATGTAGATCTCCTTCCTTACGAGGGAGGGGAGGACCCTGCGGCTTCTTGTATCCATGGTGGCGACTTTTCCCTTTACCCCTGCCTTTTCGGCAAGCCTTGAGAGGGCTGGCAGGAGGAGCTTTCTTTCCTCTCCTCCTATGGCAAGGGCCTCAGTGGTGGAGATCCTCTTCCTTATCTCTTCAAGATCCCTGCCCATCTTCAATATCTCGGAGAGTTTCCTTTCCTTCTTTTCTATCCTCCTTTCCAGATCGTGGAGGGACCTCACCGTGGAACCGAGGAAGAGGAGAAGGACCAATGGAACCAATGCCAGTCCCACATAAAGAAGCCGCCTTTCTAAAAGGACCTTCACCATCCCCTGTATCATAGCAGGATGGCCCTTCACCTCTCAACCCCTTTGTGCCGATCTGTCCCTGCTTCCGCCGCCATCCCTTCCTCTGTAAGTTGTGCAAATGCACATAAATCTATGCAGTCTATTTGTACTGTACATGCAGGCCAATACTGTCTATTTGTCCATTGTGGTGCACATCTTTTTGTGCACATACCCAGGGACCGATTTCTTCTGATCCAGTGGTAGAGGAAGGATGGGCCTCTGCAGGAAAGGGCCATGCATTGCAGAAAAAACCTTGATTCTACTGATGATTCATATTTTCTTCATCTTCCCTCTGATACGGATTGACCTTGCCCTTGTGGGTGTGGCACATGCTTTGCTAATGCGATAAACCCTGGATGGTCAGGCTGGTTGTATCCAATAACATGGTTCCGATCAGGGGGAGAATCTTCGGGTGCGGTTTCATCCTCCTGTTCTCCTTCCTTCTCTTCCTCTCTTTCCCTCCAGAATCCTACAGCGCTACCTTCGCCCTTACGGCTTCCAACGTTGGAAGGGCAAGCGGCTACCCGGGTTGTGTATATATTGTAGAGGCGAGTTATACAGGTTCCGATTTTTCCGCTTTCCTCGGAACGGTAGATATGGGGTTGAGAGGTGCCCCTGTTGTGGATATAAAGACGGTGGAGTTTACCACAAAGCACGTGCGCGGCTCCTATGGTCCCAACCTCGTTGCTTTTACCCTGAAGAAGCGGTTTTATGTAGATGCCAGCAATGCAGGCCAGGTAAAGGTCTATGCATCTGTTATGGCCTGTCCTGATGTATGCTGGTCTGTAGATCAGAGGTCTCAGACCGTTGACATGAGCGATGCAAGTTGTAGCATTGATCCTGAAGAACTCACAGAAAATCTTGGTAAAGACAGAGACAATCCCAATGCCCCGGTAGATGATTGTTTCGGTTCCAGTGCCAACTTCTCCACTGGAAACCTCTATGAGGATTACACCATACCTGCAGGCCTTACAGACCTGGTCCTTTCCTACAACAGCCTTGACAGCTACACAGGCCCCCTTGGAAGGGGTTGGACACATACCTTTAACACAAACCTCTCCCGCATAACCGGCACCTCCCTCATCCTCATGGAGGGAGACGGCAGGAGGGTCAGATACACCTCCACAGATGGGGTAACCTTCATCCCTGAAGAGAGGTTCGGGGAGGAATCCACCATAACGAAGAACGATGATGGGACCCTCACCTTAAGGAAGAAAGACGACACCCTCTATAACTTCGACCCCGATGGAAGGCTCATATCCATAGCGGACAGGAACGGTAACACAACCACCCTCAACTATGCAGGAGAAGACCTTGTAAGCATAACAGACCCCTATGGAAGGACCATCACACTCACCTACAGTGCAGGAAAGATAATCTCCATACAGGATCCCCTCGGAAGGACATACACCCTCTCCTACACAGGGGAATACCTGACCTCCATTACAGACCCTCAAGGGGGAGAGACCAGATACGGATATGATAGCGATGGGCGGCTCGTATCCAGGGAAGACCCTGGTGGTGGCAAGACCACCTACACCTACGATGAAAAAGGAAGAGTAGTATCCTCCACAGACCCGCTCGGCTATACAAAGACCATAGAATACATAGAAGGGGAAGAGAGGGTTCTCATAACAGACAGGAATGGAAACACGACCGAATACCTCTATGACAGGGACCTGAATGTAATAAAAGAGAAGAAAGACCCGGAAGGCAATACAACACTTTACACCTATGACGGGAGGGGAAACCTCATTAACATAACCCATCCTGATGGAACCACGGAAAGCTTCACATACGACAGTAACAATAACCTCCTGACCTATACAGACCAGGCAGGAAACACAACCACCTACACCTACGAACCTGACTTTAATCAGATAACCTCCATAACGGACCCCCTGGGCAGGAAGACAACCTTCAGCTATGATACCCGGGGAAACCTCATCGCCATAACCGACCCCCTGAATAATACAACCACCTTTGAATACGACAGCCATGGCAAGGTTACGGGTATAACCGATCCCCTTGGAAACACAGTCACAATAACCTACGACACATATGGAAACATCTCGACCATAAAGGATCCCCTTGGCAACACAACGACCCTGCAGTCAGACATCCTGGGAAACCTCAAGAAGTTGATAGATGCCAATGGAAACCCCACAACCTATACATACGATAAACTCAACCGCCTCACCTCAGTAACAGATGCCCTCTTGCAGACAACAACATACACATACGGTACCTGCTCATCCTGCGGCAACGGGAAGGGGAAGCCTACCTCCATCACCGATGCCAATGGCAACACCTCATACTTTGAATACGACCTCAAGGGAAGGCTCATAAAAGAAACAGACCCCCTTGGAAACACCACCACCTACACCTACGATGGAGAGGGAAACCTCATATCAAAGACAGATGCCAATGGCAACACCATAACCTACACCTACGACTCCTTGAACAGACTTATAGAAAAGAACTACCCCGACGGTACCAAAACGACCTTTACTTACGACTCCATGGGCCGTATACTTACAGCAAGTAACAAAAACATCACCTACACCTTTACCTACGACAACAATGGCAGGGTAACCAGGGTAACAGACTCAAGCGGCAAGGTGATAACCTACCAGTATGATGCTTTAGGCAACAGAACAGCCATGACAGACCCTCAGGGCAAGACCACCACATACACATACGACAGAATGAACAGGCTTATTCAACTGACAGACCCATCAGGGCAGAGCTACAGCTTTGCCTATGACCCCCCTGGCAGAAGAACCTCCCTGAGCCTTCCCAACGGCACATATGTAAGCTACACCTACGATGAGGCAGGCAGGCTCACAGACCTCATACACAGGCTGAACACAGGCAGGCTCATAAAGGCCTACAGATACGGATACGACAGAAAAGGCAACAGGACATCAAAGCAAGAGGCCATAAAGCTCCCTAATTTAAAGAAGACCAGGAAACATACCACCACCTACATCTATGACGAGCTTGACAGGCTCATAAAGGCAGTAGAAAAGGGCAGAGTCCCCTGGCAGAGAAGAGGATACCATGGAAGGGTAGAGGAATACTCCTATGACCCGGCTGGAAACAGGTATGTATCCTATAGAGAAGTCTACAACGAAGCCAACCAGCTCATAAAAGACAGGAAACACCGGTATGAATACGACAGGAATGGAAACCTCATAAAAAGACAGGCAGGAGAGAGACAACCACCTACACCTACGACTACGAGAACAGGCTTACAGAGGTAGTAAAGAAGAGAGGTCATAAGACTATAACGGTCACCTTTGCCTATGACCCCTTTGGAAGGAGGATCTTAAAGACAGTCTTAAAAGAAGGTATAGGGAGGGTAAAGATAAAAACCACCTACTACACCTATGACAGAGAAGACATCATCATGGAAGAGGATGAAAAGGGAGAAGTAACAAAATACATCCATGGTCCAGGGATAGATGAACCCCTGGCAATAGAGAGAAAAGGTAAGGTCTATTACTATCATTCAGATGGATTGGGAAGTATAACAGCCCTTACAGATAAGAATGGCAGGGTGGTGGGTATATACAGGTATGACTCCTATGGCAGGGTGAGACGTATAGGAAGGATAAGACAGCCCTATGCCTTTACAGGTAGAGAATATGATAAAGAAACAGGACTTTACTACTATCGTGCCAGATACTATGATCCAGAGATAGGGAGATTCCTAAGCAAAGACCCATTTCCTGGCCTCCTCACCAATCCCCAGACATTGAATCTGTATCCGTATGTGGGGAATAATCCAATCATTCGCATAGATCCTTTAGGGTTTTGGTATATTGATATTGGATACAGTGGTTCAGCAACGGGGGCCTTAGGTCCTGGAGTTACTATTGGAGTACAGATTGGGCCTTCTGGAATATATGGTTATTATGGTTTTGGTTTGGGAGTCGGAAGAGGAATTTCTGCCACTTTTAATCCATTTGGTGAACCATCAGGGGGCGTTAGTGTGACAGGTACTGTCAGAGGTGGCACTGGTATAGTTGGAGCACAGGCAGGTGGGAGTTTTGGCAGCAAAGGATTTTCTTGGACTTGGGGTGCTGGGTATGGGATTGGATTTGGTAGCTCTATCACAGCGACACATACTATCAAGATATTTGATTGGTCTTTTATTTATGAATGGTTTGGTGGTGGGGTACCTGAGGGGGAGAGATGTCCATAGGAGGCTTGGCAAAGCTGATCAACGGAATAGTTTTATTTGTTCTTGGGGTAGGAATAATTATAACTAGTAAAAGTTTGGCTAAAGGGTGTAGAGAGGAAAAAATTAAGATTTTTGGAGAAGCTAAATATGACGATATTAGTGAAGTTATTGCAAGAGCCCTTCTAATATTAATTGGAATAGTGTTTGTATTAGGTAGCTTTTTGCATATTTACCGATACCTTAGTGGAAACTAAGCAAGGGGTCGAAAAATAGGAGGACTGTCCACTGAACTGTGTAAATGTTAAACTCCTATGGAAGGGTGAGGCATATAGGAAGGATAAGACAGCCTTATACCTTCACAGGAAGAGAATATGATAAAGAGACAGGGCTTTACTACTACAGGGCGAGGTATTATGATCCAGAGATAGGAAGATTCATAAGTAAAGACCCCTTCCTGGTGATATGCCCCCAAAAGTGAGACAGGGGTTATGAGAGACATTGGGGTGACGCACCCCGTTTTTGAGACACCGGTTATGTCAGTTCCTATAGTATTCATCCCAGACCTCCTGAGGGGTTCTATATCCCAGAGAAGAATGGGGTCTCTCTGTATTATACCTTCTCACCCATTCTTTTATCTTCTGTTGAGCCTCCTTAAGGGTTTCAAACTCCTCTCTCTGGAGTAACTCATCCCTCATCGTTCCATGATAGCTCTCGATATGGCCGTTGTTGAAGGGCTGTCCAGGTGGTATCACCTCCTCTCTGATCCTCCATCTTCTTATAACCCTCTGGAACTCAGAGGAGCGAAACTCTGGCCCATCGTCTCTTCTAAGCACTCTGGGAGGTCCGTAGAGCCTGCAGAGACTGTCGAGATACTGAGCAATGTATCTGCCTGGCAGAGAGTATTCTACAACAGGCTCAAAGCCTCGTCTACTGAATACATCAAGGACATTGAATATCCTGAAGGTCTTACCAGTGGTTGTTCTGTCATGCAGGAAGTCTACAGCCCATACATGGCAGGGAAATTCTGGCTGAGTTGCCTCGAAGGGTTGTGTCACTTTAGTGTGTCTCTTTCTGGATATCACAGGAGGTTTCTGTAGCCTCAAGGAACGATAAAGTCTGTAGAGTTTCTTATGATTGATTCTGAAGCCCTGTTTTTTCAGCTCAGCCAGGATCATTCTGTAGCCCCAGGCAGTATATCTGGATGCTATGGCGATGATTCTTTCTTTAAGCTCTGTATCTTTATCTTTGCCATTGCGGTAAACAGATGCCCTTGCAATACCGAACCTTTTGCAAAGCACCTTAAGAGGCACCTTAAACTGTTTATTTATCTCTCTTACAAGCATCTTCAGATGCCCTTGATGAGTGGGTGAGGGGGGTGGTGAGGATGGCCATAGAGAGGGCCATTGAAGAGGAGTTCAGGAGGTTTATAGGGTGTCTTCCCTATGAGAGGACCTCTGAGAGGATGGATTACAGGAACGGTTACAGGGTAAGGGATATGGAGACGAGGTTTGGTGTTATAGAGGGTATTGTCATACCCAGGGCAAGGGGTGGTGGGTTCTTTCCTTCCATCTTCA